>DATBHS010000098.1:0-77989 GCA_036557345.1 Bryobacteraceae bacterium
GCCAGCGGCCCTGAGGAGGTATCTTCGCGGGCGCGTAATCGAAATAGTCGTCTTCGGTTTCGAGAAACCGGAAGTAGATCTCGTACAGCTGGTCGTTGTAAATCTGCTGCGGGACTTCATGGCCGTGCGGAGTCGCATCGGTCCCAAACAAAATCCGATCCTGATACTTATCGAAGAACTTGCGAGCGGTCCTGGGCTGCCGTCCGAGCTCGCCGATGCGCGCCGCAATATCGACCGACATATTCGGAAAGCGGTCCAGATTCTGACTTACATTTTCCAGGTCTTCTGCGAAGTTGCCCACATGCAGGGCGATGAAATGCGTTTTCGAATGGCGTGCGAAGACGCGATTGCGGGCTTCGAGAAGTTCAGCGTTCGATGGGAAGTCGTGATCGTAAAAGGACCAGTCGGGGTGTCGGTGGAGCTCTTCATAGCGTTCGTTGAAGCGGTCGGTTGGCGTAAAAAACGCAACGGGATCGGAGATGTGAATCGCGACGGGAATGCCTAGTTGGCCGCATGCATCCCACATCGGGTCGAAGCGCGTATCGTCGATTTTTACGAGCGTGCCGCGGGTGATATTTTCGCGGAGGTAGAGCCCGAGGGTCTTCAGGATCTTGAGACCTTTGGCCCCGGCGGAATGCGCGTCGGCAATCGCCTGGGCCTGAACTTTCGTATAGTTTGGCTCCAAAAACCGGTTATAGGAAGGCTCCGTAAACGTGTAAAAACGGCCGGGATGCGCCTTGTCGAATCTCTCGACGGATTCGCGAAGCCCTTCGTCGAAGCCGCCGGTAAGATTCGTCAGCGCGCGGAGATTATGCCGGTCCATAACGGGCAGCAGGAAATCAGGGGCCGCCAGATAATGGCGCGCTGCCCCGACAGATACACCGTGCTCATTCTTTGCCGAAAATGACAGGTGCGTGTGAATGTCGATGACAGGATGCCGCGCCTGGCTGACATGTGTTTCCTTTACGCGCAGCATGCTGCGCGGCTCATACTCGGAAAGTGCCAGCTCCTTTGGCTGGTCACCGGCTGTACGTTGCTCGCCGGCAGCTTTATCCCGCGCTGCGCCCACCATCGTGCCCGCTCCTACGGTAGCTAACCATTTTCGTCGATTGACCATCTTTTGGTTTCGTTGCCTTTCGAACTGTCATATCATGCTCATTTGCGCATTGCGAGTAAATCGGCCTTTTCTTGTGCGGCTCTCCTCGTTGCGGGGCACTTTGCTCAATCTGCAACCGTCAAAATCCGCCCTGCAGAGATACACGACATTCTGGTGAACCCGGGCATGGGCATCCAGACCTTCCAGCGATATAACGGTGACGCTTTGAACACCGGCGTCGAATGGTCCGAGGAAGGTCCTGTTCAGGTTCTGACGTCACCGCCGGACAAGCCCGAATTTCCAGTTTCTACGGTGGCCTATTGCCGCTGGCATTGGTCCACGCTCGAGCCCGACCAGGGAAAGGTTCGTTGGGAGATCATCGACCTCGCTCTCCGTGAATCCCGTCGGCACGGACAGCGGCTCGCCATGCGCCTGATGCCTTACGATCCGAAACACCCGCTCCCGCAGTGGTACCGCGAATCGGGCGCGCGGCGCGCAAACAGCGATTCTTCAAAAGACGGCAAGATCTGGCAGCCCGATTTCAGCGATCCGCTCTATTTCAAGTACTGGAGCGCGCTCATCGTCGAGGCCGGAAAACGCTACGACGGCCATCCCGATCTCGATAGCGTCGATATTTCGACTGTTGGCTTTTGGGGCGAAGGATGGAGCGACTACATGCCTGAGTTTGACGTGCAGCGAAAGCTGATCGATGTCTATCTCAAGGCATTTCGAAAGACGCCGCTGCTGATGAACTTCGACCAACCTGAGGCGCTGGCATACGGCACAAGCCGTGGGGCGGGCTGGCGTTTCGACTGCCTCGGCGATATGCGTCCGGGCTGGGCCCACATGTTCGATTTCTATCCGAAGCAGATCGCGAGAACAGGCATACAGGAGGTCTGGAAGAGCGCGCCTGTCTCGATGGAGACTTGCGGGGTTCCGGAGTCGTGGTTTCGCCACGAGTGGGACGTGAACTACATTCTGAACGAAGCTCTGCGCTGGCACGTGAGCACTGTGAACGTCAAGTCCAGCGCGATCCCGCAAGCTTGGACGAATACCTTTGACGATTTCGAGCGCAAGATGGGCTACCGGCTCGCTTTGCGGGAGGCCGAATGGCAGGACGAAGTCTCACCGGGCCAGCCCATCGGGCTCTCCACCTGGTGGGTGAACGAAGGCGTCGCGCCAGTATACAGGTCATTCGTGCTTGCATTCCGTTTTCGTTCACCTGGCCGTTCCGCAGTCGTGCGCACGGACGCGGATGTGCGCAAATGGCTTCCCGGAGATGCCGTGTTCGAAGATCCGGTCTTCGTGCCCGAAGATCTGCCTGCCGGCGACTATCAACTCGATGTCGTGCTGCTTGATCCTGTTACGCTTCAGCCGGCCATCCGGCTTGCTATGGAGGGTAGGGAGGCGGATGGCTGGTACAAGCTCGGCAAAATCCGTGTGAAGCAGTAGTGGCGAGGCATGCCTCGCCTTTCGCAACTACACGCCCTTGCGCCATCGCGCGTCATTCGACTGTATTAACCGGATTGAGAGCGAGCCATCAGAGTTCAGCGGCTGCGCGCACGCCCACTGCACAGGCCGCCGTACGTGGGCTTTGGACTCCAGTTCGGCCTTGAGTTTCAGTTCGCCGCGGTCGATCTCACGAGGCAGCAAAAAGCCGGCCTGGCGCATCTTTCCAGCGTGCGGATGCCCGGCGTCGAGATAGCCGCTTTCGCGGAATTTGCCATCTGCCGTCTCGAGCGTCAGACGCAGCAAGCCCGGTATTCCAGCCACGCCATCGTTTGCCACGCCCACAATCAGCTCAAACGTGTTATATCGTTTCCGCTGCCAGATCCAGGAAGGCCGCACGCGATAACCCATGCGCTGCTGCAAAGCGCGAAAGCCATTCGGATAGCGCTCGTTATACCTGGCAAGATTCTCCGCTTCCGTCCAAAGCGCCCAGTAATTAGCGCCCAGGTCCAGAACGTGAAGCATGGCGTTCTCACGAAGATTTACACCTACATCATCGACCGGAATCTTCGCTACGTCGTAGGCGCGAAGATATCCGTCCTCCATAATCACGGGCAGCCATGGCGGCCGGTTGCCGAGTTCCTCGATCTGAATGGGTTCTTCCACGATGATGCTGTCTGACCGGAGCCAGCACTCGGAGCGCAGGGCAAGGTTGAGTATCTCTTTGTTTCCCACTTTGCTGATATCGGGCTGCGTGTTCGCGGCCAGAGGCGTCCGCTTCCACGTTTCCAGTTGAAACTTGGTCATCTCATAGAAGGTACGTTCGGCCGTCACATAATCGGGAAACGGGTTCGGCAGGTTGCTCGTGTGGCCTTCTCCCCAGAACCCGTATTGCATCAGATCCATCCACTCAAGCAAAGGATCGTTATCGAAGCGCACGGCCAGAAGCTCGTTCAATTCGCGGAAGGCTGCCTGAAAGGCAGGATGATCGTAGCGCGGCTCGACGAACTCCACAGCGTTGGCGTGCCTCTGCATGCTGCCGATCTTCACGAGCGGCACCTTGTCGCGAAGGAACACGGGAAGCGCGATCTCTTTGGGCTGAATCTCAGGGTTAGAAAGCTGGATTCGAAACGCAAAGCGCAGTCCATGCCGCTTGGCAGCATCGCGTGTCAGATTCCAGACCGGATCCAAATCCAACTGGCCCGGCTTGGTTTGGACATTGCGCCAGTCGCAACGGATATAGAGCACATCGACGAAGGGAAGACTTGCCATGCGCTCGACAGCCTCTTCGAGTGTCTCTTTGCCGCTACGCACTGGAACAGCCGGACCATTCTCCTCCCAGGTGTAGCCGACGAGTCCGAGGCCATAGTTTCTTATGTGCCCATTGGAGGGTGTCGTCGTCATTAGCGTGTACCAACCCTGGTCCTGATCGATCTCGAAAGGCCCCTGGTCGAGACGCTCTCCAATCGCGGGCTGGTAGCTGAACTCGAACGTGTCCCGGGTATGCGCCGCCAGCCCGGCCGAAACTGCCATGCTTCCGCCGGTGCTCAGGAAAGCGCGCCTGCCAAGCTCTCGCATCATTTCGATTCTGTTGCGCCCCGGCCGGATTCCGCGATTAGCTTCTCGGGCAGCGCCCACGAATACAAGACATTATTTGAGCCGATCAACACGTATTGCTGGCCATCCAGTTCATAGGTGATCGGCGCGCCTTGCACGGCCCCGCCGCCGGAAGCGTGCCACAGCGTCTCGCCTGTTGCGGCATCCAGCGCCAGCATGTTCCCGTGGTTATCGCCCGTAAAAACAAGACCGCCTGCTGTGCTCAACACGCTGGCCCAGTTGTGTCCCGGCCCGAGATCATGCTCCCATCGCGTCTTCCCCGTCTGGTACTCTATCGCCCGCAAGGCGGACCGCGACCACAAATAGAGATTGGTTCCGCCGAAACCCTCCGGTCTGCCTTCCGAGAGATCGTAATAAAGCCCAAAACAGCGGTGCGAATCGACATACAGCAAACCCGTTTCGGGGTTGAAACTGGGCGCCATCCAGTTGGTCGCGCCAATAGCGTCCGGCGCCACGAGCGTCCCGGCAGCACTGGGATCTTTCTCCGGATTGGAGGTCGGCCTTCCTCGCGAGTCAACACCCGAACTCCAGTTGATCTCCTCATAGGGCACTGAGAGCAGGGGTTTCCCATTCGTGCGGTCCAGCACGAAGTAATAGCCATTGCGCGAGGCCTGCAGCAACAGTTTGTGCGGCTCGCCCTTGAACTCAGCATCGACGAGTACCGGAGTTTGCACGGCATCCCAATCGTGAACATCATGCGGCGATACCTGGAAATACCAAACCAGCTTACCGGTGTCCGGATCCAGAGCGACGATCGAACAAGTGTACAGATTATCGCCGGGTCGCGTGTTGCCCACCAAGACGGGATTAGGGTTAGCCGTGCCCCAGTAGAGCAGGTTGAGATCGGGATCGTAGGTGCCTGTGATCCACGTCATTCCGCCGCCGTGCGCAATCGCGTCGCTGTTCGCGGGCCAGGTTTCCGATCCCGGCTCTCCCGGTTTCGGAAGCGCGTCCCAGCGCCACTGGAGCTTTCCGGTTTCCGGATCGAAGGAATCGATAAATCCATGCAGATCGTTGAAGTCGCCTGATATTCCCGCGAGCACATGATTCCCGATGATTAACGGGGCCATTGTCGCCCAGTAGCCGAGCTTTACGTCG
Organism: Bryobacteraceae bacterium; assembly: GCA_036557345.1. Taxonomy (GTDB): domain Bacteria; phylum Acidobacteriota; class Terriglobia; order Bryobacterales; family Bryobacteraceae; genus Bog-105. Next base: position 5,261 of record DATBHS010000098.1, read on the forward strand.
GCCAGCAACACGTCCCATTGCACCTCTCCGCTCTTCGCATCGAGACAGAGCAGATGAGCATCAGGCGTTTCGAAATACAGCCGCCCTTTATACATGCCAAGCCCGCGCTGCCCGATGTGCAGACCTTCGTTGGCGCGATAGTGATAGTGCCAGTTCTGCCTGCCCGTCCGCGCATCCACTGCCCAGACATCGTCCGGTTCGGTGAAATATAACGTTCCATTCACGAGCAACGGAGTCGATTTCAACCCAATGCCCGTTGCGATGTTGATCTGGAACGCCCATGCCATGGTTAACATCCCGACGTTCGATCTGTTGATTTGCCGGAGTGAGCTGAAGCGTTTGCCGGAGTAATCGCCGTTGTAGGTCGGCCAACTGTCGGGTGTCGGATGGAGCAGGGAAGTGGGATCGAGACCTTGCGCGTAAGCGCCAATCGCCCCCAGGACGAAAATGAGCGAGAGCTTCATTTCAATGTCACCAAATAGGCGAACAGGTCATGAATGTTCCGGTCCGTGTACGCCGCGAGTAGTTTTTCATGGGCAGCGAGCGGGTTTTCCACTTCAACTTTCACGTCACTGCGCTTCCAGGTGTGAACCCAACCTTGCGCGTCGCGTAGGGAGATCAGAAATTCATCCGAGTAAACTTGGTCACCTGAGTACTGTTTGCCGGACTTTTCGGTGACGGTAACTTTGGGATCCGCGCCAGAGGGAAACGCAATGCGCGTTTGCAGATCGAACGGCTTGTACTTCGAAGCGATATGCGCCAGATCTCCGATTACCGAATGGCATGCCGAGCATCTTCCTGCGCCGTTGAAGTATGCTTTTCCGGCCTCGGCATTTCCGACCAGCAGCTTCTCGAGAGGATATTCAGATGGATTCCTTTGCGTCACGGATGCCGCGAGTTTCGCTTCTGCATGAAGAAAATCTGCAATGGCTTTGATCTCGGCGTCGGAGAGCGGGAAGGCGGGCATTCCCTTCGCAGGGCGTCCATTCCGAACGACTTCGCCAATCAGGTTCCCGTTTACATCATGACTGACGAGGGACGAGCGAAGCAGATCCGGCCCGCTGGCGCCGCGTCCGTCCGGGCCATGGCAGAAGCCGCATGTCTGCGCAAACTGCCGCTTCCCCGCCGCAACATCCTGAGCGTATATTCCATGCACCGCGATCCCAGTAACTACCAGAAACTGAGCCGGAAGCATAAGCGACCTAAAACGGATTGCTTTTCGCAGCCTCATCTTGTGCCACCATGTCCTTGGCCTTCTGAAAGCACTCTTCCGCAATCTGCTTCAGCAACAGCGATTGCTCCCAGCGATTGCTCTCTTCGACAGGGACGCCGTCGCGATTCGGAAACGTGCGCGCATAATAGATCTCCGGCGCGAGCAGTTCCGGCGCGAAGTAGATCGAATCGCCTGGTGATGCTGCGCGCAGGAAATGGCGAAATGCAGCCGTCCACAACTGCTTGAAGTGTCCGACGTACACGGGTTCCGGGGCTGCATCGGGATCCACTCGCACCTGCATACAGCCCGGATTGCCGATCCGGCCATGAATGAACAGGACGCGCTCCAGCACCGGTTCGATGAAAGCAAGCTTCTTTTCGAATCCGCCGTAGACTATCTCCTGGCCCGTGTACCAGTGCGAGAAATCGCCATTGATCCGGACGTCTGGAAACCGGCGCACGAAACCCGCTGTGCGCCACATGTCCTGAAAGATGGTTGCCCGGTGCGTTTCGATATAAAGTGGGATGCGCCAGCGCTGCGCTGCTGTCAGGATGCTTTGAATCAGACGAGCGGCCTGCTCGTCGTCTTCCAGGCCCCAACCGGCGTGAAGCGTTGCGCATTCATAACCATCGCCGGCGATACGTTCAGCGAAAGGCGATGCCTCTTCCGGTAAATTGATCCGGCCGCTGCCCGCGAAACCTGAGCCGAGAGAAACGCAGTCGGCTAACTCCTCCCTGCCGGCGAACGCCGTGAACTGAACGCCATCAAACCCAGCCGCTCGAATGCCTTCGAGCCTTTCAAGAAAGCTGCCCCGGGGCCCCGTCGAATCAAGCGCCATCAGGTTCATGAACACGCGAAGATGGGGATCGCGAAGCGATCCGGCACTCGCGGAGGAATCCATTAAACCCGTTGTTCTGCCTTGTCCGCAAGACTGCGAGCGCTGTGATCCTTCGACGACTCGAGCCAGGCGACATCCGCCTTCGTGTCGGCGAAACGGCGCAAGCCCGCTTCACGAATGGCCGAATCAGGCACCTTCTTGAGCGGCGTGTATCTTGGGTGATGCGCTTCCTTATAGGGATCGTTGCGGGCCGCGTTGTAGCAGCAGATCATGGACCAGCGCGGCTTGTCGGAGCGGTTCTGATCGGACCGGTGCAACAGGTTCGCGTGAAAAAACAGCACATCGCCCGGCTCCATTTCGACATACACCAGAGGCAGCCGCTTCTCCGCTTCCCGCACTCGCTCCATATCCGCGCCGGCCTGCTCGCCGGTTAAAACGTGATCGACACGTCCCATCTGATGCGAACCGCTGAGCACTTGCAGGCATCCATTTTCCCGAGTAGCCGGATCCACAGCAATGGATGCGCTGCACAGCAGCGGAAACAGGACGCCGTTCTGATACCAGTAGCCGTAATCCTGATGCCAGGTCCATGCGCCGCCCACCTTCGCATCCTTCATGATCATCTTCGAGTGATAGTGATAGACTTCGCCTCCTAAGAGCTTCTCGGCGGAGTTCACAATCGTCTCGCAGCGCGCAAACATGCCGTAGATGGTGTCGCCTGGGTGATTCCACAGCGACAGTCTGACCGTGCCACCTTCGCCATCCCCCTTACCGAAAGAGTGCTGGTCAAGTTCGCGGTCTTCCTTGGCCGCGCGCCGCAGCAGATCGATTTCTTCTTTATCGAACAGGCCGCGTTCGAGCACGAACCCCGTGCGTTCATACTCCTGGAGTCTTTCGTCCTTCAATGGACCGGCAGCCATAACCTATCTCCTTTCTAACTTCAAGAACGAATTCCTAGTGACGTCATTAACTTGTTGGTTGAATCGTACGCCTCGCGCACCCAATCGGCGATCTTATCCGGCTCGGGCGAATATTCCAGCTCGATGCTGACCGTGCCCGCGAAACCGGATTTTGCCAATGCCTTCAAATATGGCGGAAAATCCACCGTGCCACGGCCAGGAGGCAGGTCGCCGTGTTTCTTCCCATCGCAATCCGACAGGTGAACGTGCGCGATCCGTCCCGCCAGCTTCGCGATTTCATCCGCCTGATTACGTGCTAGCGCCAGATGCGAAATATCGATGTTTGCCTTGGCCGCGCGATGATTCACTTCCGCCAGGAAGCGCTTCATGCCGTCTACATTGTTAACGAGCGAGAGCTTGAAAGGCTCCAGCTCGATGGCCAGCTCTAGTCCAAGGCCGCCCGCATACTCGGCCAGCTCCCGCACATGCTCGACTGCCCATTTCCACTGGTCCCGCGGCGCGATGACCTGCTGTTCCCAAATATATTCGCCGAGCACCAGCAGCAGGTTCCTGGCTTCCAGGTCGTAGCCGAAGTCCAGGTATTGCTTTGCCCGCGCTACGTGAAAATCGCGAACCGGCTTATTGAAATCGGCGATGCCCAAAGCGCAGCAGACCGTAGACACCACGGGCAGGTGACACGCTTCGCACGTTTTCCGGATCAAGCGGCGCTCGGCAGGATCGATTTCGAGAGGATCTGCGAAAATGTCTATGGTGTCGAAGCCGATCTCTTTTGTTAGCTCGATCCCCCGCCGGGTACCTACCGGCGTGCCCAGCCATGCGGAACTGATCAGCCCCAGCTTCAAGGCGTAGACCTCCTCTTTAACTCGTTGCCGCTTCTTGTTATTGACCTTCTTCGGCCCGCAGCGATAATATCATAAACGTTCATCATTAAATTCATGGCGGGAGCCTTCGTTGGATCTGGATCTCAATTACCCGGTTTCTAAGCCGCTTCGCAGCGATTTCGGCATCGGCGCCGTGGGTGCGGGCTTCATCATGCGGGATGTGCAACTGAAGGCGTACGCGGACGCAGGTTTTAACGTGGCTGCGATTACGTCGAGAACCCCGGAAATCGCGCGCGAGGTGTCCGATCTGCGGAGCATACCGCGAGTATACGAGACGATCGAGGAGATGGTGCAGGATCCGGCCATCGAGATTCTCGACATCGCCGTTCCGCCCGATAGGCAACTCGACATGGTGCGCCGCGCTCTCCAGCATGGCCGGCGGTTAAAGGGCATTCTGGCGCAAAAACCTCTGGCCGTTACGCTCGAAGACGCCGCCGAAATCGTTCGTGTCTGTGAGGAAACGCATGTGGTCCTTGCTGTGAATCAAAACATGCGCTACGACCAGTCGATTCGAGCTCTCAAGAAGCTGCTGAACCGCGGCGATCTCGGTACGCCGGTACTGGCCACCATCGAGATGCGCGCGGTGCCGCACTGGCAGGCGTGGCTGCGCGAATACGGCCGGCTCACGCTGCTGAACATGAGCATCCATCACCTGGACAGCTTCCGTTACCTGTTCGGCGACCCTGAATCGATCTTCGTCAGCGTGCGTAAAGATCCTCGCACGCGCTTCCCTCATGAAGACGGGATCTGCTTGTACATACTTGAATACGCAGACGGATTCAGGGCGGCCGGATGGGATGACGTGTGGGCCGGACCACGCACCGAACGCGACGATCTGCGCCCGTACATTAAGTGGCGCGTAGAGGGTACCGATGGCTTGGCGGAAGGAACCCTTGGCTGGCCGCAGTATCCGAATCGCTCGCCTAGCACTCTGACCTTCACCAGCGTTATGAAGCCGGGCGTCTGGATCACGCCTCGTTGGCCCGAAGTGTGGTTCCCGGATGCGTTTCAAGGCCCCATGGCCGATCTCATGAATGCGATCGCAGCTCATACGGAGCCGCCAACCTGCGGGCGGGAGAACCTGGGAACGATGGCGCTGATCGAAGCCGGATACCGATCGATAAAGGAGCGGAGACCGGTGGACATTTCTGAGATCGCGAACGGGTCTCCGGCGCTTGCTTCGAAGGAATAGCCGATGCCGCGCCGCTCCTCGTCTCCCACCATGAAGGATGTCGCCGCGCGCGCCAATGTCTCTATCGGTACGGTTTCGCGCGTGCTGAACCGGTATGACGATGTCGATGAAAAACTTCGCATCCGCGTGGAGACCGTGGTCCGCAAGCTGGGATACCGGTTGAACTCACGGACCCGAAGCGTCGTCCACACGAAATCCCGCATCATCGGCCTGGTGCTGTGCAACGATTTCGGCCTGAGCTCCGATCAGTCCCTGCTGTTGCTCGGTATTGAAGAACATTGCGCCAAGGCGGGGTACTACCTGCTATTCGCGCGGCATCAGTTTCCGCCCGAGCTGAGCGCGCAGGATATACAGATTCCAAGCGTTATCGAAACGCCCGGACTTGCCGATTGCGTCATCATCGCGGGTACCGTCTATCGCAATATCCTGACCGCGTTTGCCAACCATGGCTTCAAATATGTCCTTCTGGGCAATCACGTAGTCGATCCGGGCGAGGACGAGATCGAGAGCAGCCGGGTGCAATACAACGATGAAGCAGGTTGCTACGAAGCAACGCACTACCTGGCTCAACTTGGCCATACTCATATCTGGTATATCGGCGATGCATCCCGGCCGTGGCACAAAAACCGGTATCGAGGATATGCGCGCGCCATGGCCGATCTGGGATTGGAGCCGCACGTTCACACCATCGCGCTCTCGGATGACGAATTCGAAAATGGGCAGTCGGCTGTTACCTACATTCTCGAAGAGCAGTGGCCCGTGACAGCCATTCTGGCCGGCTCCGACGAATTGGCCTTCGGCGCGCGTGAAGGGCTCAGGCAGCACCGTCGCGACGTTCCCAAAGACGTGAGCCTCATCGGCTTCGAGCATCAACTAGGACATTCGCGCGGCTCCAATCTGACCAGCGTTTGCGTAGACATGGTGGAGGTGGGGCGGCAGCTTGCCAAACTGGCCATCGCGCAGATCGAATCGGGAGACGCCGAAAACCGCGAAGTAGCGGTTCCGACCGTAGTTGCCCGCCGGAGTACCTGCCGGCCGCTGCGCAAAGAAGAACACATGCTTCTCTAGCCCGATCATCTCTCGAAATCTATGTTTCAATCACGATTCGTTCTACCGGTGCTGCTGCTGGTCACAGCGGCCCAGATGCAAGCCGCTGGCGTCACATATGAAGGTAAGCACGGTCCTGGGCATGGCAAATATGTCGTGCTGATCGCGGGCGACGACGCCGAATATCATTCCGAGGAAGCGCTGCCGCAGCTCGCCAAGATTCTTGCCGTCCATCACGGATTCAAATGTACGGTCCTGTTTCCAATCAACCCGGCCGACGGTACGATCGACCCGAAATATAACCGCAACACGCCCGGTCTCGAGGCGCTACGCAAAGCGGACCTCATGGTGCTGTTCATGCGGTGGCGCGATCTACCCGACGACCAGATGAAGGAGATAATCGATTACGCGCAATCGGGCCGGCCGATTATCGCTATTCGCACCGGCACGCATCCATTCGAGGTGAAGACCAGCAAGACCTACGAAAAATACAACTGGAACAGCAAGATTCCGGGATGGGAAGGCGGCTTCGGCCGCAAGGTGGTAGGCGAAACATGGGTCGCCCATCACGGCCAGCACGGAAAACAAAGCACTCGCGCGTTCTATGCACCCGGCGCGGCGCGGAATCCCATTCTGCGCGGCATAGGGACCGGCGAGATCTGGGTTCCTACAGAAGTGTATGAAGTTACCTTGCCCATGCTTCCCACGTGTCGGCCTTTGTTGCTGGGACAGGTGCTTTCCGGCTTGCATCGGGACGATCCGCCAGTTGCTGGCAAGGTGAACGATCCGATGATGCCCGTCGCATGGACGAACCGTTTCAAGGCCGAGTCCGGCAACACGGCCCGTGTTTTCACGTCCACCATGGGCGCAGCCGACGACCTGGAGAGCGAGGGCCTGCGGCGCCTTCTGGTGAACGCAACCTACTGGGCTGTAGGCCTCGAGAACAAGATTCCGGCAAAAGCCGATGTCGATCTGGTGGGCGACTATCATCCGCACTCGTATACATCAGAGATGTATACGAAAGGCGTCAAGCCGTCCGATCTGGCGCTGAGGTAGGGGCGAGGCATACCTCGCCCGATGCGTGCCTCGTCTCTTCTCTACAGCGCGAGCGGCTCGCCCCAATGCCCGCCGAACGCAAGCTCATGTAGCGGTCTGCGGACGCGTTTGGCCACTTCCGCCTGCCTCTGCTGCTCGTTGGTGAGCTTGTCCGGGGTATCGAGATAGCCGAGCGCAACGGCAGCGCCGAGATCGTAATCGTCTGGGATCCCGAGAACCTCGCGCGCCCGCGCGCGATCAAAGCCCGCCATGCCATGGGCGTACAGGCCCAGCGCGTGCGCCTGCAACATGAAGTGCGCAAGAGCAGCCCCGGTATCGTGCAGCGCGTAGGAATTCGGCGAGCCGTTATGGCTGAAGGTCCGTTTGGCAGCCATGATCATGAGGACCGGTGCGGTCTTCGCCCATTCCTGATTGCGCGGCACCAGTAGACTGAGCATCCGGTCATACACCTCGCCATCGGATTTTCTGGCGATCAAGAAGCGCCACGGCTGCTCATTGAAGGAGGAAGCCGCCCAGCGTGCGGCTTCAAGGATGGTTCTCAGGTCTTCGTTGGAAATCGGCCTTTCCGAAAACGATCGCGGGCTCCAACGCGTACGAATCAACTCGTGAACCGTGGGAAGAGTATCTGCGTGTTTGGCGGGGTTATTTGACAGCAGTGTCAACGGGAACGCCTTCCTCGTCCGCGGCAGGGGGCAGAGCGGCTTCAAGCTCGGCAGTTTCTGGGGCGTAGTAATAATCGTGGTAGTAGTTGTACTTGCTATAGAGCTCGCTCCGGCGCGCTCCGTTCACGACCACACCCAACACGTTATTTTCACAAAGCGACTGCATGGCGCGGGTCACCGAATCGAAGGTCGTGGTCCCGATCCGCACAACCAGTATGGTGCCATCGCACATGGTGGCGAGAAGGTTGCCGTCGGCTGCAAATAGCAGGGGCGGGCTATCGAGAATGACCCAGTCGAAATGGTTACGCAAGCCCTCGATCAACGCGCCGCACTCTTTGAGGTTTAGGAGTTCGAGAGGATTCGTAACCACCTCTCCGGCGGTAATCGTGTAAAGGTTGGTGTCGCCCACCTTGATAATGATCTCGCCCACGCGAGCTTTTCCTTGGAGGTAGTCGGTGATACCTGGCGAAGCGGGCAGGCGAAAGATTTTATCGACCGTCGGACGCCTGAAATCGAAGTCGGCAAGCAGAACTCGCTTCCCGGTAAGCTGTGACTGGGTGATGGCCAGATTCGATGCCGTAAACGACTTCCCCTCGGCCGGGGAAGCGCTGGTCACAACGAGCGTTCGAAGAGGCTGCAAAGTCTGCAGATGGTTCAGACGCGTGCGTAGCGAGCGAAACTCCTCAGAGGGCGCCTCACGAGGCTTGGATGGATTGACGACCAAGGCTTCGGGAATGGGATCGTAGGGCGCTTGCCGGGCGTTCTGGATGAACTGTTCCAGCGTCTCGAGATCGTTTCCTGCTTCGGCCAGCCATGTGTGGGCCGCCGCAAGAACCGCCGAAGCCGGACCGGCCGGGGGAGGCGGAGCAGTTGGCGGCTGAACAGCTACGAGTTCATCCGCAGCATCGGAAGGCGCGGCGGGAGCGAAGACGGCTGCGGGCGTAAACGAGGCCTCGGGTGCAGATGTAAAGGAAGCTGCTGCGGGTGCTGGCGCCGCCTCGGGAGAAGGCGCAGCCGCCTCGACGTTGGCAGCGAAAACAGGATTACGCTGAATCGGCGGCCGCGGGGGCCGGATCTGTTCTTGCGCCGCTTTTCGCGATGCGTCTTTCTCTTGTGCCGCTTTTCGCAAAGCGTCGTGGACACGACTCATTCGTTATGCCTTAGCTCCAATAATGATGCGCGACGGATCCTGCCGCGATAGCTAGCCCGAGAAACGTCGCTGCAGCCCAACTGACCCACATCATCTGCTTACGGCGTTGCACGACAACGTCATTTTCTAGCAGTGGAATGCTTCCAAGGATCGATAACTGGGTGTACAGACGCGCATCCTTCAAGTTCTTCAATGACGTGTCCTTGACTTCCCGCATACCGACCAGAACCACGCCGAGAGCGAGGCCCACGCCTCCGCCGATCGGAATAATCATGGATCGCTTGGGGGCAGAGGGCGCCGGTGGCAGAGATGCGGAATCAATTAGCTCCAGCGTCTCGCCTTGCTTGCGCCGTTCGAGCTCCAGCGAGACGCCCGACTTCTCACGCTTGATCTGATAGTTGATGTATCGCTGCTTAGCGAGATCACGCTCGCGCAGCAGGTCATTGTAGTCTTTCTCGCTGGCGGGCATACTCTGAAGGCGGGTGGAGTAAGCGTTCAACGTGGCATTCAGCTTGGCTAGCTGATCGTTGTATCTCTTGCGTTCCATTTCGTTCGCCTTCAATTGCGTCTCAATTTGCTGGACGGCGGCTTCGGCGTTCATACGTTCGCGGGTCTGGCCTGGATTATAGGTGGGCGGCTCTTTGGAGGGATTGTCCTTTGCCGCTTGTTCCTTAGCCGCCTGCTCCTTGGCGGTCCTCTCACGCTGGGTTTTCAAAAAAGCCAGACGGTCCCGGGCAGCCTGCAGATTGGGATAGTCATCCGTGTACCGGGTCTTCATGCTTTCGATGTTGTCTTGCAGTTGCTCGATTTCCTTATCCAGCGCAGCAACTTTCTGATTTTGGCTGAGCGCCTGCGGCGAGTTCATCTGGTAGGTCGACAGGCGATCTTTGGCGATGCCGAGTTCGGACTCCAGCATCATGCGCTGCTCGCTGTTGCGGGTCAGGGCATCGGAAAAACTGCCGGCGCGATTCTCGAGCGCATTCATCTGCGCAAGGTTCGTTTGCATCTCATCCGGCAGGCGGCCAGCATTCTTTTCGCGATAGGCAGCCAGCTTCTGTTCCACTTCGTCCAGGTCGCGCTTGGCCCGCTCGCCTTCATCGGTCAAGAAATCGCTGGTGGCCTGCTGAAACTGCCTGTTCAGCTCGCTGTTTGCCGTCATGAAGCGTGATACTAGCTCGTTGCATACTTTCTGAGCCGTGTACTTATCGCTGTAGGCAAAAGTCACCTCCATGGCGGGCAGCGATTTGCCTGCGAGATTGGTCCAGCCGTTAAGAGGCTTGATTCCGATGGCAGCTTTCATCTTTGTGATGACGTCTTCCATGGGCGCGCCCTTCAGTTCATCCTTGTAGAGCCCGTAGGTGTTAATGATCGACGTTAATGTGTCGCGGCTTTGAATGTTCTGCGCCATGCCGTTGATCCGGTCGACAATATCCTGGGCGCTTACGTTCTGAATCAGTTCAGGGGAAATTTGCTGCGGTACGATGCGGATCCTGGCCTGCGAGACGTACTTATCGCTCAGCACAAATGCAACGACGGTGGAAACGACGAGCCCGGCGAACACGGGCCCGATAAGCCAGCCCACATTCCGGCGCACCATATCGATGTAATCTTCGAAATCCAGTGCGCGCCTGGGTACGGATAGTCGATCAAGCATGGCAGTCTAATTCCTGTGCAACACTCTTATGGAACGACGACGTGGTCGCCCGGTTTCAGTTCTATGTTCTGATCCATATGCTTGCCGCGTACCACATCTTTATAGTTGAAGGGAATGCGCTTGTCTCCGCGCAAAATATAGATTTTTTTCTGGTTGCCAAATTCCATAACGCCCCCGGCTTTGCTGATTGCCTCGAGCACGGTAATCGGCACAACCAACGGATATTCACCACGGCGGGCGATGTACCCATCCATGTAATATTTCTTGCTTCCTACTGCTTGAACCGTAACTGTTACCAGCGGCTTCACCACGTATTTCCCGAGCGCCTTCGTGACCGTCTGCTCCACCTGTACAGGAGTGTTTCCGCCGGCTTGCAAATCGCCAACCAGCGGGAGGGTGATCTTGCCGTCTTGGTGAACGGCCACCGGTCCGGAAAATTCCGGCTCGTTCCACACGCGAATGTGCAGAATATCAGCCGGACCGATCTTGTAAGCATTTGAATCTACAGGGGCTCCAGCCGTCGAGGGCGCCGGAACGTTCTTTCCGTCATTCGACTGATCAACCGGCGCCTGCTCGGTATTTGACTGGGGAGTTTCCTCCTGCGCCGGGGGAACAGCCGGCGGGGCGACCGGAGTCTGCTGAGCGGCCGCGCTAAAACAGACGCTAAACAGCGTCCAAAAGGCTAAGATGGCGGAACGATGTCCGGAAGTGAATGAAATCATGAGAGAGTAGAACACTGCCGGGAGGGGCCGGACAACCATGATTCTCGCATGTTGCTGCTCCAATAGAGAAATGAGGCGCGTTTATCGAATCTCGGTGTGCCGGTCCAGGCTGGCCGCCGAAGCCGACGCCGTGGCCGCATCGAATTTCGAAATAGGCACCCATACTTCCATAGGTGTGGGCTCCCGGTTTCCGATCGCATAATACGGTATAAATGTCAGATTTACAGGCCTTTTCGCTTGATTCAATACCACTGATAAAGGCTCGTATAAAGGCTCCTCCCCAAGTGGTTTTTCGGCAGCTTGACCGGAAACCTTTAGAACCGTAATTCCTCCGAGTAAATCCTTGCGAATTTCAGGTGTAATTAAAGTACTAGTACGATAAAAAATATCAGGAAGTGCGGCGCCGCTCTGGTCAATTTGTTCAAGAGCATACACAAGCGGTCCCCGCAGTAGTGCAATACGGCCATACTCGTCCGCAACGCGAGGATTCGCCACCGTGACCACAGGCTGCATCGGAAAATTCACCATGACCGTATCGCCCGGCTTCCAGTTTCGCGAGATCGGAACGTATAGCCCGCGCTGGCTTGCCGTCAGGGTCACGGGCTGGCCGTTGACCTGGACATCCGCCAAGCTCGCCCACGCTGGCCAACGAATGTATAGTGTGAAATCGGAAGCGCGCGTGGGCGTTACCGTGAACGTGATTTCCCCGCTCCAGGGATACGATGTCGTTTGCGCCAGCTTCAATGGCGTGCCGTCTTCCAGATGCCAGTCGAGCTCGGAAGTATGGTAAAGGTTCACGTACACTCCCGCGCGGCTGGTGGCGTAGAAGTATCCAGGCAGAGATTCGAACAGGCGCTCCAGGTTCGGGGGGCAGCAGGTCGTGTCATACCACGGGTTCCGCAGCCTCTCGCCGGATGAGGCCAAGGGATTGCGATAGCAATACAGAGTTCCGGAGAGCGACATTCCCGAATTCGCGCCGTTGTAAAGCGCTCGTTCGAGCACGTCGGCATAGCGTCCATCGCCGGTAAGCGCTAGCAGCCGGAAGTTCCACATCACGTTGGCAACCGCTGCGCACGTCTCGGCGTACGCTTGTTCCGCAGGAAGTTCGTAAGGGTCGCCGAAGGTTTCGCCGGCTGATCGCGATCCCACGCCGCCCGTGATGTACATCTTGCGCATCGTGAGATCGGTCCACAATAAGTCAAGAGTTCGTTTATAGGCCTGGTCGCCCGCTTCCGTGAAATAATCGGTGGCGCCGGAGGCGGCATACAGCGCGCGGACGGCATGACCCTCGAACTCGGTGCGCGAAGTAAAAGGTTTACCGCTAAAGGCATAGCGAATATCCGAATCCTTCAGCTTTAAGCGGTCCTTCTCGACTCCGCTGAAAAGATAGCGGGCAAATTCCAGATACTTCGTCTGACCGGTAGTGCGATACAACTCCACCAGCGCCATTTCGAGCTCAGGATGGCCGGTCACGAAAGGCCGCTTGGCAGGTCCGAAATTATCGATCACATAATCGGCGAACCGAATACCGGCATCGAGCAGCTTGCGGCTTCCGGTGGCTCGGTAATAGGCGATGCCCGCCTGGATGAGATGCCCGAGGCAATAATCCTCGTGAGAATGGAGTAGATCGGTGAAGCGCAAGCGCGCTTTATCGCCCACAAAGTAAGTGTTGAGATAGCCGCTCGGCTCCTGCGCGGCGATGATGTGGGAAGCGAGCGACTCGACGTCCCCGCGCAACTTCTGCTTCTCGGCCTCTGATGTCTCGTTCGAAGCAAGAGCCCAGGACGCCGCTTCTATCCATTTATAGAGGTCGGAATCGGTGTAGAGAGGGCCCTTGCGCGGCAGATCGGGACGTCCCGACAAGCGCCGGAAATTGTCCACAACGCCGTGCTCTTCGAGCAGATCAAGCAGCGTTGGCAGACTTCGCTCGGTAGTGATTCTGCGGCGAGCGCTCCAGAATCCATCGCCCAGGCGTACCGCCTGTACTGGAACCGGGTGCAAGCGGGCGTTCAACGAGTGATCGAGATAGAGAATGCCCTCGTCCTTCCACTCGTCGCCGTGCGGTGTTTGCGCACCCAGAACCAGGATCGCGCCACTCGCGGCGGCAGCGGCAAACAGCCATTGCTTCATAGCGCCTTCAAATGACGATAGACGAGCGAAACAGGTAATCCGACCACGTTGTGATAACAACCTGTAATAGAGGTCACGAATTTAGAGGCCAGCCCCTGGATGGCATACGCTCCGGCCTTGTCCCGTGGCTCACCAGTGCGTACGTACTCTTGAATCTCTTCCTCGGAAAGTTCCGCGAACTGCACCCCCGTGCTTGCAACATCGGCAGTCGAGCCGTCCCCACGCAAGATACAGATACCAGTGTAAACCGAATGTTCGCGGCCTGACAGGAGGCGGAGCATTCGGCAAGCGTCTTCATCGCTGGCTGGCTTGCCTAAGATTTCGTCGCCTAAGCAAACGACCGTATCCGCACCGAGAACGACATCGCCGGCCCTGCAGTTCACTGCCCGAGCCTTTTCTTCCGCCAGCCGTCGAACAAAGGCCGGAGGCGGTTCGTCCGCAAGACGGTCCTCGACGATCGATGCAGCCCTGACCCGGTGAGGGATTCCGGCCGCCAGCAGTAATTCATGACGGCGCGGCGAGGCGGAAGCCAGAATCAGCACTCATTCAAGAAGATATCGAACTCATCCATGTTCTTGGAAAGTAAATCCGCCCGTGGGTGTCGCTAGTATAGCGATAGAGATGGTATTGGACTTCTTCTACATCGCATGAGCGCGCGTGATACCCTCTCCTTTCTTCGCGCCTGGGTCGCGGATCCCGGGGCGGTCGGTGCTCTGGCGCCCTCCGGCGGGGCGCTGGCGAAACTGATGGCCAGCGAAATAACAGCCGCTTCGAGGCCCATTATCGAACTCGGGCCCGGTACCGGGGTCTTTACGCGGGCGCTTCTCGATCGCGGGCTCACACAGCAGGACCTTACGCTCGTTGAGTACCAGTCTGATTTTGTCGCGTTGCTTCAACGTCGATTTCCGCAAGCACGGGTGCTCTCCATGGACGCTGCGGGTCTCCGCCACCATGAATTGTTTCCGAATGCCCCGGTCGGCGCTGTAGTCAGCGGGCTGCCGCTGCTCAATATACCGCCCGGAAAGGCCCTGGCGATTCTCTCGGGATCGTTTAGCTACATGCGTCCTGGCGGCGCGTTTTATCAATTCACCTACGGCCCACGCTGCCCCGTTCCCAGGCTTTTTCTCGACCGGTTAGGTCTTCACGCGACGTGCGTAGGCCGCGCGCTCTTAAATGTCCCGCCGGCTGCTGTCTATCGAATCACGCGCCGGCGGCCATCGAGGCTCCTGCGAGTCTGAGCCTCGACGTTTCTAGGCCTCGCGAGTTATCGCGGCTACTCACAGTCTCACGCGGTCGCGAGGCTTGCGACGTATTCCATAGGACAGCCGAAACCTTCGACATTTACTCCCAGGCATCGCAGTGCGTCGATCGCCATCATCCGCCTATAGGCGTTGAAGGTAATCACGTGCGCGAACATACCACCAAACGTGAAGGTCTCCGGCGGCTCACAGAGCGCGTCAACAAACGTGTCATCCCAAGCGCTTCGGTTCCGGACCTCCGTGAGGACCTGATGGAACTTTGCGTCCGCTCTTTCAAGGCGCGCCAGCATGGCCGAAGGAGTGCGGTCCGCCGGCGAGGTATTGTTCATGGGAGGCATGCTGCTACCAGTGAGTGCTGCGGCCCATGCTTCCTTGGTTTGCACCATTCGGTCCAGAATCTGCCGCAGCGTCTGATCGGGTCCGTCCCAGGGAAAGAAGACCTTGACTTCGTTTTTCAAGGGACGATCAAGCTGTCCGTCGTTTAACGTCTTTGCCAGATCCAGAAGACGTCGGGTGTGCCAGGACTCCTGGCCGGAGAAAATATCAAAAAGGTCCATGAATTGATCAGCTCCTTTCGTTTCGTCCTTACCGGAATAGTGATGAATACCATTCGTCGCATGCAGGTAAGTGGATGTCACTCCCATGCGGCGATATACGCTCGGCGAAACACCAAATGCCTTTCGGAACGCCCTTGTGAATGCTTCGAGCGATCCATAATTTGCATTCAAACTGATGTCTGTCACTGAGCGTTGGGTACGAGATAACTGCCATGCTGCTCTTTCCAAAAGCAGCCTTCGGCGCATGGCAACCGGCGTCTCCTCGATCATGGCCCGGAACACCCTATAGAACTGTGTGCGGCTTCGATAAGCGTGTCGGGCAAGGGTGGTTGCGTTCTGCTCTCGATCAAGCGAATCAACAACCACTCCGCACAGCCGTTGCACTTCGTCCACGCAAGGAAAATATCACTTCAAGGTCCACGCTTGCCTGATCGGGAGTCCCAAAATTGCGAGTTTCGAGTGCCTCACAATGCGTCTATATTGAAGTATTGGGACGGTGATTAGGACGGCTTAGCAGAAGATTCGGCTAGCGCGAACCATCCTTTGAAGAGAGCATGCCGAATTGGCGGCGTGTTTCACCCGTAAAGGTTGCGAAGTTATGACAAGGCGGCTGAAGCGAAGGGCACCTTCACTGCTGATTGCCTGCCTGATTTTGAGTCGGGCAGCACTTCCGGCGAGCTTGGCCTTTGGGGTCAATGAGGGCGGAGCCGAGTTTCGCGGCGGAAATACTCCGAATCCAGGTCTCAATCCCGCTAAGCCGAAGATGTGGAAAGTGACCGTACGTTCATTAGGGCCGAACGAGCTGGCGCAAGCAGTGATCGGCCCCGCGAACTGCCTGGGAAAGCCTGTGACGCTGCATGCAAATATCGCGCCCGCTGCCGGACGGATGATTCAATACGCATGGACGGTGAATGGTCAGCCGCAGGGCAGCAACACGCCAGCCTTCACCTTCACGCCTAACAATGTCGGCACGTTTACCGTGCAGGTGACGATTTCGGACGTGACTCCGCCTCCTCCGCCCATGCAGCGCCCGAAACATTTTCCCGTACGCTGCTGGAATCCGCCGCCCCCGCCGCCTCCACCGGCTCCCGTGACGGCTACGACGACGATCACGATTAGCGAAACGGCGCCCGCGATCACGAGTGTCACGGCTGATCCGACCACCTTGGCTTGCGCTGCCAACACAGCAAGTACGCATACAGCCAATCTGACGGTTCACGCGACAGGTTCCGCTTGCGGCGGCAACTTGAGCTACAAGTGGACTGCCAGCGAAGGCGCCGTAACCAATGATACAAACCAGAACGCGACCTTCGATGCCTCCACCGTAAGCTTCGAACCGGGCGCGACCGGTCAGACGAAGACCATTACTGCTATGGTCACTATTACCGATGAGACTGGGAAGACAGCATCGCAATCCACTCCCCTTACGGTGAACTGCCAGCCGGTATGGCAGCGACTCGACGACGTGGTCTTCACGAAGAACAACGCTCGCGTGAACAACTGCGGTAAGCGCATTCTGATCGATGACTTGGCTCCCCGACTGGCGAGCGGCGATTACGATATCGTGCTCGTCGGTCACCGCGCAGCGGATGAACAGACAAACGCGCTGCCGGTACCTGGTCGCCGTTCTGGACCCCCGGTTCCGCTCGATGAGCAGCGCACGCTGAACTGCGCTGCCGTGTTAAGCGGCGGTACAGGAACCTGCGCTAGGGTCGATCCATCCCGCATTAGGGTGGATTGGGTTGGCACTGACCAGACTTCGGAACCGAGGCCAGGCATCTGCGGGACGTCGGGTCGCGCTGATCAGGAGGAGCGCAGAGGCTCGCAGACCAGCGAGGCGGATCATGACCGCCGCGTCGAAATCTATCTTGTCCCGAGGGGCACGACGACACTGCCTCCAGCAGTGAAGCAAATCAAACCGCTGCCGGAGGCTCAGGTCAAGGCGCTCGGCTGTCCAAGATAGTCAGCAGTCGAGTGAACGCAGCAAACCCACAATCAATATGAGCCACGGAACGCGGCGGGCGCCGGTCAGAGGCTGCTTGCGCAATTTACGGGCGACTGGGATGTCGTCAAGAGTTTCTTTCCGGGGAACGGCAAGCCGATCGTGACGGAAGGTACTCGTAAGCAGTACGTGATCCAGGAGGCAAGTTTTACAGTCGGATTTCACCTTCTTCAATCCTGACGTAACGAAGAGCACCGGCACCGAAATCTCCGGCTTCGATCCCAAAACGAATCGCTTCACCACCGTGTGGTATGACTCGCGGCAGACGACGATGTCAATTCGCCAGAGCGACGGCACGTTCGACGGCAAGAACATTGTCCTGTGGGCTACGCTCCTCGGTCCTGACCATCCGGGGCACAAGACCGTCGCGCGCGCACCTTGAGGAAGACGGCCGCCTTCTCCTTCATCGCCATTTCACGATCGATGACAAAGGGGACGAGCGGATGGTGATCGAGCTGCGGATGACGCGAGGTACTTGGAGTCGGATATCGTCCCTCGTGCAGGTCCCGCTCGCCAAGCACCTTTGTCCCGTCATATCGCCGGATGGGAATATGAAACGTACCTAAGTCAGAATCTCTTCAATAATGCCGAAATCGTCTAAAACCTCGAGGCTTCGCCGTTGCAAGCCCTTGCCTCTCGAGCCTGCAAAGTACTGCTGGGCCCTATCGAAAATTCTGAATCGCACTCCACGACGCGCAAGATCGGACGCCAATGACAATCCGGTAGGTCCAGCTCCAGCAATTAGAACTTCCACATTCTGCCTGCTCATAAACACTGGAGATATGGTACAGACTGTTAGGGCTTCGCCGTGGCCAGCTTACAGAGGGCGCGCCATTTTTTCGAGAGGTACCGGTTCCAATACATCAGCACTCCGGTAATCGCGAGCAGGGGCAGCAGCGTTCCTAAGACCGCCCACAGTATCTTGACGGTCATACCCCAAGCGGTGCCGAAATGCAGCGGCGCGAGCAGCCAGACGAACCAGTCACCGACGGTCTCGTTCTTTCCGACGCGCCAGAGCCCGATGATGTTGCCACTTGCCGGATCGAGGTAAACCCAGGTCGTGTGGAGAAATTCCGTTACATCAGTACGGGCGAGCATTACGGCAAAAGGCTGGTTTCGGGAAGCGTAATTGATGCCCTGCAGCTTTGCGCCGGGTTCGGCTGCCATCGCATTGGCCACGAGCGTGGTAACTGGCAAGCGTGCGGCATAGGAGCGCTCGGAAAGGTGAAAAGTGGGCGGCGCAGCATTCGGCGATTTGCTGATGGCATTGACCGCCGCGACAAAAGGCTCCGGCCAGACAAAGTAAATGCCGGAGATAGCCCAGATCGACATAAGGCCGAGCGTCCAGAAGCCGATCGCGCTGTGCAGATCGAAGTTGATGCGCTTCCAGCGCCGGCGGAAATCGACAATCAGCGCGTGCTTCCAGGTCTTCACGCCCGGCCACCAGATAACCACGCCCGTGATACACAAGAGCAACAAACAAGCCGCGCCGATGCCGTTTACGATGAATCCAACTGTCCCGCCGAGCAGCCGGAAATGAAGGTCGGCGACCCAATTGAGCCATCCCTGGTCGAGCGCCTGCTCTCCTACAAGATGCTCGTCGACCTCCGAGGCGAAAGCATACCGATACTTGCCTGCTTGTGAGAGGAGCGCGGCATACTTGCTGCCGCGAACACCGGGCGAGTAAATCGCTTCCAGCCTCCACTTAGGATACGTGCGCTCGACGACACGCGAGATACGCTCGAAAGCGGCGCCCGTAACCGGTTCTGCGACGCCGGTTTGCGGCTGCATCAGCGCGGGATCACTCCAGCGGCCAAGCTCGTCCTCAAAGACGAGGACCGAGCCGGAAAATCCGATCACGAGAGCGTATAGGCAGAGCAGTACTCCGGCCCAGAGATGGATCTGAAACATCGCGCGGCGCAGCCAGACGCGGCGGGGATGTCTCCAGAACCCCCTATGTACATGTACGACCGGCTGTTGTGCTTCTACTTCTACCATCGGAAAGAGATGCCGCCAATAACGCGCCTGGCGAATCCGTAATTACAATACGAGAGCGAGTTACAGACGCCGACGTATCGCCTATCGCCGACGTTGGTTGCATTCAGGCTGAAGCGCGTGTATTTCCAGTCGTAATGCAGCCAGCCATCGAAAAGCGTATAGCCGGGAAGCTCGAGCGTATTGTCCGGGCTGCCGGCCTGGATGCCGACATAGCGGACTCCGGCGCCCACGCCTAAGCCGAGCAGCGGCCCTTGGGGAAACGAATATTCGAGAAACGAAGATGCAGTCTGCCGCGGAACCGAAACCAGATATTTTCCCAACTGATCCGCATCAGTAGTATCGGTTACTCTCGCGTTGCCATGGGAATATGCAGCGTGAAAAACGAGACCGTGATGAAGGTTGGACACGGCTTCCAGTTCCGCGCCGCGTGAGCGTACCTGACCCACCTGAATCGTATTGAGCGAATTGTTCGGATCCGTCGTCTGTACATGGCTCTGGTCGATGTTGTAAAAGGAGGCGGTGATAAAGCTGTTCCAACCAACGGGCTGGAACTTGAGACCGGCCTCGAACTGCTTTCCGGTGGTCGGTACGAAGGGACTGCCGTAGTAATTCACTCCGAGCACCGGCAGAAAGGAAGTTGAATAACTGACGTAAGGAGCAAGACCGAACGGCGCGGAGTACGAGATGCCGGCGCGGCCGGAAAAATGGTTGTTGCTCGATGGCGTCACAGAGCCGGCGATCAGGTCGTGCGTTCTCGTGGTGACGAAGTCCTCGCGCCCGCTCAGCAGAATCGTCCAATGTTCGGCTATCTTCATTTGATCCTGCAGGTAAATACCGGACTGCCGCTGCCACTGGCGTTGGTTGAGATAGGGAGTGAGCGGGGGAGCCGTCGTGTTGTACTGCGGAGCAAAGACATCTATGCCCTCTACCGGAGCAAACCCACCGGTCGGGTAATCACCCGAGCGCGAGAAGTCGTAGCCTACCAGCACGGAATGCCGGATCGAGCCCGTTCGCAAGTCCGCCTCTGCTTGGTTATCGACTGCATACAACGTGTCGGTGTCGCGAAATGAGTAAGCAGCGCGGTCTAAGGTGCGCAGATCCGGCTCCAACCCGATTCCGTACGCGGTTCTCCCGTCGTAAAAGACGTTGTAAGAGCGAAATGCCTGATGGAAGGTCCACGTGTCATTGAAGCGGTGGTCAAAGATATAACCGATCGACCACTGTGTCCGGTGGACGCCGTCGAAACCCGGAATGCCGGTGAAGAAATCGACCGGGATCGTACCGTACGGATTCGCGAGCAGCGTGCCTTGCGCGGGCAGAAATTGCGCCCAACCAGAGTGGTCCCGCTGATAAAAGGACAGCAGGGTGATGCTGGTTTTGTCAGTCGGAGCCCAAGTCAGACCAGGCATGACAAACCAGCGATCGTCCGGGCTGTAATTCACCTGCGTACCGCTATCACGGTACAGAGACGTCAGCCGGTAGCGCCAATGGCCAGCCCGGTCGAATAAGCCGCCGAAATCGCCCGACACTTGTTTGCGGTCATAACTTCCGAAATCGACTCCGACCTCGTGCACGCTGCCAACCGGCGGCCGCTTGCTCGTTATATTGACTAGTCCGCCCGGCGCGCTTTGACCGTAGAGGACCGACGACGGCCCTTTCAGCACGGTCACATTTTCGGCCATATACGGATCGGTCTGCCCCAGGTAGCCAGGAAAGCGAAGACCGTCCACAAAGAATCCATTGGTATCGTCCCCGAAGCCGCGGATCAGAAAGGAATCGTAGCGCGGATCGACGCCGTACGATTCAACAGCCACGCCCGGAGTAAAACGCAGAGCCTCATTCAGTGTCTGCGCGCCACGTTGTTCGAGTTGCTCGTTTGTAATGACGGAAATAGATTGCGGCGTGTCGAGGATCAAAGAGTCGCCCTTGGTAGCAGCAGCCGAACTCTCGGCAATATAGCCTTCCGATGCATTCACCGAGACGTTCGCAACCGCGCGCGCCACGGGGAGGACGAAGTCTTCCACCTTTGCGGTTTGTCCGAGTTGAACGTCACGGCTCACCGGTTCGAAACCCGCTCTGCTTACCTGAAGGGTGTAGCCGGCGGCCGGTAAGCGTAGCGAATAGGTGCCATCTCCGCGAGTTTGGGTTTCCCGATCAAGATCGCCGCAGCGAGCCAGAACACGTGCGGAGGTTATCACTCCGCCGGACTGGTCCCGAACCGTGCCCTTCAAAGTGATCTCGTTTGCTGAGCGGTCTACCGCGCAGGAACCGGGAGACGTGGCAGATCCGGCCGAAAGACAAACGCATAATGTGCCTACGAGAACGGGTAAGACTCTGATTCTATTACTCTTCACACATCTTCCGCACCAAGAAAATGACATCTAGGACCGTTATAGTCTTATATCACGACACAGATCACGTCTCTCTGGCTGAGTGGTGCTCTATTGATGCCGAACGGGGAAAATTGCGGTGTGCGCCGAACGGGCGGTCACACCTTCTCCCACATGCCGCTTCTGGCCGAGTTCAAAACCGCATCCGTCACGTGCTCCGTTTGCAACGCGTCGCGAAAGCTGGGCGTAGCCGGAGTCCCTTCTGCCAGGCTCATCAAAAAATCCGCGACCTGGTGCACGAACGTGTGCTCATACCCGATCTGTAATCCGGGAACCCACCAGCGATTCATATAAGGGTGATCGCCATCGGTTATATGGATGGACCGCCAGCCCCGCAGTTTGCCCTCATCGCGATGATCGAACCATTCCAGCCGATGGAGGTCGTGCAGGTCCCAGGCCAGCGACGCTTTCTCGCCGTTTACTTCGAATGTGTACAGCGCCTTGTGGCCGCGAGCATAGCGAGTGGCTTCAAATGTTCCGAGCGAACCGTTCTCGAACCGCGCCAGAAACGCGCTTGCATCGTCGATTCGTACGGGCTGCACGTCTCCGGTCTCCTGATGCCGCCGCTCTTTGATGAATGTCTCTGTCATGGCCGTTACTTGCGCGATCGGTCCGTTCAGCCAAAGAGCGGTATCGATGCAATGAGCCAGTAGATCGCCTGTGACCCCGCTGCCCGCTGCCTCGGCATCCAAACGCCATAGCGCGGCGCCGCCCTGCGGCAAGGAAGGAGACATGGTCCAGTCCTGCAGGAATTTTGCGCGGTAGTGAAAGACGCGGCCCAGCAGCCCTTCATCGATCAACTGCTTCGCCAGCGTTACGGCCGGAACGCGGCGGTAGTTGTACCAGACCATGTTCGGCACGCCCGCTTTCTCAACGGCTTCCACCATGCTCCCCGCTTCCGCCAGGCTGCGCGCCAGCGGTTTCTCGCAGAAAACGGTCTTTCCGGCAAAAGCTGCGGCAATGGCGATTTCCGCGTGCATGTTATTCGGGACGGCGATATCGATCGCATCAATGTCCTGCCGCTGTACAAGCATTCTCCAGTCGGTTTCCGTGGATTCGTATCCCCACTTGATTGCGAACTCTTTCACCTTCTCGTGATTCCGCCCGCAGACTGCCTTCAGAACCGGACGAAATGCCAGCGGAAAGAAATCATTCACGCGCTTGTATGCGTTCGTGTGCGCCCGGCCCATGAAGCCGTAGCCGACCAGCCCGATACGCAACTCCCGTTCTTTGGCAGACATCAGAATTATTTTCTATTCCGCCCAGCCATGCGCCTGGCGCACTGAGATCATAGTCGAGAGAATCTTGTTCCACGTCTCGGGTTGCTGCATGACGCTGTTCGGAAACATGCAGCCGTCCCAGCAGGTATGCCGGAACGCCTTTAGCAGCCTTCCGTCCTCGTCGCGCATCCACAGGCCGGCTGCTTCGACGATATTCAATTTGCCGTTCGGATCGTCGGGCAGGCAGTGGTGGCCCGTCTTATCGTGAAGCCCGGAGCCTTTTACTGTTGCGTCGTTCTGCGCCACGTGGAAATCGATCGTCAAGGGGCGCAGGGCAGCGGTAAGCGCCTTCAGTGCAGAACGGAATGTTTCAGCATCCTTCCAGTCGAAATTCTCCGAAAGCAACCGGTCTTCCGGCGCATTGTATCCGAGCGCATATAAAAGCGTATGCGCCATGTCGGCTTGGAAGCCGATCGTCCGGCGTCGGTCAACCAGTTCCAGCAGTTCGATTGTTTTTCTCCAACTGTGAATCCCACCCCAACAGATTTCGCCTTCGACGGCGAGCCTCTCGCCGAAATCTTCGGCAATGGCGCACGCATCGCGAAAAGTTTGAGCAATCCGCGCGGAATTCCGCAACGGATCTTTGGCCCATTCCATCGGGCTGCAAGCCGAATCGATCCGGATTACGCCATACGTGCGAATGCCAAGCTCGCGCAAAGCGCTCCCGATGTGGCAAGCTTTTCTGACCTGAGTCAAAAAGCGGCTGCGCTCGTCTTCGCTCCCCATGGCGCTTCCGCCATCGGTGTTGGGCCAAACAGGCGCAACCAATGATCCCACCACCAGTTCTTTGGCGGCAATCCGGTCCGCCAGTCGCGTAAGGTCCTCTTTGCCGGAGTCGATATCGATGTGGGGCGCAAACAGAAAAAGATCTACGCCATCGAAACGCGCCCCGTCCGCTCGCGCGTTTGCGGTGAATTCGAGCATCGTATCGAGTCCGATATAGGGCTCCGAGCCCGGTCCTTTCCCGACCAGACCCGGCCACATCGCGTTGTGGATTTTTGGAAAGTTATTGTGAGTTGGCATGCGTTGAATGAATGGGCAATGCCCATGCGAACAAAACTCCGCCGCTTCCAGTCACCACGTATTGCCGGCCATCGAGCTCATAGGTGATAGGAGAACTCTCCATCGGTGCGCCCGCGCCCGCATGCCAGAGAGTCCGGCCGTCGCTCGTTGCCAGCGCGAGAGTATTGCCCTCGGCGTCACCGGTAAAGATCAATCCCGAATCGGTCGTCAGCACTCCCGCGCCCGACCCGCCCGGGCCGAGTTCGTGTGTCCAGCAGATCTTCCCGGTTCTGTAGTCGATCGCATCCAGTACACCCTTCCCCCAGATGTCGTAATCAGCTCCAGCCCAACCGAATGCGCCATCTGCCGGCTTCGCGAAGTAGATGCCGTAGCTGGGATGTGCGTCAACGATGAACAGGCCGGCCTTTGGATCGAAGCTGGGCGAGCGATAATTTGTGAGGCCGCCTTCGTCAGGAGCGATCAGCCGCCCGTCTCGCGCGGGTTCCTTGGCCGGATTGGGAACTGGTTCGCCATGTTCATTCACTCCGAGCGCCCAGTTCACCGGCCCGAAGGGAACGGTGAGAAGATTCTTTCCATCCGTGCGGTCGAGAACGAAGAAATAACCGTTGCGTGACGTCTGCATCAGCATCTTGCGCGGTTTCCCATTGAACTCCGCATCCACGAGTACGGGTGTCTCGACCGCATCCCAATCGTGCGTGTCGTGCGGCGAAGGCTGAAAGGCCCAGGCCAGCTTGCCCGTGTCGGGATTGATCGCTACGATACTGCACGTATAAAGATTTGCGCCCGGGCGCGGCTTGCCATTCAGAACCGGCGTCGGATTCCCGGTCCCCCAAAAGACAAGGTTCAAGTCGGGATCGTACGTTCCCGTCATCCATGTCATGCCTCCGGAGGTCGTATCCGGCGTTCCCACCGGTGGGGTGCTGTACCAGTCCCACTGCGTCTTGCCTGTTTCGGGGTTGACAGATCGCAAGAAGCCGCGAAGGTTGTCGAAGTCGCCCGAAACGCCGACTATGACGTGATCGCGCACAACCAGAGGCGACATAGTCGTCCAGTAGCCTTGGCGCGAATCGGCAATTACAACGTTCCAACGCACGCTGCCATCTTTAGCGTTCAGAGACACCAGGTGCGCGTCCGGAGTGGTGAAGTAAAGCCAGTCCCTGTACATCGCGACGCCGCGCTGGCCGATATAAAAGCCCTTATTCTCCGTATACGTGTAGTGCCAGATCTGATGGCCCGAGCGCGCATCCACCGCCCAGACATTGTTCGGAACCGTGAAATATAAGATGCCGTTGACCAGCAGGGGCGAGCATTTCAGCGCGGCGCTCTGCCCGGTCTGGAACTCCCAGGCCAAAGCCAACCCGCCCACGTTTTGCGGCGTAATTTGCATTAGCTTGCTGTGACGCCTGCCGGAATAGTCGCCGTGGTATCCCGGCCAACTATCGGCCGGCGGATCGAGAAGCATAGCGGGATCCAATCCCTGCGCGAGCAGCGGCGGCCCCAGGATGAATGTAATTTGGACGAATGCAAGTTGCACGACTGCGGACGCAAGTTTCATTCGGTTGTCGGTGCAATCCAGGGTATCAACTACCTGAAACTGAGGCGGAACGTGAGCGACCTTGAACCAGCGGCTCAATAGCCGCCCGCAACGATGCTTCCTCCATTGCTCCGGGATGGTAAAGTCTCACGATGCCCTGGCGGTCTACCAGGACAATCGTCGGCGTGGTGCTCGCGCCGAACCGCTCAAAATTGCCCGCATCCACCGGAACCTGCGCGTTTGGAATATCTGAATAGTACTTCTGATAAACCTTTTCAACAAAAGGCAGCTCCACGGCAGGCGCCGCGTGTTCCTCCTGCGCGGTGTAGCCGTATAAGCGAGTCGGCGCGATGACAGCTAATCCCTTCGGTTCAAACTCCGTTGCCAGCTTGGCAATAATGGGGGCCTCGGCTTTGCAATCCGCGCACCAGTGAGCCCAGAAGAACAGTAAGAGCACCTTACCGCGCCGCATGTTTTCCGGCTGCGGCTTTACACCAATCCACTTCGTCTCACGCAGCAGGGGCATGGGCTTGCCCTGCAGAGTCATCAAGTTGATGTTTTTCTGGAGGCGGTCAACTAGCGATGTTCCTCTCCATGTCTTCAGAGCAGTTTGCAAAAGTTGTAGCGCCTCTGCGCGTCGCTGCGTCTGAGCGAGCGCTTCGGCCTGTACTTCGTAGGCTGCTCCCAGCGCAAGCGGCAGATGCGGCTCCGCGTCCAGTTTCCGTGTTGCAAGCGTTGTGCGCGAGATGCGCTCGATCTCTTCGGCGTCCTTCACGGCCTGGTCCCTGTGCCCAAAGATCAGTTCACCGCGAGCCAGCCAGGAGAACGCCTCAAGCGCTTCCGGCGTGTCACCGTATAATTTCCGGTACTGCGCAACCATCGCCGCGGCCGACTGCAAGTCGCCCTGTTGAAGCGCCATTTGCACGTAGGCAACCACCTTGGGTGTAGCTGGCTGCCCGTAACTCTGCTCTCCCGTGGAAACAGGGCTCAACAATGCCAGAATGGCGACGGCGGGAAGCCAGGTCATGATTGCTGGACGCACAGATTCTTCAGATAGTCGCGGAATTGAGTTCCCAGGTCGTGCCGGTTCAACGCAAACTCGACGGTAGCTTTCAGGAAACCGAGCTTGTCGCCGGCATCGTAGCGCGTTCCTTCGAACTTCAGGCCATAGATAGGCCGGTTCCGCAGCATGTACTTCAACGCATCGGTGAGCTGAATTTCCCCGCCGCTGCCCGGCTCAATTGATTCGATGCAGGTGAAGATTTCCGGTGTGAGGACGTAGCGTCCGATAATCGCCAGGTTCGACGGCGCATCCGCCGGCTTGGGCTTCTCCACCATGTTGCGAATCCGGAACAGGCGGTTCTCGCGGCCGTTGTCGGAAACCAGTTCCGCATCCACGACGCCATAAGCCGAAATATGGTCGCTCGGCACTTCCATCAGCGCAAGTACAGATGCGCCGTAGTATTCATACACATCCAGCAACTGCCGGATGCACGGAGTTTCGGAGGCGATGATATCGTCCGACAGGACGACCGTGAACGGCTCGTTTCCCACCAGCTCCTTGACGCGGAGCACTGCGTGACCTAATCCCAGAGCTTCTTTCTGCCGAACATACGCTACGTCGATCATGTCCGAAATCGCCCGTACCATAGACAGCATGTCCGTCTTCTGCTTCGATTCGAGTAATTGCTCCAGCTCGAAGCTGACGTCGAAATGGTCCTCGATCGACGATTTCCCTCGCCCGGTAACGATGATGATGTTCTGGATTCCGGAATGCATCGCCTCTTCCACGCCATACTGAATCAGAGGCTTGTCCACAATCGGAAGCATTTCCTTCGGCTGGGCCTTCGTCGCCGGCAGAAACCTGGTCCCCAGCCCCGCGGCCGGAAATACTGCTTTGCGCACCTTTGGAATCATCACTCGCCATTTTAGGGGATCGGCGTAATCGCCGCTTTTCCCTGTCTTTCCAACGCTCACGGCGTGAATTCCACCGCTCGCTGAACCCTCTTTGTTTCTCGATTCGGCGGTGTGCTAATCGTAGATTTAAGGTTTAGTTGTGAACCGGAATATAGAATGGCTTACGTAATTGCCGAACCCTGCATCGGAACAAAAGATAGCTCCTGCGTCGATGCCTGCCCTGTGGATTGCATTCACCCTAAGAAGGATGAAGAGAAGTTCGAAGGTGAAGAAATGCTGTATATCGACCCGGTTGAATGCATCGATTGCGGAGCCTGTGTCCCGGTGTGCCCGGTCTCAGCTATCTTCGCTCTCGACGATCTGCCCGATAAATGGGCCGACTTTGCCCAGCGGAACGCAGCCTTCTTCGGACGCTAACGGAACCGCGGGCGTGAGGCAGCGGATCACCCATCAAGGCCGGTACACGGCATATGATGTGTCCGTCTCCCAAACCCGTACAAACGCGATTGATGCCGGTGCCACTCCGCTCTTCAGTTCTTCGTAAAAGAACTTTGCGATGTTTTCCGCCGAAGGATTGATCTGGTCGAACGGTTTCAGATCGTTAATGAACTGGTGATCCAGGTACTCGCTGGTGGCACGCAGCCGTTTCTTCAGCTCCGAAAAGTCAAAGAGCAGCCCGTTCGCATCCAATTCCGGGCCCGCTACTCCTATCTGCACGCGATAGTTGTGGCCATGCACATTCTCACACTTGCCGTGATAGTTTCGAAGCGCATGCCCTGCAGCGAATGTGTGCTCTACGCAAACCTCAAACATGGAAAAATTCTTGGATGTCCCTCAGCTCTCTGGTGAAGCGGTACGGAGGGAGACTGTCAAGAAACACTCGCCCGTACGGCAGCTTGATAATCCTATTATCCAGTAGAACGAGCACGCCGCGATCTGCAGTTCCGCGAATCAGCCGTCCAAAACCCTGTTTCAGCGCCAGCGCTGCCTGCGGAATCTGGTATTCGTAGAACGCATTGCCGCCATTTTGCCTGACCGCTTCAGTCCTCGCTGCCACCACCGGATCGGTCGGCACGGCGAACGGCAGGCGGTCGACGATCACGCAGCTTAACTGCTCGCCTTGCACGTCCACGCCTTGCCAGAAACTCGATGTTCCAAACAGGACGGCGCCGGGCGTAACACGGAACGTCTCGATCAATGCCGTCCGGGGCGCATCGCCCTGCAGCAGCAACGGGTAGTCGAGCCGCTTTCTCAGCAACTCGTGCAACTGTCGCATCTGCTGATAGCTGGTAAACAGGATAAAGGCTCTGCCGCGCGAAGCGTCGATCACTTTCTCGATCTCATCGGCGGCTTTCAGCGTGAACGCCTGCTGGCGCGGATCCGGCAGGTGGGGCGGTACATAGAACAGCACCTGTTTCGCGTAGTCGTACGGGCTGTCTACATGCAGAGTTCTGGCGGTCTCCAATCCCAGCCGTCCTTGTGAATATTCGAAGCTGCCCGCGACCGTCAGTGTCGCCGACGTAAGAATCACC
This sequence comes from Bryobacteraceae bacterium, assembly GCA_036557345.1. Lineage (GTDB taxonomy): Bacteria > Acidobacteriota > Terriglobia > Bryobacterales > Bryobacteraceae > Bog-105. Next base: position 34,218 of record DATBHS010000098.1, read on the forward strand.
GATTCAACGCGGTCGAACAGGCGGGCGCGCAAGGTGGGTGCGACGTCGATCGGAGTTGCCTGCAAATACAATCCGCGTCCGCGCCGCTCCACCCAATAGACGAAGCTGGTATCGCTGCTCTCCATGAAAAACCTGAGTCCTTGCTGAATCAGCTTCGCGCGCCGGACCAGCGGGAGAGTGTCCTCTACAGCGCCTTGCACCAATTCCAGACGTGCGCACAATGCCTCGAGTGCCAGCAGCAGCTCATGATAGGCGTCCTCGTGGCTTTCGAGAAATTTTTCCTGATCTCGAAATCCTTGCCTACCTTCTTGAGGGAAGAGCCGGAAGAAGCCCTCGGCCCGGTCCCCGATATGGACCAGCGCCCGGTCAAGCTCCGGGCCGCCAAACTGCTTCTGCTGCGCGACCCGCCCGATATCTTTTGCCAGTTCCTGGACCTGGAGATTGCTAATGCTCATCCCGAAGTACTGGCCGGCCACATCTTCAATTTCGTGTGCTTCGTCAAAGATCACCGCTGAATAGTCCGGCAAAATGGGGAACGCCTGGTCCCGCATCGCCAGGTCCGCGAAAAACAGATGATGATTCACGATAATGATGTCGCTCTTTGCGGCCCGTCGATGCATCTCCGTGATAAAACATCGCTCGAACTGCTGGCACTGCTGGCCGGCGCAATTGTCGGCTCGCGCGTCGAATTTCCACCACACAGCGCTGTTCTCCGGAATGGTCCGCAGTTCGCTGCGGTCGCCCGTCACTGTCGTCCTCTCCCATTCCCGGATAATCTGAAACTCGCGATGCTCGTCCAGGCCCGCGAGCACGGGTTCTCTCTCGGCGTCGTACACCTTCTGCCGGCAAAGATAGTTGGCCCGTCCTTTCATGTAGCAGACGGACAGCGAACGCTCGACGAGCGACTGAAGAAACGGCACATCCTTAAAGAAGAGCTGCTCTTGCAGATTCTTGGTCCCGGTTGAAATGACCACGCGCTTGCCCGACAGAATGGACGGAACCAGGTATGCCAGCGTTTTTCCCGTTCCCGTCCCGGCTTCGACGATCAGATGTCGGTGGTCTGCCAGCGCGCCTGCAACCGCCTCAGCCATATCCAGTTGCCCGCGCCGGTACTCATATTGGGGATGCGAGCGCGAAAGAATCCCGTTGCGTGCGAAAAACTGCTTCGGCGTCAGCTTGGGCGTATGCTGGCCCGCCTTCTCAAACTTTACTTTGTTCTTCACTCGAAACTGCTCACGGCGGGCCCAAGGAAACTTTGAGTGTAGTACGCGTGAGCAGTGGGGCAGAAGGTCTTGCCGTCTGCCGCAGGACTTGTTTAGTCCGGCGTGAATCGACTCAACCGGGACTGAGCCGCGACGGCAAGGGAGCGGTCTTTTCGACGCAGACCGTGAGAACCCCAAAATATGAAATTCTGGAGGGTAAGATAGAACACCGGGCAGACGACACTCAAAGGAGATCGCTATGGCCACTATCCTCGTCAACGGAATAAAACGCGAAGTTCAGGCGTCAACTGATACGCCTTTGCTCTACGTCTTGCGAAACGACCTCGAGCTTTCAGGCCCCCAGTTTGGTTGTGGGCTTGCCCAATGCGGAGCGTGTTCCGTACTGCTCAACGGCAAGGAGATTCGATCCTGCATTACGCCGCTGTCCGCCGTCGGCGATAAGGAGGTCACGACGCTTGAGGGTCTTCCGGCGCGATGGGCCAAACAAAAGGGCCTGACTGCGGAACAGGCAGCGAAAACTCTTCATCCGGTCCAGGAGGCGTGGATCGCCGAGCAGACGCCGCAGTGCGGGTTCTGTCAGAACGGGATGATGATCAAGGCTACAGAGCTGCTGGAGCATATTCCGTCACCTGCCGTCGCGGAGATCAAGGAGGCGTTTACTTCCGGCGTCTCTCCGCACCTTTGTCGTTGTGGAACCTATACGGCGATCATCCAGGCTGTACAGCGGGCCGCCACTCAAATGGCGAAAGGGGCTAAAGTACTATGATCGCGAGCCAGAAAGAATCGCCAAGTAATGTGACTGATGTGTTCGGGGCATCGCTTTCGCGCCGCGGCTTCGTGAAGACTGGTGGAGCGCTGCTGGTGGGCTTCGGCATAGCGGGGGCGAACGGTACCTCGAAGGTCGCTGCAGCCGTGACCGGCCACACGCTGAATCCCGGTTTATCGGAGTCCTGGATCGAGATCCATGCCGACAACACGATGTTGATCCGCGTGGGCAAACCGGATTTCGGCACGGGAAGTGTGTTTACCGCGTATCGGCAGATTGTGGCGGAAGAGCTCAATGTGCCGTTTGAAGCCATCACGAGGGTTATTTCTGGCGATACCGATCGTACGCCGGATGGCAGCGGGGCATTCGATTTTCTCGGAGGCGGCATGCCGAATGTCCGCAAAGCTGCCGCGTATGTTCATCAGGCGCTGCTCGACTTGGCGTCCGAAAGGCTCGGTGTGCCAAAAGACCAGCTTTCAGTAAGGGACGGTATTGTTTCGGGCGGCGGTACGCGCGTGTCCTACGGCGAGCTTGTCAGAAACCGGAAGTTGAACCTTACGATTCCGGTGAAGGGCGATGTGACCAGTATGGATGGATTGACGGTAGACGGAGATCCTCCCCTTAAGCCCGTCAGTCAATACGCGATCATCGGCAAATCCTTCTCTAACCCGGTCACCGTTTCAAAAGTGACTGCCAGGGAAACATGGGTTACCGACGTGCGTCTCCCCGGCATGTTGCATGCCCGCATGGTGCATCCGAAGACGCTGGGCTCCAAGCTCGTCTCTGTAGGTCCTCTCGATAAGGCTCGCTTTCCGAATACGCAAGTCGTTGTCAAAGGAAATCTGGTCGGCGTGGTTGCACCCACAGAATGGGAAGCCATCAAGGCGGCGCAACAGGTTGCCGCAGGCACAAAGTGGACGGACTGGAAAGGGCTTCCCGGAGATGGACGTCTGTTCCAATTTCTGAAAGAGGATGCGGACTGGAAAACCACCCCCACCCAGACGAGTAAAAAATCGACCGGCGATGTGGCTTCGGTACTTGCGAAATCCTCAAAGAAGCTTTCGGCGACATACCAGCTTCCCTTTCTGAAGCATGCGCCCATTGGCCCGGCGATGGCGGTAGGGGACGTTCGCTCTGACGGGACCGTATATGTGTACACGCACACCCAGAACCCCCAAGCGCTGCGATCCGGGATCGCGCGCATGCTTTCCACTTCTGTAGACCGCGTCATCGTGCGTTCTTTCGCAGGGCCCGGACACTACGGCCGGTCGAACGGGGGCAATGCCGGGGCGGAAGATGAAGCAGTCATTCTGTCGCAGGTGGTGGGCAAGCCCGTTCGCGTGCAGTGGATGCGCCAGGAAGACTTCCAGTGGTCGACGCAATCCTCCGCCGCTTTCTCGGATGTTGAGATCGGCCTTGATACTCAAGGCAATTTAGCCGGTCTTCAAATCGATCACTACATGCCTGCGATGCAGGACGACCGCCTCGTTGGTGCGATCCTGGCCGGGCTTCCCACCATTCCCGCGCCCAATGAGAAAGGCGCTGTCATCGGCGTCGAGAATGATTCGCAGGATCCCTGGATCTATGACGGCACGCCTGCTGTGCTGGAACGTGGTCACGGAACATTTCAGATCGGGCAGAACTCTTCGCCCGTTAGTATCGGGCTGCGCGATCACAGCATGAGGACGCCAGGGCAGTATCAGCAGAACTTCCCGCGCGAGCTGGCCGTCACGGAGGCGGCTGTGCTTGCCGGAGCGGACCCGCTTCAGTTTCGGATTCAACACACCCGCGAGAAACGGCTGATAGCCGTACTGGAATCCGTTCGCGATACTTCCGGGTGGAAGACGCATTCGGAGACCGCGAGCACTACCGGCGGTGTGAGTCGAGGCCAGGGCGTATCGGCCCTGTTCCGTGGCGGAAGTTATTGGGCGTGTGTGGCCAACATCGCAGTCGATATGACCAGTGGCGCCATCAAGGTTGAAAAGATGACGGTCGCGGTGGACCCGGGCATTGTCATCAATCCGTTGCAGTTGAAGCGCCAGGTGGAGGGCGGCACGGTCATGGGGCTCAGCATGACGTTGCTGGAGGAACTACGCTTCGACGAGAGCGGCATCGTCACGAGTGACTGGAGGAGCTACCCGATTGCGACCATGGGGGATCTCCCCGAAATCAAGGTTGTTCTCATAAACCGGCCCGAGGTCGGGAAATACGGCCAGGGCTCTGAGGCTGCCAATGCTCTCGCTGCCTCCGCTATCGCCGGAGCTCTTTTCGATGCCACCGGGAAGGTCGCGCGCCGTCTTCCTCTCAAGCCAGCTTATGTCCAGGCGCTACTGAAGGCCTGAGCGGTTACTCTCGTTTCATGAAGCAGCACGCCGACAGTGGTAGTGTGCTTCCGTGACCTTTTTTGAAAGCCTTCTAGTGCTTCTGCTCGCGGCAGTCGTATTGCTGCAGGTTTCGCGACGGCTTTCGCTTCCCTATCCGGCCATGCTGGCGGCTGCCGGAGTGGCTGTTGCCCTTATTCCCGGATCGCCGGCCATCGCTTTCGAGCCTGATACGGCGCTGGCTCTCTTCATGGCGCCTGTCGTCCTCGATGCTGCTTTTGATTTCCCGATTGGCGCGGCGCGGCGCATGCAGCGGCAATTGATTGTCTTTGCGGTGTTCGCAGTTATAGCCACGGCTGCCCTGGTGGCTTGGATCGGGTGGAAGCTGATCGGCCTGCCAGTCGCTGCTGCCGTCGCGCTTGGAGCCATTGTGGCGCCGCCCGATGCCGCAGCGGCCACAGCCGTACTCCGGTCTGTGTCCATTCCGAGACACGCCGACGCTGTTCTGAAAGGCGAGAGCCTCTTCAATGACGCAACGGCTTTGCTTCTCTTTAGCGCTGCTTTGGCCGTGCTCTCGAGTGGCCATCTCACGCCTGGTGTGGGACTCCGAATTTCCCTTGCAGTTCCCGGAGGCTTATTGTTCGGTATCGTTTGCGCATTATTTTTTCGCCGAATCTACCGGTTCGTGACAAACACATTGGGCGGCAATCTCCTCCAGTTTGTTGTTGCGTACCTGATCTGGATTTTGGCGGAGCACTTGCGGTTGTCTGCAGTGCTGAGCACCATCGCGTTTGCGATGACGGCTGCGCGCACTGTGGCGGTGAGTGAGGGAACGCGGATGCGAGTACAGTCTTTCGCTGTATGGAGTGCAGTTGTCTTCACGCTCAATGTTTTTGCATTTCTGTTGATGGGACTGCAGGGTAGGAGCATCATTACCCGAATGGAATCCAGGCATCTGAAAGAAGCGCTCCTGTTTGCGGGTTTGGTCGTGCTGGCGGTCGTGGTTGCGCGGCTTGCGATTGTCATTGGCTTCGATCGGCTGAACGCTTGGTGGGAATTCCTCCGTGGTCGCCAGCAGCCCGCTTCTTGGCGTCAAGCCGTCCTCGAATCCTGGACCGGCATGCGAGGATTCGTTACACTGGCAACCGCGATTGCGCTGCCCGCCTCGTTTCCACAGCGCGATCTGGTTGTCTTGACAGCCTTCTTCGTGGTGCTTGCCACGCTTGTTGTACAGGGCCTCACGCTGCCTCCGCTCGTTCGCCTCCTGAAGTTGGATGAAGGCGAAGCTCTCAATCGGGAAGTTGCGAGAGGCAGGTGCCGCCTGGCGAACGCGGCTTTGACCGCTCTGGAACCACAGACCGGAGTGGAAGCAGATAACGTGCGGTACGGTTACGAGATTCAGCGGGATGCGATAAAAGACGCATCAGGAGCTGGCTCACTCCACAAAAGACGCGAACTCGGATTGTCGGCGGTACGAGAGCAGCGGCGAGAATTGGAGCGGATGCGAACAGATGACATGATCGGAGCCGATACCTACCTCTTGTTGCAAGAGGAACTCGACTGGACCGAACTCACATTGCTTTGTGACGATGAGCGGCGCATCGAGGAGAGTTGAGTTAAGAAGTATTAGATAGGGCAGACCCTTGGCCTGCTCGGGATGGCCATGTCCGGCTTGAAGCTGAGCCGCGCGGGAGTGCCCTCTCGGCCAAGCGGTTCGCATCAGTCATGTTAACGAGGTCACTGGGGCACGTCACTAATCGGCCAGGATCGCGGGCGCAATCCCGAGTGTGCGGGCAATGTCAGACCACCCGGTATCCAAAAGAAGCATCTTCGACAAGTACGCGCGCACCAGACCCGTGAATAGAATCATCTTCGTATCGCGTTGCTCGATTGCTCTTGCGGCCCAGTCCGCTGCCTGCCGCATTTCCGAGCAGCCCACATGGAACAATAACAGGCCCATCGGTGTCCCATACTGATCTTCAGTGAGGAGCCCGTCACGCAATTCACTGGCACGATTTACTTCGCCCGTAGATCTCAGAATGCCTCCGAGAAGTCCTCTCGTCGTTGTGCTCCAAGGGGCGAGGGAGTAAGCTCTTTCGGCTGCGGTTAGTGCCTCTTTGTGCAAGCCTCGTACTGCCTGGCTCAAGGACAGCAGATAATAGGGCTGGTAAAGGCTCGGGTAAAGCTCTGAGAGCTGTCGTAGCTGAGCCTCCCCAGCCTCCGCCTTGCCTCCCGCGAGGAGCCCGCCCGCATAATGGAATCCGCCCATGAAGTTTAACGGGTCGTCTTGCATGCCGCACATACACTGTCGCACTGATTCTCCGGTTCGACCCATCGGTAAAAGATAGGAGAAGCTGTAATACCAGCGAACGTACGCCGGAATGGGCTCGCGAGCCATGGCCAGGCGAAACCGGCGTTCTGCCTCGTTGTAATCGTAATCGTAAAGCGCGGCAACCATTCCAAGCACAGCGTGCGCTTCTTGCGACGTTGGATCGAGATCCAGCGTGGTTTTTGCGGCCGAGCGTGCCAGCGGCATGGCGCTGTGGGCGGCCGTGATCCCGGGAAGAACAAGGGAGACCAGGGCCATGGCCAGTCCGCTGTGCGCCAAAGCAAACCCGGCATCTAGCGCAATCGCCTGCTCATAGAAATCCCTGCTTCGTGGCAGGGATTCGCGTGTGAATGCGGCCATACAATGCCGCGCCTTGAGGTACGCCTCGTAAGCTGGCAACTGAGGAATGTACTGCCTGGAGGTACCGGTGAGGTGTACCCGTAGTGCTGTGGCGACTGCTTGGGCGATCTCACCCTGAACGGCGAATATATCTGCCATCTCCCGGTCGTACCGCTCGGACCAAAGATGGCATCCATCAATAGCTGCGATGAGCTCCGCGGTTACACGGACACGGGTGCCTGCTCTCCGCACACTGCCTTCGACAATGTTTGCGACTCCCAGTGCGCTGGCAATAACTCGGATGTCGTCCTGCTTGCCTTTAAAGGCAAACGCGGAGGTGCGCGCGATCACCTTAAGGCCAGGCACGTGCGCCAGCTCGTTTATGATCTCTTCTGCCAAGCCGTCAGAGAAATATTCGTTCTCCGGTTCGCCGCTCGTGTTAGCGAAGGGCAGTACGGCGACGGAAGCACGCTGCTCCGGGCGCCCCCAAGTTGCACCTGCCAAAGAGCTTGCGGCAGCGGGAGCGAAAGGAGCAACTCCCTGCTGAGATGGTTTCTCCGGCTCTCGCGACACTGGCGCGATAAAGCGGTACCCGCGTCGCGCCAGCGTCTCTATATATCGCGGGTTTTCCGCCGAGTCCTGCAGCGAATCGCGCAGCCGTTTCACGGCCGCATTGATACTGTGCTCAAACTCTACAACCGTGTTGTTGGGCCACAATTTTCTTCGGATTTCTTCCCGCAAGACCACTTCGCCTGGACATGCCAGCAGTTCGACGAGTATTTGAAAGGGCTGCTCTTGGAGCCTGATTTTGTGACCGTTCTTGCGCAGCTCTGCTGCTCGAAGATCGAGTTCAAAGACGCCAAAACGCACTGTCGAAGGCACGGAGGCGTCCGGACCGGACTGAGCTTTCTGTTCCACCTTCGGATTTTGCCTGTCGTGGCTAGGACGAAAGTCTATCATCTTTTCGGTTCTCAATCGGATACGTCACTTAAGTTCCCAAACAGTAATCACATGGCTCGTGACTAACCCGTGATCTGCATATCAGTGCCGTTGCATCGACAAATCGGTTCCGCCGGCCTAACTTGACCTCACCTGTACCCGAGTTGGGTAACTGGGACTTCAAGTTCGAAAGGGGAAACAGCCGATGGCGGTTCTTAGAAGCGGAAAAGCCATGAAACGCAAAGTCGGAACGCTTGTGCGCGCAGCTCTCTGTGCTTTCGCTATCGGGCTGACTGCTCTCTCCGCTGAAGCGCAGTCCAGACATGAATCCCAGGAAGCTGAGGCAGTATCCGAGCAGCAGCTACTTGCGGCACGTAGCAAGCAGCACGCCGGTGAATACAATGCTGCCCGGGACCTTCTGCTGCAAGCGCTACCCAATGCCCCGAATTCGGCCGCCCTGCTCGATGCACTCGGTTCAGTGCAACAGGATTTGGGAGAATACCTCGAAGCAGAGCGCTCCTATCTCCATGCGCTCAGCGCTTCTGCACAAAGCGAGGGCGATCCCGAGCGCGTTGCTATTCTACATAATCTCGGAACTCTATACCTCGACACCGGTCAACACTCGAAAGGAGAGCGAGTACGCGAGCAGCTCAAAAAGTTGCGGCCTCAAACGCTGCATGACCATCCTGCCGAGACAGCAGCGTTGCTGAACGTCATTGCGTGCCTGGAGCATGCACGGAATCGAGACGACGAGGCCGAGCGCTATTATTCAGAATCCCTGCGCTTCTTTCACCAGGCGCACGGACCTGTCAGTGTAGATGCTGCACTCGTGAAGGCCAATCTCGGATTCCTGCGCTTCGAGGACCGCCGATACGAATCCGCTGCCGGCCTTTTCCGGCAGGCTATCCGCGAAATTGAGGTCGCCTCCGGTCCTGAGAATCCCGCACTGATCCGACTATTGGTGAACCTGGCCAGATGCGAAAACATGAGTGGTCATATGAATGACGCAGAGCCAGCGGCTCGGCGCGCTGTCAGACTCTCAGTTAAGATCTTCGGCGAAGGACACTTGGTGACTGCAACCGCGATGCTCGAACAGGCAACCACATTACACCAGCTCGGACACAAAAAGATGGCACGTGATCTGGAAAAACGCGCTAAAGCCTGGCTGCGAGATAATCCCACGAGAAATCCGGCGGGCTACACGGTCAGCGTGCGCGATCTGGCGGCCCTTTCTCGATGAAGTATGTCTTTACGAAACGGACCGCGTGCCGGATTTGAACGTTAATCGGTAAGTGCTACTCTTCCAAGGTAGAAATATCCCCAAGCTCCCTTCCCAATTCCTGAGCCTTTAGCAGGCGCCGCATGATTTTTCCGCTGCGCGTCTTGGGCAGCTTCTCTGGGAATGCGATTTCGGCAGGGACTGCGATTGCCCCCAAAACGTGGCGCACGTGATCTTTGAGTTTCGCTTCCAGCTCCAGTGATGCCGTGTGTCCAATTCTCAAAATCACGAACGCCTTAATGTTTTCCCCTTTGATCTCATCCGGACGCCCGATGACTGCCGCCTCCGCAACCGCCGGATGGCTTACCAGCGCGCCCTCTACATCGGCCGTACCAATGCGATGGCCCGCTACGTTCAGCACGTCATCTGCTCGTCCCACAACAGTGAAGTAACCATTTTCATCGCAAACAGCTACGTCTCCAGTCCAATATGCATTGCGTATTTTGCTCCAGTCTTCCGCATAGCGTTCTGGGTCGCCATACACAGTGCGGAACATGTGTGGAAACGGGCGTCGCAGCACTAGCAGGCCGCCTTTGTTGGGCGGCAGCGAGTTGCCTTGTGCATCCACCACGTCTGCTATTACACCGGGCAGCGGCTTGCCCGCCTTTGCCGGGCGTGCCGCGAAGACGGGCAGCGTTCCGAGGCAGGGGCCGCCCGTCTCTGTCTGCCACCAGTTGTCGGCCACAAACCCCCATTGACCATTGCCGCAGAGCACGCGATGAGCCCACAGCATGGCCTCCGGGTTGAGCGGTTCGCCCGCACAGGTGAACAGGCGGATGCTCCGCAGATCATAACCCTGTGGGAGCTGATCGCCATGACGCATGAACATGCGCACCGCCGTGGGTGCGGTAAAAATCACGGAAGCGCGGTAGCGCTCGACCAGTTCCCACGCAATTGCCGGGTGCGGAAAATCGATCGCGCCCTCGCGAAACAGCGTTGTCGCTCCCGCCAGCAGCGGTGCATACACGATGTAAGAATGTCCCACGGCCCACCCGATGTCTGACGTGCAGAAGAACACGTCGTCATCGCGGATGTCCCAAAAGCGGGTCATATGGTAATAGATGCCGACCATGTACCCACCATGGACGTGCACCACGCCCTTGGGCTTCCCAGTAGTCCCACTGGTGTAAAGGATGTAGAGAGGATCCTCGGCATCCATGACCGCGGGTGCGCAATCGGTGGACTGTTTGCTCACCAAGTCGTAGAAATCCGTCTCGTGCAGCTCAAGCTCCAGAGGAGGCTGCGTGCGCCGCAGTACCACTACCTTGTCGATCGCCTCCAGTCCAGAGATAGCCTCCTGCACAATGGACCGCAATCCCACGCGCTTGCCTCGGCGGTTGCATACATCGGCCGTAAGGATCACTCGCGCCTGCGCGTCCTGAATGCGACTGCGCAACGCTTGCACGCTGAATCCTGCGTACACTACCGAATGTATTGCGCCGATACGGGCGCACGCGAGCATCGAGACTACGCCTTCCAGCATGACCGGCATGTAGATGACGACTCGATCACCCTTCCTTACGCCCAGCGAAAGTAGGCCGTTGGCGGTGCGCGACACGAAGTCCAGCAACTGACCATAGGTGATTTGCCGCTCGGTTCCGTCTTCCGTAGTCCAGATGTACGCAACCTTGTTCTTGCGTTTCTCGATTTGGCGATCCAGACAGTTATGGGTGATGTTGCACTTCGCACCCTGGAACCACTCAAAGATCGGGTACTTCCAATCAAAAGCCTTGTGCCAGGGTTGGAACCATTCCAATTCCTGCGCCACTCCAGCCCAAAAGCCTTCGGCATCTTCAACTGAACGCCTGTACTCGGCTGTATAATCCTTGAGACGAGCCTGCGAAACCAGCGAGGCGGGCGCATGAAACTCGGCTTCAGCCCGTAAGAGCTGCTCGATTCCTTCGCTCCGTACGGCGTGAAGTGACATAGCTCTCCGTTCGCCTTGTGACTATACCAGCAATTCGCAAATCATGCGCGGATACAATCAGCGCTCGTAAACCAGTAAACATTTGAAAGGGGCGTTTGGACATCGCGCGTTGACCATTCGCCCCTACACGCCGATATGTGGAGTTTATCCGCAGCCCCGGTTATTCTCAAAGAGGGCAAGCCGGGCTAACGTCGGAGTTGCCGGTTTCTGTGGGTATGGCGGAAGAGCAAGAAATCCTATACCTCTCGGAACTACTGAAGGTCGAAGTGTACGACCTGAAGGGCCGTCGCATCGGAACTCTGCGCGACGCGGCTCTCGTCCCGCTCATTGACCCCGTTCGCCTCGATCGCTTCCTGGTCGGCGCCGGGCCCGGCTGGTTGAGCATCCGTTACGATCAGATCCAAACCATCGGTACGGATGGCATTCATCTTAAAGATGAGCGTCTGACGCCTTATCATTCCGACGAGTACATGCTGCGCATGGTTCGCGATCTGCTCGACCAGCAGATCATCGACGCGCAGGGGCGGAAGGTTGTGCGCGTCAACGACATCACGTTCCTGAAGGAGCGCGAAAACGGAAGCGAGGTCCTGCATATCCTCGAAGTCGATATCGGGCTGCGCTCCATCGTCCGCCGTCTCCTCCGTGGCATCGTATCTCCCGCCACGATACGAACCGTGCAGAGCCGCATACCCACGCACTCCATTCGTTGGGAGTTCTGCAACATCTTGGAATCTGATCCGCAGCGCCGGGTGCGACTGAACATCTCGAACAAGCTGCTTGAAAACATGCATCCGGCGGACCTGGCCGATATTGTTGAGGAACTCAGCCACGAAGATCGTGCGGCCATCTTCAACACTATGGACAGCGAGACCGCGGCCGAACTGCTGAGCGAAGTCGATCCCGACCTTCAGACGCGCATTATCGAATCGCTCAAAACCGATAAAGCGGCCGAGATTCTCGAAGAAATGGAGCCGTCCGAAGCCGCCGACCTGCTTAACGAGCTCGAAGAAGAGCGTTCGGAAGAAATCCTCGAGGAGATGGAGCCCGAGGACAAGGAAGAGGTCGAGGAGTTGCTGGATTTTCGAGACGACAGCGCGGGCGGCATCATGGACACCGGTTACTTGGCCTTAATTGATACCGCTACCGTGGCTGAAGCAATGCAGGACCTCCGTAAGGACGAGGAAGCGCTCGAAAATCTGCACACTATCTTTCTCGTCGATTCCGATCATCATTTACGGCACAGCGTTCCTCTTGCGAAGTTGCTCTTTGCCCAAGGCGATACTCTATTGAAGAATCTGGCCTCCGATCCTCTGTTGTACGTTCAGGCCGATGAAAGACAGGATCGCGTAGCCGAGATGTTCGACAAATACAACCTCCTCACGTTACCCGTCGTCGATGAACACGAACGGCTCATCGGGGTTATCACAGTTGATGACGTCGTTGCGCTCCTGCGCGAAACCTGAATTCTTGTCAGGCTTCGAAGATTTTGGTGGCGCAGAGCTGTGCCCTGCGCCGCGAGCGTCGGCCAGCTCTTCGAGCTTGCGCTGCCACGTGGCGTGAGCCGCGCCGCAACTCCTGCTACAACGACCGCAAAAAGTTTAAGAGGCTCTGCTTGTCGCTAAAGCTTAAGGAGTTGTAATTCGAGATGACCCGGTTTGCTTCAGACGAGGGGAACTGTGAGTTCCCCGAACTCGAATGTGCTTGGATTGCTTGCACCAGGTCCGTTGTACGGCCATCATGCAACAGAAACAGGCGTTCACCGAGCCCCCATAACGGAGCGGTGCGGAACTGATCTCCCTTTGCGGCCCCCTGACTGATCCGGTCGGCTAAACCCGGCCCCATATGGTGCAGGGCAAAATCCGAATAGGGGTGAATCGTTTTATTGCTGAGCGCGGCGAACCGGCTTGGACCAGTTTGAAGTGTCGTGGCGTGGCACATCGCGCATCCGATATTGGAGAATACATTCGATCCGTTGACGACGGAGTTCGTTAACGGTCCGCGGCCTGGCGGCGCCAGAAAGCGCGCAAACACGGAGAATCCGCTGACATCATCGAATTCTGCAAGGCCGGCCCCGGCGAGATTTACGTCATCGTTCGGGGTCCCCGCTTTGTTGCAGTTTAGAAGATCGTTTATGCTTGCCATGCTCCTCTCATTGGGAAACATGAGGTTGCTGATGCCCATCTCCACGTTATAGGCTTCTCCGGAAAAGATTTCCAGCGATTTGTTCTGAGCCTTCCAGCCGAAGCGCGTGTAAGTTGTGTCATTTCCGCTCACGTTGTATGATCCTCCGATCCCTAGGCTCGCTCGGGAGCGAGCCGTATTGTTCAGGTTATTTAGCAGATAGGCATCTGGGATTGCTTCTATCAGCCCTAAACCAAAGAGAGGCGTGGGAATGCGAAGTGAAATGTTGCTCAAATTCGAAAAGTTCTCTTGACTGATTTTGCAGGCGGACGGTGCGTCGGAACGGCCGGTAATCACAAACAAGGCATGCACACTGCCGTCCGGAGTGCCATTCGAATTATTGATAAAGCGTGCTTCCCGAGCCGGCCCGTTCGGTGTAATGAAAGACGGTAAAGAATTACGAGAATTAGCAAAATTAGTTTGTGGATTTACTGCCGGGCTGGTGCCGCCTGCAGCCGGTTGCGAGTGGCACGAAACACAAGAATTGGAATTGAAGTGCGGCCCTAAGCCGCCATTTGGGACATCCTCCACGTCATTGAATCGCTCCTGACCATCGAGAAATGCCTGAGTCTGATTCGGATCTAGTCCTGCGACAGGGCCGCCTGTTACCGAGGGACCATTGCGCGGACCAGGATCGGTTTGGGCCGTTGTAAGTGCCGGAAAGACCGTCATGCAGCATGCTGCTGCAAGAGCAAACATAGAGCGGCTGAAAAGCCAACGGTTAAGTAAGTTTGTGACCATGCGAAACTCCCCATCTCGAAAGACACTTAGCCTGCTAACGCGAGTTACGAGAACATGCTGGCCGGCTACAGCTTAGCCACAGACACAATCACCTCCGCGGACAAGTGAGGCGACCGGTCCGTGTGCCCGGCCTGCAAAAACAACCTGGCCGCTATGGATTACCGAATCGAGCCTGAATCAACTGGCCAGGCCATGACAACGCTTGTACTCGGCATTAGAACCGATGTAGGTGCTTCGTGCAATGTCCTTGATAGGGCATGTCACTGTTCGACTCTCTTCACCGCATGCCTACCGCTGCGCGATAGACCAGCTCTGCGGTTGAGTGTGTATCTAATTTGCGGCAGAGGCCTTTCCTATGGTTGCCAATCGTGCCCGTACTGAGATTGAGAATCCCGGCAATTTCCTTCGTGGTTTTTCCTTTCCCGATAAGATCGAGAATCTGTTGTTCTCTAGGAGTTAACCTGGAAGGGACGGCTGTCTCGTCGCGCTCCCAGTCTGGTATTTTCCGAAATGAAGTCGCGGTTTGCCTTGGCATTTGCTCCTCTGTGTATGAAGGAATGGGCGTAAAGAGACGCAGGGGATCACGTCCGCCCGGGCGGACGCAAGCAACCTGGCGCGTTTTGGACACAAAGCACCCATTTCCAGCGCGCTGTAAATATCCCTCCGCTTCCCTGTAAGACAAGGACGGATTCGATGGACAGTCCCCCGACGGCCGGAAGCCGCATCGTGTCTCGCGCACGGCCTCAGTTGTTGTTATCGAAAGTACGTATTAATATTTCTTATCTTTGCCACAAACCTTGAAAGGTTTCAAGAGAAAACGAAGGGTCAGTCTAAGATGACAGCATGCGAATTATTACGTATGAAGATGCTGGGCGTGTGCATCCTGGTCTCGTCAAAGATGGCATAGTCCTGAATCTCGAGACCGTCGGATTTCGGTCGGTAATTGAACTGATTGAAGCCGGGCCCCAAGGACTCGCGAAAGCGAAACAGCTCGCCTCCGATTCGCCTCCCACCGCGCAACGTGCTCTGCCGGACGTGAAGTTGCACGCGCCGATTCCGAAGCCCGGCAAACTCATCTGCGTCGGCCTCAATTATCTGGACCACGCCAAAGAGACGGGCGCAGAGATTCCGAAAGTACCGACCATCTTCAATAAATTCAACACCGCCGTTATCGGACCCGGAGAGAATATCGTGCTGCCGAAAGCTTCAAAAGCACCCGATTTCGAAGCCGAGTTTGCCTTCGTCATCGGACGGGGTGGCCGGTATATCGCGAAGGACGACTGGAAAAATCACGTTTTTGGATATACGATCGTCAACGACGTCACCGCGCGCGATTATCAGCGCGCCACGACGCAATGGCTGATGGGTAAGACGTTCGACACCTTTGCTCCCATGGGCCCCTGGATTGTTACTGCGGATGAAATCGCAGATCCTCACAATCTGGATATCGAGCTGGAAATCGACGGCGAGACCTTACAGGATTCGAATACTCGCGAGCTGATCTTCAAAGTTCCCGACCTGATCGCGTTCCTCTCCAGCGTCTTTACGCTCGAACCGGGAGATGTGGTCTCAACCGGCACTCCCTCGGGTGTCGGCTTCGCCCGCAAGCCGCCGCGCTATCTCCGTGCCGGTGAAGAAATCACGGTCCGTATTCCGGCGATCGGCGAGTTGAAGAACCGCGTCGTCGCCGAAGCCTGATGCCCTCGTTTACGCTCGGTCAGCTGGCGAACTTTCTCGATTGCGCCCTCGCCGGCGACTCCCAGGTCGAAATCACTGGCGTTTCGACCATCGAACGGGCTAGTCCGAACGAAGTCACCTTCCTGGCGAACATGAAGTACGCGCCGAAAGCGAGGGCCACAAGAGCGGCTGCCATTATTGCCGCGGAACCGTTGTCCGAGACCAGAGCCGCAACACTCGTCTCGACGAATCCCTACTACGATTTCGCCCGGGCGCTTGCGCTGTTCTACGAGCCTCCCAAGCCCGCACCCGGCGTCCACCCCACCGCGTCCATCGCTCCTGATGCGGTGATCGGGCCGCATCCCTCCGTTGGACCGTATGCCGTAGTCGGGAAAGGAACCCGTATCGGCGCCAACGCTGTACTTTACCCTCATGCAGTGGTCTACGAAGGCTGTGCCATCGGTGACGATTTCACGGCCCATTCGCATGTCGCCGTTCGCGAGTACTGCCGTATCGGAAATCGCGTTACCCTCCACAATGGTGTTGTGATCGGCGGCGATGGTTTCGGTTTCGCCAGGGATAACCAGGGAAGGCAATTCAAAATCGTTCAGTCCGGAATCACCGTCCTGGAAGACGACGTCGAGATCCAGACTCTGACCTCCGTCGATCGCGCGACCATTGGAGAAACGCGCGTGAAGCGCGGCGCTAAAATTGACAGCCTGTGCCAGATTGGTCACGCCTGCGTGGTCGGCGAAGATAACATCATCTGCGGCCAGACCGGCTTGGCGGGAAGTACGATTTTGGAAGAGAACGTCGTGATGGCCGGGCAGACCGGCTCAGCCGGCCACCTGACGATTCATAAGGGTGCGGTCGTCTGGGCACAATCCGGAGTAGGTCACGACGTGCCTCCCAGCTCAATTGTCAGCGGGTCGCCGGCGTTCGACTCCCGCGACTGGCTGCGGGCATCGGCGGCCTACACAAGGCTGCCGGAAATGTTGCGAACCATCCGCGCCCTGGAGCGTCGCGTGGCTGAATTGGAAGAGCGGCTGAATCGGTAACCACATGCGGCTGGTCGTTGGGATCACCGGAGCCTCGGGTGCCATCTTTGGCGTGCGCACGCTCGAGGCGCTGCGGGAACTTGCCGTGGAAACGCATTTGATCCTAAGTAAGTGGTCCCGTTCCACACTGGTGCACGAGACGCACTACACAGTCGAACAAGTAGAGAAGCTTGCGTCGTCCGTTCATCGCCCCGACAACCAGGCAGCCATTCTTTCGAGCGGCTCTTTCAAAACGGACGGCATGATCGTCGCGCCCTGCAGCATGAAAACGCTCGCTGCCATTCGCGCAGGCTACGGGGAGACCTTAATGTGCCGCGCCGCGGATGTAATCCTCAAAGAGCGGCGCAAATTAGTCCTCCTGGCCCGCGAGAGTCCGTTCAGCGAGATTCACCTGGAAAACATGCTCGCCCTCACGCGCATGGGCGCCGTAATCTTCCCGCCAGTCCCCGCCTTCTATAATCGGCCGCAGAACATCGAGGATCTCGTAAATCACATCGTCGGCCGGTTGCTCGACCAGTTCGGATTGGAAATGCCCGGCCTGAAGCGCTGGACCGGCTTCTAGCCTGTTAGGGTTGGTCTTAATGGCGGGAAAGCCGGACAAGTCCCTTTTCTGGCTAGGTAAATACCTTTCCTTGGCTCTTACGCTGCCCGCTTGCGTGGTCGCCGGATACATTCTCGGTGCGCTCGCGGATCGTTGGCTCCGGGCCCCGTTCCTCCGGCCGGTCGGGATCATTCTGGGAATGGCCGCGGGCCTGATCCAGATCCTCCGTGAGCTTGGGCGCGAAACGAAGCCGACCGGTGGCCCCAAGCCATGACCGTTCGCCGCCTCTACTGGCTGACCGCAGCCTTCGGGTTGATTGGGTTCGTTTCGTATTTTGCACTGCTCGGCCCTGTTCCGGCCGTCGCTTTCCTGCTGGGCGCGACGGGTTCGTTTGGTAATTTGTGGCTTTTCGATTGGCTCAGCCGGGCCATCGCTCCCGGAACGACATCGCGTAAGCCGTGGCAGGCGGGCGTCTTCGTTACTCGCTATCTGCTATTTTTCGCTACCGGCTATGTTATAGTCAAAGCTTTAGATGTCAATCCTTTGCCGGTGATTTTCGGCCTTCTCGCCAGCACCGCCGCTGTTCTGATGTCCTCAATCCTAGAACTGTTTGCAAGCTTACTTGGAAGTCGATCTTCACGCTGAATGACACACGAACTCTGGATTACCAGGATCTTCAACAATTTATTCGCCGGTCCGGCTAACGCCGTTCTGAACGCGGTGCATCGCCCGGCTCACGACCCGGCAAGCCCCTGGAGCGACTGGATGGTCTGCGAAATCGTCGTGGTCGCGTTCATTCTCATCTTCTTCGCCATCTTACGCACGCGGCTTTCCGTCGACCGGCCCGGTAAGGCTCAGCACGTCATGGAACTGGCATACGATTTCTTCTACGCCTCGGCCGAAGAAGTTGTCGGCCACCAGGGTCCGAAATACATCGCCTTCTTCGGGACGATTTTTCTCTTTATCCTGCTGCTGAACGTGGTCGGTCTCATCCCGGGCTTCGACTCACCGACGATGTACACCATGGTCCCGTTCGGATTCGCCGTTTCGACGTTCCTTTTCTATCACTACACCGGTCTGCGTGAGCACGGCCCCAAATACATCAAGCAATTCATGGGACCGTTCTGGTGGCTCGCCTTTCTGATGCTGCCGATTGAAGTCATCAGTCACTTCGCGCGTCCGCTTTCGCTCACTGTCCGTCTTTTTGCTAATATGTTCGCCGGTGAGCAGGTCTACCTTACATTCATTTCACTGACGAAGCTCATTGTTCCGGTTATTTTCCTTGGCCTGCATTTATTCGTTTCATTTCTACAGGCCTACATATTCATGCTGCTTGCGATGGTCTACGTCGGCGGAGCCGTCTCGCACGAGCATTAAGGCATAATCCGCTTCCAGCGTGAGCGCCCGGCGTCCCAACGTACGGTGTCGAACCACCTCCTGGAAGCAACTTCATAGGAGAAAGCATGAAAAGCAAACTGATTTTCCTCGTTACGAGCCTCATGGCTATGGCGAGTCCGATGCTGGCGCAGGGTACAACGGGCGGCGAACCCTCGAATGCAACACGCCTTGCGGCAGCATACATCGCAATGGGTATCGCTTCCGGACTTTGTGGTCTCGGCCAGGGCAGGGCGACGGCTTCGGCCGCCGAAGCCATGGCGCGCAATCCCGGTGCCGTTGCCGCCATTCGCGTGGCCCTAATACTTGGCCTGGTTCTGATCGAATCGCTGGCGTTGTATACGCTGGTGATCACCTTCATCGCCAAGTAAACAAAACCTGTAAACTCGAATAGGCCTGCTAGCACCCAAGTGCCGGCAGGCCCTTTGCAATATATGAAGCTGCAAGGAATCTTTCCCGCTCTAACTAGTTCCTTCGACCATCAAGGCGCTCTTTACAAGGCGAAGGTCTTTCACAATATCGAGAAGCTGAACCAAGTCGCTCTCAGCGGATACGTTGTCTGCGGCTCGACGGGCGAAACACCGCTGCTGAGCGTGGCAGAACGCCTGCAGTTAATGGAGTGGGTGCGCGCAGCGGCTGCTGAAGGAAAAACGCTCATCGCCGGCGTAGGCGCGGAGAGCGTACACGAAACGGTTCATCTCGCAAACTGCGCGGCCGAACTCGGCTATCACGCCGCGCTCGCGCTCACCCCGTTTTACTACCGCAACCAGATGCACCGCCCGGACACCCAAGCGCTCTATTTTCGAGCCGTAGCAGATCGTTCCAAGATTCCGGTTCTCATTTACAACATCCCGCAAGTAACCGGCTACGATGTGCCCGTCGACGTAGTCGCCGAACTCTCGCATCACCCGAACATCATCGGCATGAAGGACAGCTCGGGCAATCTCGAACGGATGGAGCAAGTATGTCGCGCGGTTCAGCCGGGCTTTCAGACGCTTTCGGGTTCGGGTCTGAATTTTCCGCAGGCTCTGAAACTGGGCGCAAGTGGCGCGATTCTCGCCATAGCCAACCCACTTCCCTATGCCTGCGTCACCATCTGGGAAGCGTTCCGGACACGCGAGCAGGAAGCGGTCGAAGACTGGCAGAACCGCATCGTTCCCGCCGGCCGCCTGATCGCGACGAAGTACGGCATACCGGGCCTTAAATATGCGATGGATCTTAACGGCTATTACGGCGGGCCGCCACGTTTGCCCATGATTCCTCCCTCGTCTGAAGGGAAAGCCGAACTTGAGGCGGCCTTCGACGGCCTGCGCAGTTAATATACCCGGGCCAGCAGGCGTCTCTGTGCTAGCCTGTTAGCGTTCTCGCTGAACACGCTAAGCCCGCGGGTGTGCGGGTCGCTACGACCTTTCGCCATGTCGCTGCAAGTTTTTTTGCAAGCTCAACTGCTTGGTACCGAGGATTTCCTGATCTTTCAAACTTCTGGGCTCCAGGAGCAGGCGAAAGAGCTATATGGCCGCTGTGCTTGGCTCACATTGTTCTGTGAAGTACTCCCCCGCGCTCTTTTGGCAGAACTGAAGCTCTCTCGAATGCTTCTCGGCTCCAGCAGCGCCGAGCAGTTTCTCCTGGTCCTCGCCGAAGAGGAGATCCCGCACGCAAATGCCTTTCTCGAGCGCGCGGCGAAATCGATTGCGGACCTTTCGCATGGGACATTGCGTTTGGTCTGGGCGAGCACGGAAAACCTGGGCGCCTGGCCGGTCGCCCGAAAACGGTTGGATGACGCCCTGGATGCCCGAATTTCGACGCCTCTGGCCTCGGGCACTGAGCCTGCGGTTGCGTTTTTGCCGTTTCTCGCGTCCTCTCCGCCTGACAGAGATTCTTATTTTGGGGAGTTCGCCGAGAGGTTGGTGTCTGCCCAACGCGTCGGCTGGTCAAGCGATCAGCCCGCGCGCCTGGCCTGGGACGAGGGGCAGTACACATGGGCGCTGAAGGAGCAGTCCGGTTTCGATGATGACGGCATCTTGTTTCCGCGTTGCCTGGCGCTGGACGAGTCCGGCAAGCACTTCGCTCTGCCCGAAGATCTGGCGCAGCGAGCGGACGGTGCTCCGAAGTGGGGTATTTTGCGCGGTGACGTGGATCACTTCGATCTGCAGTTGCGCAGGGCGGCGACGATCGAGGATCATCTGCACCTTTCAGTCGCCTTTAAGGACTTCTTCGCGGGCGAACTATCGCTCCTTTTCGCCCGGCTTCCTGATCTCTGGCGTAAAGTTAGTATCCTCTACCGGGGAGGGGACGGTTTCACGGTAGTGGGGGCTTGGGACGGGCTCATCGTTCTCGCCCGCGAGTTGCAGCGGCTGTTCGACAAGTTTATAGAGCACAATTTCGAATCGCTGCCCGGCGTGGAGGCGAAGACTTTGAGTGTGGCCCTCTCGATCGCTACCGAGCCAGATATACCGTCCGCGGCGGTGCTGCAGGAAGCGAGCGCGCTCCTGCGTGCGGCTAAGTCCAGCGAACTCGGCTCCTTTCATCTTTTCGGACGCGCACTGGAATGGAAACGCCTGGATGACGCCGAGGAGCTCAAAGACAGTCTGATGCGGCTGGTTGCCAGGTTTGGTTATCGTGCCGACTACATACACGATCTGGCCTCGGTATATCGCGAAGCGTTTTCGACACGCCACGGCCGGCGGGGTAAGGCGTTTCGGGTTGATAAACCGTGGCGAACACACATGCGTGTCTCCCGAGTGATTCCGCAGGCACGCAGCAAGGAATCGAGTAATCTACGGGATGCCGTCATTACGAACCTGGTCGGGAAGCGGACTGCTGGCATGAAGCTGCGCCCGTCGGCGCGGGTAGGTTTGGAGTGGGCGCGCTTGGCAGCGGGAAGCTGACGGCTGATATCTGACAGGTGATTGCTGAAGTCTGATTGCTCATTCGCTGAAAGGAACTTGCATGGCTGAAGTAGAGGAAAAAAAGACGGAAGAACGCCGCAGTGACAGCCGGCCTCCTCGCGAGAATCGCGGCCCCGGAGGAAAGCCGAACGAGAGAGGGGAGCGTGGTTCGGGTGATCGCGGGTCCGACCGCGGCCGTGAGCGGGGCGGTCCGGGCGCAGGCCGGCCTGGCGAGCGCCGCGGCGAAGGACCGCCGGAAATCGACCTCGATAAGTTGGTCAGCGATAGTCTTTACCTGGACAACCAGGCACACGTCGTAGTCAGCCGGATGCGCGACATGGATTCGGGTACGAAGAGCCAGTTACGGCGGCTTTATAATGCCGTGCGCCGCGCAACGCGAGCTCCAGAAAATGAGCGGCAGCACGAGTTCGTCATGGTACGGGCGCGCCTTGCATACACAATCGCGCGCCATTCTCTGCGCAGCCTGGATGCACTCGAGCGATTGCTGCTGCAGGTTACCCGGAAGAATGATACCCGCGGATACGAGCGCTTCCGCGATTTATTTGAAGCAATTATTGCTTACAACGAATAGGACATTGAAGCATGAGTTCTCATACTCAAGAAACCGAGCTTACCTTTCTCGGCAAGCTGGTGCTCGAAGGCGAAATCCAATGCCAGACCGGTTTGCACATCGGCGCGGGTAAGGGCTCACTCGAAATCGGCGGCGCAGACAATCCGGTCGTAAAGGATGCCTTCGGGATTCCCTATATTCCGGGCAGTTCCTTGCGCGGCCGGCTTCGCTCGCTGCTCGAGCAGGCGCTCGGTCTTGCAGTTCCGAGTGAGTTGGTCTATCTTTCGAAGCGCAAGGGCCAAGAAGTTCGCATTCACCAGAGCGATCGCCCCGATGACGAGGTCTGCATTCTCTTCGGGCGTAATCCCGGACGTGTGGAAAAGGTGAACGGCGATGCCATTGAAGCTCCGACCGCAACACCCGCGCGTCTGACCGTGTATGATGCGCCTCTTCTTGTTGATAGCATCACAACCCAGATGCGCGAAAATCTGGACGACGAATTGACCGAGGTCAAGAGTGAAAATGCGGTCGATCGCATCACCTCGCAAGCGAATCCTCGAACCCTCGAGCGTGTGCCAGCCAGCGCACGCTTCCGGTTTCGCATGGTGCTCGATGTGCTCTGTGCGGAAGACAAGCCGCTTCTCGCGCGCGTCGCAGAAGGTTTACGCCTGCTCGAAGATGATGCCCTCGGCGGTGGCGGCAGCCGCGGCAGCGGCCGTGTGAGTTTCACGGGCTTGACGCTCACTTGGCGCAGCAAGGATTATTACGCGAAAGGCACCCCCGAAAGCAACCTGCTCTCGGATGCCGGACTTCAGGCCTTACAGCAGCTTGCCAGTTCCGACGACTTCGCAGAGAAACTTGCCTAAATGCAGCAGGCGCTTTTGATTCGACTCCGGCCTGCCGGTCCGTGGCGCTACGGTCCCGGGGATGGAGGCCAGGATCGTGTCGACACGCTGTACCGCAGTGATCGGCTCTACTCAGCGGTTACTGTGGCTATGCGCGACTTAGGCTTTTTGCAGGACTGGCTCAGCGCGACGGCTAAAGCGCCGCCGTCCATCGCATTCAGTTCCTTATTCCCATTTCAAGGCGACTCTTTATTTGCGATTCCGCCCGCCACTGCGTGGCCGCCTTTGCCCACGCTGGTGAGCACACCAAGCCCTGTGTTTTTAAGCAAGATCCGCTGGAAAGCTGCGCAGTTCGTTCCCGTCGCGCTGATTGACTCTTTGCTAACGGGACACTCCATTCTCGCAGATCAATGGCTTCCCGATCCCGAGAGCGGATGCTTGTTGCGGCGTGATCGCCCGAGCTCGAGCCCTTTCCGCATTACTACGCGGCGGGCTGCTGCCGTCGACCGCCTGGCCCAGAATTCGTTTGAGATCCGCTCGACCGCCTGTGTCGAGTTTGAAGCGGCGTCCGGCCTGTGGAGTGTTGTGCGTTTTTCCGATGAGTCGACTGAATCCGAGTGGACTGGCCGGATCCAGGCAGCTTTTCGCCTCCTCTCGGATACCGGGTTCGGCGGCCGGCGCACAAGCGGGTGGGGGCAGACGCAGCCGCCGGAGTTCCAACGGGCGCCATGGCCCGGTCTGCTATTCCCGAAGGTAGCCCAAAGTCTTGCGCAGCGGAACGGATTCGCGAACGGCAATCATGCCGGCTCGCAGTTTTGGCTGCTATCTCTGTACTCGCCCGCAACAAATGACGAGGTCGATTGGGCGAGCGGAGATTACCAGTTGACCCTGCGCGCAGGTGGAAACACGAAGCTGTTGCAAATGGTAGCGGAGGGCTCCGTCATGGCAGCCCGTTCGGAACCGGTGGGCACGATTATGGATATCGCGGCAGACGGGTTTTCTCATCCCGTTTATCGATCGGGAATCGCACTCGCGTTGGAACTGCCTGCTATCGAGCAACAGGGCTTGGAAGAACCGGTTGAACAGCCTTCGACCGAAGAGGCGGTCGACGCGCAGCCCTGCGAAGAGCCGCCATCATCGAGAACGGAAAGTCCGGGAACGGGAATTCCATCAGAGGAGCCAGTCGATGATTTTTAAACTGACTGCGCTCACTCCGCTCCTGGTCGGCGATGGGCGTGAACTCGCACCTATCGATTACATGGTTTGGAAGGACCAGGTGAATGTCCTCGATCAGGCGCGCATCTTTAAGCTGCTGGCGCGGGGTCCGCGGCTGGACGGGTACCTGGCACAGCTACGCAAGGCCACAAAACTCGATTTCGCTTCTTGGGGCGGCTTTGCCCAAAACTTCTCGCAGCGGCGCATTCCCTTCGAGGATCCCAGCTCAACCGCAATTTGGAACGCAGCGCCTTCGGAGTCGCTCTTCATTCAGACTTTCGCGGCTAACCTGAACGGACCGTACCTGCCCGCTTCGGCTCTCAAGGGAGCGCTTCGCAGCGGGCTCATTTTCACGCGCTGGTCCGCGGCCACGCTGGAGCGTGCGGCCTCTTCAATGGACGGCGAGCGCGTTGCCAGACGCATCGCCGAAACAGCCGAGGCGAATGCGGGTGCATCGCAGATGAAGATCGTGAGTATTGCGGACGGCCAGCCGGCGCCCGGCTCATCGTTCAAGGTCTATCTCACACGTGTGGCATCGCTCGATACACGGCAACCTGGAAAACCGCAACTGACCTGGAAGGTGGCTGGACGCGGGAGCGTTCTTCCGCAGCGGGTCTCCGACGCAACGCCTATATTTGTGGAAATGGCAGCCCCCGGTACGACGTTTAGCGGTTCCTGGGAGGAACGGAGCTTCTTTGAAAATCAGGAGCTGTCACGCGCTCTTGGATGGCGCTCTATCCCCGAGCCGCGCATGGTAACCGATGCTGCGAATCAATATGCGTCGGCTCAACTGAATGTGCATTCGCAGTTCGCCGATGCTTCCGGACTTGCCAGCCTTCAGAACGGCATTCAGAGATTGAAAAACGAACTGGACGCGGCACAGTCATCGCCGCTCACCTGCCTTTTGTCGCTCGGTTGGGGAGGTGGGTTCGTTTCGAAAAGCGCCTTCCTCGACACCAACCTGGACTCCTATCGTAAGCTTCTACGTTCGGTCCCCGCCTTAGGCAGGAGCATCAGGGAAAATGTACCATTTCCCAAAACCCGCCGCGTCATTTTCACAGGCGGCCAACCCACCGCCCTTCCGGGGTGGGTCAAGGTCGAGCTTCAAAAGTAGCCGTCCTGTAGGTACTATTTTCGGCATTTTCTTGGGTGAAGTGTAAGGGTTGGCAGTGGAATTGCCGATATTTCAGTATGATGGGAGAGTGCCGGTATCCGCAGGCCCATACGGCTGCTGATCGCCCGTCGTCCTCCGATCTGGAGTAGACCTTAACAATGCAGAGCGCGATCTACAATGCGTACTTTGGGTTTTCGGAAAACCCCTTTAATATCAGTCCCGATCCGGGATTTCTGTATCGTAGCCCACAGCACGAAGAAGCTCTGGCCAATCTGATCTACGGTGTCCGTGGCCGCAAGGGATTCATCGTACTCAGCGGTGAAGTGGGTACCGGTAAGACGACGATGTTGGAGTGTCTGCGGGACTATCTCGATAACCAGCGCATCGAATTTGCCTTCCTTTTCAATTCCCGGCTTACTCCCGAGCAGTTCTTCGACATGGTCGCTTATGATTTCGATCTGCAGTGCGATCGAAAATCGAAGACGGACGTCCTGTTCGCTCTGAACGCCCTGCTTCTCCGGCAGGCGGAACGGGGCCGCACGTCCGTGCTGATTGTGGATGAGGCGCATAACCTCGACTGGGACGTCCTGGAGGAGATTCGTCTCCTCGGCAACTTGGAGAACCGCCAAGGCAAGCTCCTGCAAATTATTCTCGCCGGGCAGCCGGAACTCGACCGCAAGCTGGACGCACCGAACCTCCGGCAATTGAAGCAGCGGATTGTGCTCCGATGCACGCTGAACCCGCTCACGCCGGAAGAGTGCGCGGCGTATGTCGAAAGCCGGCTTGCGCACGCCGGAATGACAAGACAAACGGTGTTTCCGCCGGAAGTGCTCGAGGAAGTGGCAACCCGCGCGCGGGGCATTCCCCGGCTGATCAATCTGCTCTGCGATAACCTTCTGGTCACCACCTTTGCGATGGAGCAGCGCACCGCAACTCTCGACATGCTCGATGAAGTGTGCCACGATCTCCGGCTTGAATGGCCCGGCAGCCATCGGGGCCGCGGTCGCCATCGTTACAGCGTGGATGACGAGCTTCCGAAGACTCCCTACGCTGTCGGGGACTAACATTCTCTTAGGGCGAGCGTAGCTAAACCGCTAACGCTCGAAGAATTTCGCGCGCTATAGCGGCAAGAAGCCGTATTTCGAGGTTTGACCGGATGATGCAAGTGCTCCAGAAATGCCGCCACTACTCGCGCATTGATTGAGAAGATATTTGTTCTGGATCCAGACGGAAAACAGGGATAGGAATAGAATTCCGGCTGTCTTCAGCTCACCGCCCTCAAGCTGACGAATGGGGAAGTGATCAGTCTGATTGAGGTGTGGCGGGAGCTTGCTGAGCCTGATTGCCAAAGGTCCATTCTCAGCGCACTGCTTAGTGGTATATAGAACAGGTCTTGAATCTGAGAAACCGGTCGGGGCTTCAGCAGCGCTAGCGAGAGCAGGATTCGAGCTTTCTGCGGATTCAGCTCATCGGCAGGGATTTTTCAGCGAGCGTGCCAAGGAACGGACCGGTTACTGCCGCGAGCCTCTTCATAGGTTATGTCAGCAAACAAGCTGACAATCTCAACTGTGACGACAAACACCAGCACGGAAATGCTTTAGAGCTATTTGTCTTTGCTTGTTCACGTAATGTTCAGCTCTGTTCATAGTCAGAATTCGTCAACGAAGTGTGATATCCTTCATACCGCTGGCTGTCATGGCTGCCATTGCAACGACCAAAATTGTGATGCTGCCAAACGTCGGGTTTTGGGCTGTGGCCCGTGACGCCCGCACGGATTATTTCACGCTGATGGGGCTACTGTTCGTGTTGGCGTCTGGCGCGAGGCCGCTTTCGTTCGATTCCATCATCAACTGCACCCTGAGCACGAGCCATACACGTGGAAGATAAAGACCTCTATTCAGGATTGATTCGGCTGCATGTATTGCACCATGCCTGCCAAGAAGAAGTGTTTGGACTTGACATGATCGAGGAACTTGCGCGCCATGGATATAAGTTGAGCCCTGGAACGATGTACCCCGTTTTGCATGGGCTCGAGAAGCGCGGCTACCTCAAGTCTGAGGAGTTTCGTTCCGGGAAGATCAGGCGCCGTTTGTACCGTGCCACGCCAGCGGGGCGGAAGGCGCTGAAAGCGGCCAAACAGAAGGTCCGCGAATTGTTCGGCGAACTGATCCAAGGCAAATGACGGCGAATCGGCGGAATTTGTCCCTTCTCGTCCTGTTCAGTCGCACCCTATTCGCCCAGCAATCAAATCAGACGTTGTTGAATATCGAGCAGGCGGTGAATCAGGCTGACCAGTTTCCTTCCATTGCTGCTGCGCAAGAACAAGTGAACGCTGCAGCCGCTGGCATCCGTCTCGCGCGAACCAATTACCTTCCTAGTCTGAACGCAATAGGGCAAGTGAATCGCGCGACGCGAAATAACGTGTTCGGGCTCCTTTTTCCACAGACGGTCATACCGAGCATGTCTGGCCCTGTATTAGGCACCAATGACGGAACCAGCGTGTGGGGTAGCGCTGCTGGTGTTCTTGTATCGTGGGAGCCCTTTGATTTCGGTCGCAGGCGCGCTTTAGTTCGGTCTGCTCAAGTCACTCAAGACCGGACTCAGCTTTCAGCCGAAAGAGCTCGATTTGAAATTCAGGCGAGCACTGCTGCCGCGTTCTTGACGCTTTTGGCAAGTGAAGAGACGGTGCGAGTTGCGCAAGCGTCAGTGGACAGGGCGCAGATTGTCGTCAAATCCGTTAAGGCGCTCGTTGACGCGAAGCTGCGTCCTGGAGCGGACTTGTCTCGGGCCGATATGGAACTCGATGCCGCAATGACACAGTTACTGCAGGCGCAGCAATCAAGCGAAGTGGCGAGGACATCAGTTGCCGAGTTTACAGGAACGGACGCTAAGACGTTTGCAGCAGTTCCGGGTCACCTGCTGGAACGATTACCGGAGACGACTGGCGAGGATGCGGCCGATCTGTCGAACAATCCTGCAGCCCGGGAACAGGCGGGTGCGATTGCGGAATCTAGATCGAAAGTAGACGTCTTGCAACATACCTATCGTCCGACCTTCGAATTGCAGGCAGCAGGATACGGACGTGGGACCGGTGCTCTGACGAACGGGCAAACATTGGGTGGGACCGGCGGCCTTGTTCCGAATTATTTCAATGTCGGTATCGGGTTTACAGTCAACTTTCCTCTTTTGAGTTTGCCGTCGATTCACGCGCAAGAGGCACAGGCAGCAGCGGTGGAGCGGTCTGCTACCGCGACCTATAAACAAGTCTTGGCCGAACTCCAGGCCCAATCGAACGCTGCTCAAGCGACGCTGGGTCAGGCTCGTCGCATCGCGGCAGTAACACCGAAAGAAGTAGTGGACGCCCGAACTAGTTTCGCGCAGGCGAATGCTCAGTATCGGGCAGGACTCACGACCATTGTTGCCTTAGCCGAAGCGCAGAGAATGTTAGCTCAGGCAGAGATTGATGACTCGCTCGCCAAACTTGCGGTCTGGCGGGCCTGGTTGCAGCTCCAGACCGCCGAGGGAGATATCTCTTCTTTTCTGAAGGAAGCCAGCAGATAGAACATGCGATTGGTTTTAGCGGCACTGAGCAGACCTCTGACGGTCATTGTCTTCATGATTGCCATTGCACTCTGCGCCGTACTGGCCGTTGAGCGCATGCAGGTCGATATCTTTCCGACGGTAGGGGAGAAAGCGATCTACGTTGCCCAGCCATATAGCGGCATGGACCCCGCACAAATGGAAGGATTCCTGAACTATTACTTCGAGTATCACTTCCTCTACATCAACGGTATTCAATACATCGAGAGCCGGAATATCCAAGGGGCTTCGCTGATGAAGCTCGTTTTTCAGCCGGACACAGATATGGCGGATGCAATGGCGCAAACGGTGGGCTATGTTAACCGCGCGCGCTCATTCATGCCGCCTGGCACAGTGCCACCATTCATCACGCGTTTCGATGCAGGGAGTGTTCCTGTCGGACAACTCACTTTCCTGGGTCGAAATCGCAGCCAGGCTGAGATTCAGAATCTGGCGCTGAATCGCGTGCGACCGGTCTTTGCTACTTTGCCCGGAGTCTCCGCGCCCCCTCCGTTTGGTGGCAACCAGAGGTCCATCGTCGTAACGCTTGATCCGAACAAACTGAGAGAGTATGGCGTTTCGCCCGAGGAAGCAACCGCCGCCGTAAATAAGGCGAGTGTGGTTATGCCATCTGGCAATATCCGGATCGGCAATTTCAATTTGTTCGCGACGAGTAACAGCATTCTCGGCGCTAACCTTGACGCGCTCATGGGCACTCCGGTTCGAACGATCGAAGGCCCAACTGTGTACTTGCGGGACATCGGAACGGTTGCTGATGCGACCGATATTCTCACCGCCTACGCGCACGTAAATGGAAAGCGCACCGTGTACATCCCGGTCACTAAGCGTGCCAGTGCGTCCACGTTGGCAGTGATTAACGAAATCAAGGCGGCGCTTCCCGATCTAAAGAAGCTGTTGCCGGAGGACATGGATATTCGCTTTGACTTTGATCAGTCGCCGTACGTTACGAATTCGTTGCGAGGCCTCCTGTTCGAGGCAGCGCTGGGAGCGGTCTTGACCGGCGTGATGGTGCTCTTGTTCTTGCGTGACTGGCGCAGCGCCATCATCGTTATCCTGAACATTCCGTTTGCCATTCTCAGTTCCGTGGTTTTGCTTTGGGCTGCGAGGCAGACGATCAACATTATGACTTTGGGAGGACTGGCCCTAGCTGTCGGCGTCCTCGTCGACGAGTCGACCGTCGAGATTGAGAATTTACACTCTCATATGGCCTCTGGCGTTCCGCGGGCCAGAGCCGTTGTGGAAGCCACGCGGCTTACGGTTGTTCCGCGCTTCCTATCCATGCTGTGTATTCTGGCAGTCTTTCTGCCGTCGTTCTTCCTCGCTGGAGTCGGCCGTCAGCTTTTCGTGCCTCTATCACTTGCGGTGGCATTCGCGATGATCGCTTCGTTTCTGTTATCAAGCAGCCTCGTTCCCGTCTTATCCACCTGGATCATGAAAGAGAAGCGGCAAGGCGAAGAGCACGTCGGAGTGTTTGGAAGATTGCATGCAGGTTATTCGCGATATCTCAAATCCGCCTTGCGCTTTCGTTGGCCCCTGACGCTTATCTATCTTGGCGCTTCTCTCGTGTTCCTCTGGGTATTCCTTCCCCGTATGGGAACGGAAATTTTTCCTGAAGTTGCAGCCCCGCTACTTCAAATCCGTTTGCGGGCTCCTACAGGCACTCGTATTGAGCAAACCGAACCCCGGGTTCTAAAGGCAATCGACGTGATCACGCAGACGGTCGGGCCTGATAACGTGACGATCACAAGCGATTATGTCGGTACACAGCCGGCCAGCTATCCCGTCGATCTGATCTACCTTTTCACCGCCGGCCCCCAAGAGGCGGTAATCCGGGTCGGATTGAAAGAAAACGTGAAGGGCGATGAAGCGCTTCGGGAACATATTCGATCGGCTCTGCGGCAAAGTGTCCCCGATCTTCAGATCTCGTTCGAAGCCGGCGACATCATCAGCCAAGTGATGAGTTTCGGGTCACCCACTCCGGTCAATATCGCCGTGCAAGGGCCGGCTCTCGAAGATGATTACACCTTCGCGAAGAAGATCGAGAGTGAACTCGCGAAGTTGACGTTCTTGCGGGACCTTCAGTTTGCACAGGCGATGGACTACCCGACCGCGCATGCCGAGATCGATCGCGACCGCGCCGGCCAGTTTGGGTTGACTATGTCGAATATCGCGCAATCGTACGTGACTGCGACAGGGTCAAGCCGCTTTACATCGCCGAACTATTGGCGTGATCCGAGGTCAGGCAACGCGTTTCAGATCCAGGTGCAATACCCACCGGATCGGATGCAGTCATTACAGCAGATGCAGTCGATTCCACTCATGCTCCCGGGACATAGCCAGCCTTACTTGAGCGATATCGCGACGATTACTACGCCGAAAGTTCCAGGTGAGATTGATCGTTACAACGGTCAGCGAGTCATTGCACTAACGGCCAACCTGCATGAAGTCCCGCTTGGGAAAGCTCTCACTCCGATTCAGCAAGCGATTCAGCGAGCGGGCACGCCTCCGCGCGGGGTCAGCGTGCACTTGCATGGCGAGGCTCCCGGGTTGGAGGAAACGATTCGGGGTTTGCGTATAGGCCTTCTGCTTGCCGTTGTCGTTATCTTTCTTTTGTTGAGTGCCAATTTTCAATCATTTCGGCTCTCATTGGCAGTGATCCTAACAACGCCCGCCGTGCCGTGCGGAGTGTTGATTATACTGTGGCTCACCGGAACCACCCTTAACGTGCAATCTTTTATCGGGGCCATTATGGCGATTGGAATCGCTGTCGCGAATTCGATTCTGCTGATCTCTTTCGCCGAGCGCCACCGATTAGAACAGAAGAGCTCGTCTACGGATGCGGCGCACCACGGTGCTAGTTCTCGCCTCAGGGCAATATTGATGACCGCTGCCGCCATGATCTGCGGAATGCTTCCAATGGCGCTTGGCCTGAGCGAGGGTGGGAATCAAACGGCTCCGCTGAGTCGAGCGGTGATCGGGGGGTTATTGCTTTCCACATTCGCCACGCTCACCGTTCTGCCCGCAATCTATTCGATTCTTCAGCAGAAAGCCGCTGTCACTTCCGCATCCCTGAATCCAGATGATCCATCGAGCCGATACTATGGACCACAGCATTCGTAATCTGATTTCTGTTTTCGTCTTGCTGGTCAGTGCGCAAGCATTTGAGTCAGCGCAGACAATAAAACTCGCAAGAGTGGCATCGAAGCGGATTGTGCGCACGACGGAGCTGCGCGGTGAGTTCTATCCATTTCTCAGCGTCGAGTTGCATGCGAAGGTATCCGGATATGTCGATAAAGTACTGGTCGATCGCGGAACCGTAGTCAGGCAAGGAGAGTTGGTAGTTCAACTCAGCGCTCCAGAACTCGAAGCCCATATCGTGCAGGCGCGGGCACAGGTAACTTCGGCCAGGTCGGATGAAACGCAGGCCGAAGCACAGTTGTCTGCATCGCAAAGCAATTACGAGAAGCTCCAGGAAGCCGCAAAGACACCCGGTGCCGTTGCTGAAAACGATCTCATCCAGGCGAAACAGCAGACAGATGCTGCGCAAGCGGTCGTCCGATCTCGCCAAAAAACGGTCGAATCACTCAAGGCCAGCTTAAAATCTCAACAGGATCTGGCCGCCTACCTTCGTGTAACCGCGCCCTTCGATGGGGTGATCACCACGCGCTACGTCCATCCGGGAGCGCTCGTAGGACCGGGTTCAGACGTCCCGCTCTTGCAACTTGATCAAATCTCGCATTTGCGACTCGCCGTTGCGGTACCTGAGGCAGACGTCGCCGGTATCGAAAAGGGGTTGACAGTGGACTTCAAGGTGCCGGCACACCCGGAGCGCGCCTTTTCCGGTGTGATCGCAAGGCCAGCGCGTGCGCTGGACATGAAGACGCGTACCATGCCGGTGGAACTCGACGTTCGCAATCAGGATGGGCTGCTTGCTCCTGGTATGTATCCATCAGTGCTGTGGCCCGTCCAGAGTTCCCGAGCTGCTTTACTCGTACCGCCAACTAGTATTGTGACCACCACGGAGCGGGTCTTCGTCATCCGCGACAACAATGGTCGTGCTCAGTGGGTAAACGTTCGTAAAGGACCGGCGGTCGGTAATTTCGTCGAAGTTCAGGGCGATCTGAAACCCGGCGATGAAATAGTCGAGCATGCAACCGACGAGATCCGTGAGGGCGCCGTACTTAAAAGCACGAAGTCATAGGCGACAATATGCGGACATCCACAGACCTATCAAAACGCACTTTCCTGAAAACAATGGTGGGCGGCGCTGCCGGGCTACTTGCAGGAATTCCAACCAGCCCCGCGCAAATGTTGTCGATGAAATCCGCCTCAGAAGGTGAGCAGAACAGCGGGACGGCCAACTATACACTACACATTGCTGCTACACCGATCGAGATTGCTCCGAAGAAGATCATTTCAGCGGTAACGTACAACGGACAGTTTCCGGGTCCCTTGCTGCGCTTTAAAGAAGATCAGCAAGTGACAATCGACGTTTTCAATGGCACCGACACTCCCGAGCAACTACACTGGCACGGGCAGTTAGTGCCAACTTCTGTGGACGGCGCTGCCGAAGAAGGTACGCCATTCATTCCCGCTCACGGAAAGCGACGCCTGGTTTTTACGCCTCGTCCAGCGGGTTTCCGCTGCTATCACACACACGACCGTGCTGGGGCAAACCTAGCGGCGGGGCAATACAGCGGACAAGTAGGGCCAGTGTATATAGAGCCGAAGCACGAGCCCGGGAGGTACGACCGCGAAGTCTTCCTTGTTCTGAAAGAATTTGAGCCCTCCTTCAGCCAGGGTGGCGATATGGCGCAGGATTTCCTGACACCTGCGACGACGATCCTGGAACTGAAGGACCAGGGAGAGGCTGCTATGAAGGCATCGCTCGCAAAAGGCACGCCGCATGGCTATGAGGTTGGATACGACTCCTTTACAATCAACGGCCGCAAACTGCACCACGGTCAACCGATAAAAGTGAAGCAGGGCGAGCGTGTGCTCTTCCACATCCTGAACGGAAGCGCGACCGAGATCCGAAGCCTTGGCTTGCCGGGACATACGTTCGAAATAGTCAGCATGGACGGCAATCCTGTTCCAACTGCGAAGCGAGTTCCTGTCTTATGGATTGGCACGGCAGAACGTATTTCGGCGATCGTCGAGATGAACCATCCCGGTGTCTGGATTATGGGCGACATGGCCGACGACGACCGCAATCACGGAATGGGCATTGTTGTGGAGTATGCTCATCGCGCTGGCAAGCCAGTATGGCTTCCACCGCCGCACGGGAAGTGGAATTACACGTGGTTCGGTTCTGCGAAGCCTGCACAAGAGCCCGATGAAACCTTCGACATGACGTTCACCAAGGTCAATGCGGCCGATCAGGGGTTTAACCGATGGGAAATCAACGGTGTTGCGTATCCGAATACGATGGCTCCGGTTGCCGCAACTTTCCAAGTCCGAGAAGGCAAACGGTACCGACTACGCATGCGTAACGCGAGCGACGACATCCACCCTATCCATCTACACCGACACGTCTTCGAACTGACCAGAGTCGCTGGCCAGGCCACCTCCGGGATCATGAAGGATGTTGTGATGGTGGGCGGGTATCAGTCGGTCGAGGTTGATTTCGTTGCCAACAACCCAGGCCTCACTCTGTTTCACTGCCATCAGCAGTTGCATATGGACTACGGCTTCATGACACTGTTCAACTATATGTAACTGCCTTATGTCACTAATTGTTGTGCCATGAGCTTCTACGCTGTACGGCTTTTGTACGGCGCGAATCTCTCGGCCGACAAGGACCAGGTTCTACGTGAGGCGTTCTGAGCGCTCAAGCCTCTCTCCGACCTCAATGCACCGCTTCAAACAGTCCCGCTGCGCCCTGGCCGCCCCCCACGCACATGGTCACGACTCCATAATGAGAGCTCGGGCGGCGCGCCATTTCATTCGCCAGGGTTCCGACGAGCCGTGAGCCAGTGACTCCGAACGGGTGCCCGATAGAAATCGACCCACCGTTGACGTTCAGCTTTTCCATCGGAACGCCCAGCCGGTCGCGGCAGTAGACCACTTGAACAGCGAAGGCTTCGTTCAATTCCCAAAGGTCTATATCTTCGATTTTCAGGTTGTGGCGACTCAGTAGCTTCGGTACGGCAAAGACCGGCCCGATTCCCATTTCATCCGGCTCGCAGCCAGCCACCACGAAGCCGCGAAAAATCAATTTGTAGGGGATGCCAAGCCGGTCGGCTCGGTCGCGCGACATCACAAGCGTTGCAGAAGCGCCATCGGAAAGTTGGGAGGAGTTGCCAGCCGTTACAGAACCTTTGCCGCTGGTCGTATCGAACACGGGCTTCAGTGCGAGCAAGCCTTCCAGTGTTGTGTCGGGCCGGTTGCATTCATCGCGATCGCAGCAGACTTCCTGGGTACCAACTTTCTCGCCGGTTTTCTTGTCGAGGATCGCCATTGTGACCTTGATCGGAGCGATCTCATCTGTGAAAAAACCTTCCTGCTGAGCGCGAGCTGTACGCTGCTGGCTGGCGAGTGAATATTCGTCCTGCGACCCGCGGCTGACGTCATAGCGTTTCGCGACAACCTCTGCTGTGACACCCATCTGCATGTAGAGTCCTGGCTTGCTCTCAATCTGCAACGGGTGTGGGTCCACGTCCCGCGGC
Organism: Bryobacteraceae bacterium; assembly: GCA_036557345.1. GTDB lineage: Bacteria > Acidobacteriota > Terriglobia > Bryobacterales > Bryobacteraceae > Bog-105. The sequence goes on from DATBHS010000098.1 coordinate 69,835, forward strand.
ACCAGGCTGATGCTCTCGATACCTCCGCCGATAGCGGCCTCCGCTCCTTCGTGCATGATTTCATGGGCCGCCATGGCGATCGACTGCAGACCCGAAGAACAAAATCGGTTCACAGTCATTCCCGGAACCGAAACTGGAAAACCTGCCAGCACCGCGGCCCGGCGCCCAACATTCAGGCCCTGCGGGCCATTTGGCTGGGCGCAACCGAGAATGACGTCCTCGATCTCAGTGACCTCCAGCTGAGGCGTTTTGCGCAGGACATCCTTCAGACAGTGTGCTGCCAGGTCTTCTGGCCGTGTCATGTTAAACGAGCCGCGAAACGATTTCGCCAGGCCGGTCCGTGAGCTTGCAACGATGACAGCTTCTCTCATTCCCAATATTCTCTGACGCTGGAGCATCGACAGTATATACCTACAGAAGAGGATTCCATGCCCGAACTGGTCCGAATCACGCGACACGACGATGTAGCGGTAATCACGATCGACAATCCGCCGGTAAATGCGCTCAGCCCGGGCGTGCCGGAAGGCATTCAGGCTGCGATTCAGTCCATCGCGTCCCAGCCGGACATACAGGCGATTGTCCTGATCGGCGCTGGGCAGACCTTCATAGCCGGCGCCGATATCCGCGAGTTCGGCAAGATCGTCTCCGGCGCGCGCCCGCGTTTGAGCTTACTTCCGTATCTGCAGAGCATCGAAGATTCTCTAAAACCGGTTGTCGTGGCTATTCACGGCACTGCTTTCGGTGGCGGGCTTGAAACAGCAATGTCCGGACATTATCGGGTTATTGCTCCCACGGCTCAGGTGGGCCAGCCCGAAGTGAAACTGGGCCTGATTCCGGGGGCGGGCGGGACACAACGGCTACCGCGTTTGGCGGGAGTCGCCAAAGCCGTCGAGATGTGCGCTTCCGGCGAACCCGTTACAGCGCAGGAAGCCGTCGCGCTAGGCATCGCTGACCGGGTTATCGAGGGCGATCTGCTCGAAGGTGGGCTTGCGTTCGCGCGTGAGATCACCGGTAAACCGGCACCCAAAACGCGAGAGCGTAACGATAAGCTCCGCGATGCGAATCCCGCGATTTTTGCTTATGCGCGCGAGCAGGCAAAAAAGCGCGCGCGAGGTATGACTGCTCCGCTGGCCGCAATCGAAGCGGTCGAAGCGGCCACCAGGCTGCCCTTTGACGAGGGCTGCAAGCGCGAGTCAGAGTTATTCAACCAGTGTCTCTACGGATCTCAATCCAGAGCATTGATCCATGCATTTTTCGGCGAACGAGCCGTAGGCAAGATCCCAGGCATTCCGAAAGATACGAAGACATACGACGTCAAACGCGCCGCTGTCATCGGCGCGGGCACGATGGGCGGCGGCATCGCGATGACATTTGCCAATGCCAGAATCCCGGTGATCATCAAAGAAGCTGCCCAGGACGCGCTGGATCGCGGCCTGGCGACGATCCGAAAGAACTATGCCAACACGGTCTCAAAAGGCAGGTTATCCCAGGCGGATATGGATACGCGCCTCGCGCTGATTACTCCGCAACTCGACTATAAGAAGTTTGATCAGGCCGACATCATCGTCGAAGCCGTTTTCGAAAACATGGACGTGAAGAAGACCGTGTTCCGGGAAATCGACAAAATCGCGAAACCGGATTGCATTCTGGCCTCGAATACATCCAGTCTGGATGTCGACGAAATCGCAGCGGCGACCAGCCGCCCGCAGATGGTCATCGGGAACCACTTCTTCAGCCCGGCACACGTCATGCGGTTGCTCGAAGTCGTGCGCGGCAAACTTACCAGCAACGAAGTCATCGCGACGTCGATGGCGCTTGGCAAAAAGCTCGGCAAAGTGGCGGTGCTGGCCCGAAACTGCCACGGCTTCATCGGAAACCGGATGGTCGGGCCGTATCTTCGTGAAGCTCAGTTCCTCGTGGAAGAGGGTGCATCCGTCGAACAAGTTAATCAGGCTCTATACGATTTCGGGATGCCTATGGGCCCGCTCGCAATGGACGATCTTGCCGGATTGGATGTCGGATGGGCGATTCGGAAGGAGTTCGCACGATTTCAAAAACCGGGCGTTCGCAAACCACTGGTTCCCGATTTACTCTGCGAGATGGGGCGCTTCGGGCAGAAGACCGGGCACGGATGGTCGCAGTACGACGAAAAACGCAAACCGTCACCGGATCCGGAAACGGCTGCTTTAATTGAAAAGACTGCGAGCGAAGCGCGCATCAAACGCCACCCGGTTGCGTCCGAAGAAATCGTCGACCGGTGCATCTACGCCCTCGTGAACGAAGGCGCACGCATACTGGAAGACGGCATCGCCTTGCGAGCGGTGGATATCGATATCACCTATCTGTTCGGGTATGGTTTCCCTGCGTGGCGGGGCGGTCCGATGTTTTACGCGGGTACTATCGGCCTGAAAAAAGTCCTTGAGCGGATTGCAGAATTTGAGCGGCAGCATGGGTCGGATCTCTGGTCGCCCGCGCCGCTGTTGAAGCGACTGGCGGAAGAAGGCAAGACCTTCGAAACGTTCGATCAGGAGAGAGAACGCCAAATTTGACTTCACGCCGCGTAACTCGACAGCAGCTTGAACGCGAACTCGTCCTCTTGGCTGATCCAAAACGCGCCGAAAGTTCGGCTTGGTTTTTTAAGACCGGCAAGGGTCAATACGGCGAGGGCGATCGTTTCCTGGGCATCCGGGTCCCGGTGCAGCGGCGGATTGCGCGCAAATACCTCGGCTTGCCCCTACGGGACATCGCGCGGCTGCTTGTGTCACCCATTCATGAACACCGGTTCACGGCCCTCGAAATCTTGGTCGCCCAGTACGAACGAGCAGAAGAAGGCGAGCGCAATCAGATATTCAACTTTTACCTAAATCACGCGAGCCGCATCAACAATTGGGATCTCGTCGATACTTCGGCGCCGTATATCGTCGGCGAACACCTGAGAAACCGCCCACGGCAAGTTCTTGATGCGCTCGCTCACTCAGAAAGTGTTTGGGAGCGCCGGATCGCTGTCGTATCAACCCTTGCTTTTGTCAAACACGGCGAAGTGGAAGACACGTTCCGGATATGCGAGAAGCTCCTCTCCGACAAACATGACCTGATTCGGAAGGCTGTTGGTTGGGCTCTACGCGAGACCGGAAGAGTGTCCAGACGAAGATTGCTACGCTTCCTCAAGACGCATTACTCGTCTCTGTCTCGGACGAGCCTCCGTTACGCAATCGAGCACTTTTCAGCGGCAGAGCGCAAGCAGATGCTGGCGGGCGATTTTACTTAAGCCTTATCGGTCGTAGAGGATCTAACCAAGCCGAAGGTGGATGGGGAACTTGATCCTGAAATTCATGCTGCCCGTGCTCAGCCGCCCTGCACGCGCCGCTCTTTGCCCGTCCAGAAGGTCTCGCGCAATTCGCGTTTGAGAATCTTGCCGGTGCCCGTCTTGGGTAAAGGGCCCTCGGCAAACTGAATGATTCTCGGCAGCTTGAATTTTGCTACGCGTTTTTCGAGAAAACCGACCAGCATCTCACGATCCAGTTGCTGACCTGGCTTGAGGACCACGATCGCGGCCGGAACCTCGCCCCATTGAGGATCAGGCGCCGCAACCACTGCGCATTCCAGCACGCATGGATGCGCGAAGATGGCCTTCTCCAGCTCAATGGATGAAACGTTCTCGCCGCCGCTGATAATGATGTCCTTCTTGCGATCCACTATGTGGATATACGTCTCCTCATCCCAAACCGCCATATCTCCGGTATGAAACCAGCCATCGGTCATGACGCTGGCGGTGGCCTCGGGCTCTCTGAAATAACCATCCATCACGTTGTCGCCGCGCACTACTATTTCGCCGACCGCCTCGCCGTCTCGCGGCACATCTCTCATTCGGGAATCGACAACCCGCACTTCGTTTCCAACTACCGGCCATCCCGCCATGGAAAGATGAAACAATCGGTCTTCTTCGGTAGCGGGCTTCAAGGTTCCCTTGTCCCGCGACATAGAGACCAGCGGACTCGTTTCAGTCAGCCCATAACCGGAGATAACCCTGCAGCCGAATGCCCGCTCCATTCGCGCAATCAGTTCAGGGGAGGATGCCGCGCCGCCGATGCCGATTTCACGCAAGCTCGAAAGATTGTACTTCCCGAGATCGGAGCAGTTCAGCAGAGCATTCGCCATAACCGGCACTAGCGACATGGTAGTTGCCTGCTCTTCCTCGATCAGACGCAAAACGTTTGCCGGTTCGAAGCGGCGCACCATTACCTGTTTCAGCCCTGCCATGGTTGAAGTTTGCGCCGTTCCCCAACCGTTCGCGTGAAACAGCGGAATGGTGTGCAGCGCCACATCTGTATCATAGAGTTCCGGCGCGCTGCTCAGGCACCCGAGCGCGTGTAGATAGAGCGTCCGGTGCGAGAGCGCAACGCCCTTCGGCGTTCCCGTGCTGCCGCTGGTGTAAAACAGTTCCGCAATTTCGTTTTCATCGAACGAAAACAGGTCGGGCCGTTCAATTGGCTCTGCCGAGATTAGCGCTTCATACGTTAAGTCCGCTTCGGGAGCCGTGGCGTCAATAGCTACATATCGCTTGACGCTTGGACATACTTTACGAAAGCCAGGCATCAGGGGCGCAAAGTCATTCTCGAAAATGAGCACGCGCGGCTCGGCATGATTGAGGATCTCGGTCAGCTCCGCCGGAGTTAATCGCACATTGAGCGGCATGACGATAGCCCGGATCAATGGCGCTCCGTAGTAGCCTTCCAGCAACTGATTGTTGTTGAAGCTGAGAAATGCGACGCGCTCGCCCGGAAGGACGCCCTCGCCGCGCAGGCCAGCCGCAAGCCGCTCGCATCGCTCCCCGAACTGTGAGTACGTGTAGCGGCAGCCGCCCGATACCACGCCCAACTTCTTGCCGTACAAGTCCACGCCTCGATACAGACAGCGCACCGGGGTCAACGGAGTGTTCATGGCGGCGCCCTTTACATTAGACGGAATAACGCTCGCGTGCGAGTACACGGGCGGCAACGTTTCGCCGTAAACTCACTGCATCGACAGGATCGTATGCCGCAAGCTTGCGGAGAACGGACATATCCCTCGGTAAGCTTTCCAGTGGCGAACAAGTTCCGAGCACATTTCGCGCCGCCATTTCGACGCGCGCCATGGCATCGCGGAGGAAGACTGCGCAAATGTCCGCCGCTGCTCTAGCCTTGCCGGTAGTGGACAGCTTTCGGGCGCGTAGCAGGCTCGATTCCATCGCGAAGGATTCCATCACGATATCGGCCAGGCACATCAGGACCTCCTGCTGCTTTTCCAACCTAGATTGATACGTCTGGTAGGCCAAGCCGAGCGCCAGTAGTGCGATACGCTTGGCATTCCGCACCAGGTGCATCTCGTCGTCTGTGTCGCGAGCGGTGATTTCGCCGGCCTGAAGCTCCTCCTCGATCAGGCGCTCGGCCGCCGCCATCAAAGCAACCTGCCCGCGCGCTGCCCGCTTCAACAGCATTCCGGTGATAAGCAGCCGGTTAATCTCGTTTGTCCCTTCGAAAATACGATTGATACGGGAATCGCGATATGCGCGCTCAACCGCGTAGTCCTGGTGAAAGCCGAATCCTCCGTGGATTTGCACGCCCTCGTCCACAACGTAATCCAGGGCCTCGGACCCATAGACTTTCACAATCGAACACTCCACGGCGTATTCTTCGATCGCTTGGAGCATAGCCTGCGCCGCGCCGGCTTTCTCCCATGAAATCCCGTTCAACTGGCCCTGAATGAGCCCGGCCACTCGCCAGGCAACAGATTCCGCCGCATAAATCCGTATCGTCATTTCGCCGAGTTTGTGCTGAATGGCGCCGAAATTCGCTATCGGCGAGCCGAATGCCTTACGCGCCTTCGCGTATTTTGCGCTGATCGCCAGAACATCTTTCGCGCCGGCCACGGCCTGCGCACCCAGCTTCAGGCGTCCGATATTGAGGATGTTAAACGCGATCACATGGCCGCGCCCAATCTCTCCCAGCACGTTCTCGACCGGTACCGCTACGTTTTCGAAATAGACGGCAGTGGTCGAGCTGCCTTTGATGCCCATCTTCTTCTCCTCAGCGCCACTGCTGACTCCGGAGAAACTTCGCTCGACCAGGAACGCCGTGAATTGCTCGCCGCCGACTTTCGCGAAGACGGTAAACAGGCCGGCCGCGCCGCCGTTTGTGATCCACATTTTCTGGCCATTCAGGATGTAATGAGTGCCATCGGAACTGAGATCAGCTCGCGTCCGAGCGGCAAGGGCGTCTGATCCAGCCTGGGGCTCAGTCAACGCATAGGCCGCCACCATTTCCACCCTCGCCAGTTTGGGAAGATACTTCTCCTTTTGTTGCGGCGTTCCGAAGTAGAGAATCGGTAGAGTTCCGATGCCGGTGTGCGCGCCATGCCAGCCTGCATATGATCCATCGCGGCCCAGATGTTCGTCGGCTACCAGGCTCGAGATGAGGTCCAATTCCATGCCGCCGTATTTCTCGGGAATCAGAATGCCCGTCAGACCAAGTTCCGCCGACTTCTTCAGTACCTTCACGGCCACGCCCGACTCCTGATGCCGTATCGCTTCCAGGTTCGGCTCAATCTCTTTTGCGTAGAAATCGTCAGCCGTTCGCGCGATGGCCAGATGCTCTTCCGTCAAGTCCTCGGCGGTCAAGATTCCTTCAGGCGTACTCTCCTCGATAAGAAAAGCACCGCCTCTTGTCTTCAGCCGCAATGTTGTAGTCGTGTCCATGATTCACCTCACGGCTGCTCTTCTGACGCGCAGAGCACGGCCTCCAATTTCGCTCGGACCGCGGGGGGAATCGGAGCCGCTCTTTGGATCTTCTTGTCGACGCAGACAATTACAATCGCTCCCTTCGCCGCCAGCTTGCCATCCCTAAGAGTGCGGAACTCCAGACGGGCCGACGAGCGGCCGAGCTTTGTCAAGGATACGTCAATGTCGATCAGATCATCGTGCACAATAGGGACAAAAAAGTCGCATTCCACATGTGCGCGCGGAAAATCAAGCTCTCGCCCGCCGTAGGTAACTCCCAGGGACCGCATAAATTCAATCTCAGCCGATTCGAAATAGCGAAACATGGCGGTGTAATGAATGCGCCCGCTTGTGTCGGTGTCAATAAATCGAATACGCGTCTGAAAGCGAAACGGCAAGGCTGCGGTCATCTGTACCAGGATGTTACTAAAACTGTGTGTCTCATTCTGCGATATCATCGCTTGACGTATCTTTTGCTAAGCGGAATGAAAATGAGATATCTCACCGGGCTCGTGCCTCTCAGCCTGCTGGCGCTTACCGCCATGCCTCTCTGTGCTCTTGACAATGGGCTGGCGAAAACGCCACCGATGGGTTGGAACAGTTGGAACAAGTTCGGCTGCAACGTAAGCGAAGAGCTCATCCGAAGCGTCGCCGACGCAATGATCAGTACGGGCCTGAAGGATGCAGGCTACCAGTACGTCGTCATTGACGATTGCTGGCAGGTCAGCCGGGATGATAACGGGAATATTGTCCCGGATCCCCAACGATTCCCCTCGGGCATCAAAGTTCTTGCCGACTATGTTCATTCAAAGGGCCTCAAATTCGGCATTTACTCCGATGCGGGAACCGGAACTTGTCAGAATCGCCCGGGAGGACGCGGCTACGAATTTCAGGACGCCCGCCAATACGCGCAGTGGGGAGTGGATTACCTGAAATACGACTGGTGTAATCACAGCACGCAGAATTCGGAAGCGTCGTATTCCATCATGCGGGATGCGTTGAAGAAATCCGGACGGCCGATTGTCTTCAGCCTGTGCGAATGGGGATCGACAAAGCCGTGGCTGTGGGCGAAGGACGTGGGTAACCTGTGGCGGGCGACTGGTGACATTGCCGATAAATGGAGCAGCGGGCAAAAAGAGGACGATCTGGGCGTCGTTCAGATTCTGGACTTGGTGGACGGGCTTGAAAGCTATGCTGGTCCTGGACACTGGAACGACCCGGACATGCTGGAAGTGGGCAACGGGGGCCTCAATGACACCGAAGCCCGCGCGCATTTCAGCATGTGGTGCATTTTGGCAGCCCCACTCATGGCCGGCAACGATATTCGGAGTATGAGCCCCGCAACGAGGGAGATTCTTACGAATAAAGAATTGATTGCTGTCAATCAAGACTCTCTGGGCG
>DATBHS010000099.1:0-13775 GCA_036557345.1 Bryobacteraceae bacterium
AACGCGTCAACGTTGTGACGGATCGCGCGACCGGCCAGCCCCGCGGTTTTGCGTTCGTCGAGATGTCGAGTCGGCAAGAAGCAGAAACGGCGATTTCAGGATTAAACGGCAGCGATCTACACGGCAGAACGCTCAACGTGAATGAGGCTAGGCCCAAGAACGAAGCCCCACGCGGCGGGGGTCGAAGCAACAATTTCAGGAAATCCCGCTGGTAAGCGCGTGAATACTAAAGGCCTCAAGGGCCTCGGTATTCTTCTCGTCTTGGAATAGCAACCGGAGGTCCAATGGCAGTTCGCGGTTCTTTTCAAAAACGTCAGAAAGAAGCTGCGCGCCGCGAAAAGCGGCAGCTAAAGTTGGATCGTCGCCAGGGACGCCAACCGGTTGGCGATGACAACTCTCCTTCCGTAACCAAAAACGGGGAAGCGGCGAATTCCTTTGAGGCCGGCGATAGTTCATCCGCAAGTTCGCGTAGCTAACGCGACTTTGCCCTCGCATAAGGCTACGGACTGATTTTTGAGGCACACTTCGGCCAGGTGACCCATATGTTACAGAGAACGTTGCAGGCTGAAACTTCGCCAAGATACCGCAATATCTTCAAGGTGCGTATTCTTCTGAATTAACTCCTGTAAACGATTGGGAGCCGTCTGCACACGACATTAGCTTAATACTACCTGGGCGGTGTTCCTAAGTGAAGGTTTGACCTGAGCGGTGGTTTTCGAGAGGACTTCCAAGACGGTTTTTTCAGCGCCTTCTCTGCTTCCCTTCGCTCTCGCTCTTTGAGTAATGGACGAAAGTCCTCTCCGACAACTCTGTAGCTGTGAAGTCTATCCAAACAATTTGGTCCGCCGAGCGATGCGGTAGTTAACAGTTGAAGGCAAAACATCGGTCCTTCCTGCACAGGCACCCGGTTCTGCACTAATAATCGCAGGTCAATCTCAATTGAGAAGACACTTATGGGATTTCCTTTGCTGGTGCCCCGGAACAAAAAGCATCGTCTGTCGCCCTCCTGTGTGAAGCCTTCATATGCGAAATCCATATTTCACTCGTTCTAGACCAATAACTCCCGAGCGCCTTACGTTTCTTTTATGTTATCAAGTTCGTGTTCTCGGGTAATTTGGCTCATCGGTCGGCGGCTCCGACAGAAGTTGGGACTGGGGCAGCCTCAGTGATAACCGATGGCAGAATTTTTTGCACTAACGCGGAAGGAAATGGTCCTCCGCTAAATCATACGACAGCAGCAAGCGTTCAGCTCGCAGCGTCCGCAACGGAGGTCGAGGAGTACTGCGTAGATCCGAGTCAGACCGCTTCTTCCAACTGACAATCGAACCTCGACCGAGGGAAAGACAACAAATCATATGTTGAGCTCGCGCGTCGGCTGGCAGACCCGCATAAGATCGACACGTGTACCGGTTGTTGCGCCAACGTCGGCAAGCGTCCGGAGCACGATCCTACCGGTCATTGTCGCCAAGACTCAAAAATCCTCGACACATGATTAGTCACTTTCCTCCGAGAGTCGGAGGCAGTCCATACTCCGACGTTTGTTCCGATTCCCTCCAAGACAATTATCTTACCCAGTCAGGTCTCAACCAGTCATAATCGATCGAGATCCGGAAAAGAGTGGACTAAGTTTGATCAGATCTTCAGTACGCCTATCGCTCGGCATCTCGGAAATCGCGGTCTAGCCTGCTTTGCGCTCGGGCTTATTTAAACCAGATATTTGCGGGTGGAACCCAGAAGTCTTCAAACCCAGCAAGCATTTCTTTCGCGTTTATGTCGCGGTGCTTCGTGGAACTCTTGAGAATGCGAGGAGTTAAGCTTTCTCGCGTCCATACCTTTTTGCTAAGGTTAGTGATTACGCGGTTGTGGTTTCGGACCTCTCCGATGTATCGACCATCGCATGCGTAAACCTCGTCACCTTCCGCAAAGTAGCCAATCTGGTTCCCATCACAACCGAAGAGGCCATCGAAGCTTCGATAGCCGACATACTGGCCACTCCAGTTCCAAAACGTATTGATGTCCGCCACTTCCTCTCCTCTTCGTGCACTCATATCGCGCCCTCATTGTCGCGCCTGACCAGCCAATTCATCGGGTTCCTGCGGAGGCCTCATCGCTGCGCCCCGGAAGCATCGCGGCCGGGCGCGCTGATTTCATGCAAAGCTTTCCGAGAAGGGAGCTCTCCGTATTAGTACTCTGGTTTAGCCGAAATCGACTCAGGGCGTGAAGTTCCGACTGATGTGGACAGGTTTTCTTCCGACATACCTCTTTCGGCACGGCACCGCTCTCGATTCCAATGCCCATCAGGCGGTTACTCGTCCGGGAATTTCCAGAGTCGGCGAAGGCTTGGCCTGAAATAGCCGCCGGCAAGGTTTTGCAAGCAGACGGGCCCAGAAACGTGCTCGGCTCTGCCGTGCGCTATCGGTTGCAATCCCGGTGCCGGCATACATCTGCCGATAGAGCTTAGACACAAACAGGAAGGCCAGGCGTGCCCGAATGGATGATACACACCGAGATCGTTTCCAGATGGCGGCGACGCTATAAAAAGTGTCCCAGACATGCTGTGTGCGCTCCCGGATGTCGTCGGATGTCATAGTTGGATGCGGCGTGAACATTTTGGGCCTCAGTGCTGGAGGGATGAGCCAGTATCGCGTGAGAGGCGTGCCGTTGACGCTCGCTCCATCGCGTCCCTGATCTTTTTCCCAACGGGTGAAATCCACAGTTCCGGGAAAGGGTGTTAGCATGACAAACTGCGCGAACGGGATGCCGGACCGCTGCGCGAGTTCCGCAGTCGCATCGAATGTCGCTGGTCCATCTGTAGGCAAGCCGAAGATGAACGAACCGAGAACATGCACGCCGTGCTCCCGGAACGTCTGAAGCCGCTGAACCAGATGCTCGCCCGAGCAATTGAACTCCTTGAAGACGGCCTTGAGACCTTCGGGAGTCACGGCTTCCACGCCCACCAATGCGCCTTTGATGCGGGCCTTCCTCATGGCCTCCAGAAACTCCCGATCTTCCGCGGCCTCCATCGTGATCTGCGTGTAGAAAACCATGTCGGCGGGAAGTTCAGCCAGGCGTGCCATGAGCTCGATTCTTTCCTTGCGAATCGAGCGGAGTTCGTTCAGTTTCTTGTAATTGTTCTGGCGTTCCGCCAATCGCAAATCGGTCAATGTAACGGGATAAAAGTTGTCATCCGCAAGAGCGATAAATCGGAATCCCATGCGGCGCAGTTGTACGATTTCCCTGATAACCCCCTCAGACCCGCGTTGCCGCGGCCGCTGCCCATCCGTGCGCCAAACCGAGCAGAATGAGCAGTGCTTTGGGCAGCCTCGAAGCGTCTGAACGGAAGGCCACATGTACCTGTTGGTTGGAAGCAAATCCCAGCGGGCAGACATAAATTGACCGGCTTCGATCCTTCCACCCTCGTAAACTGAGGAAGGCCTACCGTTCATGCACGCGGCCAACACCTCCGCCCATACGACATCGCCGTCGCCCTTCACCACCGAATGAGCGAGGCCCAACCGCAACGCTTCCTCAGGATAGAGAGTGGCGTGTATTCCACCGAAAACCAGCCAGGCACCGCGCTTCTGGACCATTCTGCCGATCTCATAACCGCGAAGAGCGTTTCCTGTATGGATACCGATGCCGACCACATCGCCAGGGCCCACACTGAGAGGATCGAAGCGTTCCAAGGTCTCATCGCAGATCCGCGGATCGCCAAAAGATTCCGGGGTAGCGGCCGCGAGGACATAGAGCCAGCGAGGAGTGATAACTGCGGTCCCGAAGGACGTGTCACTCGGATTGACAAGATGAACGTTCATTTACGCTTGATTAGCCTTTCCAACTAGCGATGGATACTCGCAGCACGTCGAGAGAAACACGACGGCGGCATTCGGTGAGCTTTATGGCCGCGGATTCGCCGTGGTGGTTCTTGCATCGAGAACGTTGGGGCGAATCCATGGAGGTTGCAGACGGCTTTCCGGCGAGCCGGGTTTGTGCCCGGTTCGCGCGGAATGCAGACATAGAACTCATTACTTTTGAGTTTCATGATCTCGCAGTCCGAGGATCGTATTGTAAGTGAGAGAGACAGGATTTGCTCGGATCAAATCGTTTCGCAGGGCGATTAGGGCTTGGACGGACTGCCTGCGAGAGTGAGGGCCGAATTTCGCAGACTGGGCCGGCATGGTATGCGGGTTTTGGCAGTCATTCATCCGAAGCACTGCGATTCTTCCATCTGTCCTGATAGTGGTCTCGTGATAATCACCGCTACCGGCGGCGCCGCGCATTATTAGGGTGGCTGCGGGCACGCATCCCCTAAACGCCAGATCATTCAAGACCTTTGCGCGTTCGTTATCGATGAGCGGATCGCTAGCGTGCGTCAAGTGCATGGTGCGAAGCCTGTAGCCAACATCTTCGGTGGCCGCAGCCAGCCTAGCATTGGCCTGTCCTTGTTTCCACAGGCGCACATGATGACGCTTGGAAAAGGTGTTGAGACTTTTTTGATACTCAGCATCGGCGATCGCGCCGTTCAATGTTAAGTTCCCCATGGGGGCCATGCTGTAGCCGATACGCTGGACCATACACTGATACCTGCGGTAAATAGACCTGAGCGAGTGTGGCTGCGCGCCGGACCAGCCGGCTGCCTGAAACGCAGGCTGAATCGACTCGCGTCCGCCTAGAAAAAGAATGTTGATCAGATCGGAGGGACGATTGCCCCCCCTCTCAGTGCGCTGATCGGGAAGCCGGGCAAGTAAGCGGTGCACTCCGGCCATTTCCGAAGGCAAGAGCGGCTCAATTTCATTTGGCGGAGCGCCCGGGTTCGGAATCTCGACCGCGGCGGTGAGTTCGAGGATGAGCTCAGTACCGGCTGCGAAGTAGATCTCCGGATCCGGAGAACGCGCGATCAGAACCTTGATTCCCAACATGGGCACGGCAAATTGCGGATTCACACCCAACAACGGCAGTGCGTAAAGATCGATTGTTGAAGAAAGATTCGCCGTTGGGTGGATGCCGCCTATAACTCCTTGCGGGTTTACCCGCTCCTTAGCCGTTTCTACCTCTAGTAAACGCGTGCGAACAGGAATGGCCGCCCTGTCCGGCAGTTGCAGCATGTCAAAGCGGAACCCGAGGCTGGAGGTGGTGTGCTTCAATCCCAATCCGACGCGTTCGACACGTTCGATGACTCCCGACACGATGACGCCTTGGGGGATCATGAGGCGCCCGTTCACGAATACCGGCGCAATGACTCTGGATTCAATCGGATCCCCTGCATGTGAGATGCGGGAACCGGTCGGTGTCGCTAAGCGCGTTTCCAAGCGAGTTCCCGCTACCATCTCCACAGCCGGGGAAGGACAAACGCGCATAAACGCCACTATCACCGCGAACAGAGCGGAAACAGCATGTGAGGCAAATTTCTGGGACCGATACGTCACGTTTCTCTGTCCGTAAAGATGAGACGCACCACAGGGTTTGATGCTACACCTTGAAACCTGACACAAATCGGGACCGCGGTGGCCCGCAGTCTCCACGAGCCAGAGAGCGGTGCCGATCAGAATGACACTGACCGCGCCCAGTTACTCCGTCGCTGAGAGTCACCCAACCATCCCCGGCGAAGGCTTCTAAGCGCCAAGGGCGTCCCATCGACTAAATTCGATCTGGTCTTGGGAAGCCTGGGATGCAGTCTGCCCCTCGGTCTCGATCTGGTTCCTGAAACCCGTCCGCTTTCGATATGACAGCGATAATGAGGGCGGCGTGAGCTGCGACGAAAAGCAACCCCAGGAATGGAGTCCAAGTCGACAACGCATCAGTTCGCCCGCTGCCGTCCCCGAGCTTCAGCGGAAGATGGTACCTCTCCTAAGGCGGAATACCAGCCACTTCCACGCGTGGGGACGAGACCTGGATCAAATTAGAACAAGCGCGTCATTCGCTCGAACAGCGCCTTTCAGCGCATGGCTGCTTGAAGTAGAATGCTCAACGCTTCGCTCTGGGATAAGATTTGAGTGTTCATGGTAGAAACTGCCGGCCGGGATTTTCGGATTGTATGTCTTGCCGGTTCCGCGGGAGCGTTGGACGCCTATAGAGAAATTCTGCGCGGCTTGCCCAATGATCCCGGTATGGCCTTCGTCATTGTGGCACACCGCGGACTGGAAAATGCCGATCTATTGCCGCAGCTCCTCTGCCGCGCCACAAGCATGCCGGTCGTGGAAGTGACCCAAGGCATGCGTCTGGAGCGAAACAAAGTTTTTCTAGCTCCGCCACATGAGGATATAACGACGGACGGTTGCGTATTCCATCTCCAGCCAAGCTCGGACCCGAATGGATGGCCGACAGCCATTACTAATTTTTTGAATTCTCTTGCCGAAATGACAGGGCCTCGCGCCGTTGCGGTCATTCTCTCTGGTATGTCCGGGGATGGTAGCGGCGCGCTCGCTGCAATCAAAACTGGTGGTGGCCTTACGTTCGCTCAATCCGATGCGTCCTATGAGAGCATGCCGAACGCGGCCGTCAAAACTGGCCATGTCGACGCCCAGCTGTCATCATCTGGGATAGCTGAGAAATTGAGGGCGCTGAGTCACGGGTTGGATGAAGCCTCGCGCAGAAAGCGCCATTAGCAACTCTACTTGAGTCCAGGCTAAATGGAGGTGAGGCCACTCAGGCCAACATAAGCGGTCGAGTAACCTGGTGCGGATAGCCGCCAGATTAGCCGGTCGTCAAGCGAGCGAGAAACTGGGCGCTGGCGTCGGGATGGTCAGCCAAAAAGAAAATGCTGCAGAGCGCCGCTGACGGTACGCCGCAGATAGGGGAGAATTGATAAGAAATGAGAATCTTTGTTGGTAATTTGAGTTTCTACACCACCGAACAAGACCTCCGGTCCCTCTTTTTCGAATACGGCGCAGTCGATGCGGTCTCCCTCCCCACTGATCGCGCAACGGGTCAAAGTCGTGGCTTTGCATTCATCGACATGCCTAATCGGACCGACGGCGAGGCAGCGGTCTCGGCGCTTAACGGATCGGACTTGGGCGGCCGTAATCTGGAGGTGAGTGAGGCTCGGCCCAAATCTGAGGCAGGTAGGCCCGGCGGCGGGGACTTCACGCGGCGACGGCCAGGAGGGCAAAAGCGTCGGTGGTAAAGCTCCACAGAATCCTATCCTTCATAGGCCTAGGAGGCACTGAACTCAAAACGGCGACAGGCGAAACCTGGTGGCAAATGGGAGGAGATTACGCATCTAAGAGAGCATTTTGAATCTCCGCGAACGCCCAGCGCTGCGCGGATTTCAGCGCCTCTTCTGCTGACTCGAATTGTGCCGCGAGATCCAACCATTTCACAGGAACATGTATCGTTTTCGGAAATCTTAGGCTGCCTTGTGCCGCCCAACGGCCATCATGCTCTCGAGAGATAACTTTGAGCGTGCACCCTCGGTACACTGTCTCGAACTCCCTGACTGGCATGAACCCATGCTCGCAGAGTTTGGGGTTATGCGAAACGGCGACATTGTCTACTGGAGATGCGAATTGTGCTGCCGTGGAACCAATTTCGAGGGCCCACTAATGCTCGGAACTCACACGGATTTAGCAGCGTAGCCATAGTGACAATCGCCTGATGATACAGTGCCACGGAGGCACCAATCACTGCAGCATTCCACGTGCTCTTGGCGGTCGCGGTTCTTTTCATCGCGCGCCCTCTTTCCCGATCGCGTCACCTCCCACAAATCTGATACCGACTATCAAACCATGAGGCACGCGCAGTTCAGAAATAGCGACGGCGATGAACGAAGTAGGAGCCGACTTTACCCGGGTGAAACGAAGCGGCCTCGTGTCCTGAGTTGTTGCAATCAGGCCGTCATAAGCCGATTAAGCGTGTCAGCGATTGAAGCGATAGGATTGTGGGACTGGAGGAGGCGTGTGTTGATCACAGAAAACGACCTCAAACGATTGAAGCGCGAGTATACTGTCGCACTTGAGCGTTATGCAGATCTGGCGCAGCAGACCTGCGACTTCGTTAGCGATATCCAGAAATGTCCCATCTCGGTCAACGAGCGCTCCGGTCTCATCTTGCATCGCCGAAGAGAGGACACCGCCCGCGATGCTTATTTGGCAGCGCGACATAAATTGATGGACAGCCTAATCGGAACATCCAAGATTGCAATTTGAGATCGGCGGTATCTCGATTGCCGGGAGATGATTCCGCGCTGACGACTCATGTGTGCGATTGGGGCGCCTCGCACATCCGCACCTTATGAACGGCGATCCAAGACAGCGACATCGACTGGCCGCGGTTCCTCACTGCGCTCTGAACCGCCGTGGCTTCCGGCTCTGCTACAAATTCGAGGTCATCACTGGCTGCCGCTACAGGTGCTGCTGGCCTGTTACCCGTGACTTGCGAAAACGTTCCCGACGATGCCCGCGAGCGGGCCTGTCAGGTTCAGCAAAATGGTGCGTTAGAGCATACGCTATCGGGGAATAATGGTCATCCGGGGGTGCAAAAGGCCACGGGAGGATAGCAATAGCAAGGCAGGAAGTATCAGGGATGCCAGTGGGCAAAACTGAGGACGCTAGGAGTTTGGAAGTTAGTGCAATAATAGTGATCCGGGTGAGCGAAACGGGCTCTGCCTACATTTTCATTGAAGGAGCGACATGGCGAGGAAAATTGACCCCCTGAACAAAAAACAATACGGTGCCGTGACGGCAATGCTCACGGTGGTCGATGTAAGGTCCGCGGTCAGCTTTTATCAAAAGGCCTTCGGCTTCGTGAAGCGTGGAATCATGAACGGTCCCGATGGCAAGCCAATCCATGCGGAGCTCACGTTGCGAGGCACCACCTTAATGCTGGGTCCTGAAAACACGACATATGGCGCCCGCAGCGCAAAGACATTGGGTGCCTCGCCTGCAAGCTTGTATCTGATCACGGAAAACGTGGATAAAACGGTGGCGAAGGCGGTCAAGCTCGGGGCTACCGCGAAAGGACCTGTAGCTGACATGTTTTGGGGCGACCGTTCCGGAACCGTCGTTGATCCCGAAGGATACACTTGGATGATTGCCACGCATATCGCGGAACCCACTCCTCAGGAAATGAAACAAAAAATGAAAGAGCAGATGCGTGCCCAAGCAGCTAGCACCGCCGGTGGGTCCTAAGCGACGATCAGCACCTCGACTTTGAAACTCCCAAATCCGGCGGCTGTCCTGCGCAAAAACTCCATGCTGAAAATGTGACAGCCTGTCACGGTTGAAATCCATATGCTCTCGGAGTTGTAGAAAGCATTAAAGCTGTAAACGACCGCACTGCGCATTCTGAAAACGACCTTTTCTCTACTGCTCCCCAGACGGTGTCCCTAAGCGAAGGTTCGATGTAACTGAAGGTTTTCTAAATGGCTTACGAGCTGGTCTTTTACTGCCCTTTCCGCCGTCCTTCGCTCACGTTCAATGCGTAAAGGGCGAAAGTCCTCTCCCACAGCGGTGTAGCTCTGAAGTCGTCCAAACAGGTTGGTCCGCCAACGGATACTGTGGTGAGCAATTGGAGGCAAAACATCGGACCTTCCTGCACCGGCACCCGGTTCTGCACGAACAATCGCAAATCGACTTTAATCGCGAAGCTAATCGTGGGATTGCGCGCTTTGATGCCTCGAAACAGGAAACACCTTCTATCACCGCCTAAAGCCGTCATATGCGAATTGCATGCTTCACTCTTTCTTTCTTTACGAACCAGGCTTAGTCGGCCGAGATCCGGGAAAGAGCTGTCGAAGTTTGCTGAGAGCATCGCTACGTGTATCGCTCGGCGTGTGAGATACCACCATGAAACCTGCTTTACGCCTCAGCAATCGTTCGATCTCTCGCGGATCTGATTGCCAAACGGCTGGAATTCCGGCTTTTTGGACGATATAGAATTTCGACGCCATGTTTTTCCTGTTACGCTTTCTGAATCAAATTCGTTCGGGTGGAGCGGGGAAGTCTTCATATCCGGCAAGCATTTCTTTGGCGTTCACATCATGATGGCCGGGGGAGCTTTTCAAGAAACAAGGTATTACACTTTTTCGCGTCCACGCTTTCTTGCTGAGATTAGTAATCAGGCGGCTGTCGCCGCGAACCTCGCCCAGATAGTCACCGGCGCATCCATAAACCTCATCGCCTTCCGCGAAGTAGCCAATCTGCCTCCCGTCATGGCCGAACAGGCAATCGGAGCTCCGATAACCGACATACTGGCCGCGCCAGTTCCAAAACCTTTTGGGTCATCCACGTCCTCTCCTCTCAGTGCGCTCATATCGGCCTTTCCTTGCTATTCGGCACAGCGCAGAAAATCTCCCGCGAGGGTTTGTTTTTCTAAGAAGAGGCGTCCAGCGGGTCTGACCTAGTTCAGAGGATCTGAAGAGTGAGCGAAAGTCCTCCTAATCAGGTATGAGTCTATGTCTTGATAATGAGTCGAAACGACTACTGCGAGTGAGTGCGGTGTGTCATTGACTCTTCGTCGCAAAATCGAGATACTGCGACCCTAGTCGTGCTCGGGACGGGTGGTGTCGGTGGAGCCCACGATCTCATCGCTGGTTGAAGCGATCAAACGAGGCAAGAGTGCTGCAGCAGAGCCTCTCTTCGCTGCACTCTATTCCGAGTTGCACCGCGTCGCCAACGGGAACTCGCGCGACTCGCCTGCCGGCGAGCCTGAGCGCCACGATGCCGCTTCATCAGGCTTATCTCAACATGGCCGCTCGATGCATATCTGTTCGGCCGGCACGAACGCAGGTTCGCGCTCCTCTTAATCGCGGTAGGCGTCGTCTTGCTTGTAGCTTGCGGCAACGTTGCGAATCTATTCCTGGTGCGCGAGGCCTCGAACGGAAGCAGGAATTTGCAGTGCGATCAGCGTTGGGAGCTTCACGTACGGCAATCTTGCGCCAGCTCCTCGCCGATAGTCTGCTCACCGCCGTCAGTGGATGGGTGCTGGGAGCAGCTCCAAGTGCGCTCCCTGATGAGACCGCTGCTTGCCGTTTTTGCCTGTCGCAGAGTGAGATTCCACGCTTGGATGAGGCCCAAGGGTCCAAGTGTCTTGCCCGCATCCGTATCACGTATCGAGTTTCTGGAAGCGAGATTGTCTCGAAGCGCCATGCCCGCATCAGCCGGTCACGGTTGGCACCATTTCTCACTTCAATGGTTCACCGGGCCTTGACGGCTGAACCCAGCTCTTGTTGGGCTGCATTAAGACCGGCAAGTTACGCTGTGTCCGCCGATTTGTACTATTCAATTGTCCGTAAACGGGCCAACCGTTTTCTTAAGGCTGATCGGCGGCGTTCTTCGCCCTGGTGACCAGCAGCTTGGCTGGACCTGAATGCATCGTGCTGCTGTAAGAATAGGACTATGCGAAAGAGAATAGTGGAGACGCACCTCGCCAAGCCACGCGGCGAATCGGACCAAGGCTGGCTTGATCTCGAACAGATCGCCACCGTGGAGGTAACGTCAGAAGATCCCAGGTTTCCCATTGAATCTGCGTTCGGTCCGAAACGCGAGTTTGGGTGGCGAGCTTCTCAGAAAGGTGAACAGCAGATCCGGATTATCTTTGATGAACCTATGTCGCTGCATCGCATTCAACTTCGTTTCCATGAAGCCGAATGCGAGCGAACACAGGAGTTCACACTTCGATGGTCACCCGCAGCAGGTGAGCCGACGAACGAAATAGTCCGCCAGCAATGGAATTTTAGCCCTGCCGGCTCCACAACGGAAATTGAAGATTATGCGATTGACTTGACCGCCGTGTCCGTCCTGGAACTCGCGATTCAGCCCGATCTAGGCCGTCGCGAAGCAGTTGCGACGCTCGCCGCTTGGCATCTGCGCTGACCCATCGCCGCGATGCGGCTGACTTAAAGCGGTAACGTAGATCTGGTCCTGCGAACCTGGCATCGTGATGCTCAGTAATCCAGAATTGGCAGGGTTGTCAGCGCCGGTGCAAAAGTGGCTCTTCCGCACTTTTGGTGCAGCCTATGGGGCAGGACCGAAGGATGCTGAAATCGCTGGTGCATAGGGCAGAACGCACGCCCGCAACAACGCGAAACCAGAACGGCCGTACATTTCGCGCTTGATCATCTTCAAACGGTTGATTTGCCCTTCCACTTGACCGGTGCTCCAGGAAGTCTCGACTGCGGCATTGATGACCGAGATATCTTTCTGAAGACCGTACGCGAAACGCACCACAGGTCCAAGTGGGGAGCGCTTGGCCAACTCAGTCCAAGCCACCATTCGCCAAGCTTCGCAGCTGGCGAGTGCCTCTCGAAAATCGAGCGCCAAGCTGCGCAACAGGAGCGCGTCCGGACAGCAAGTGCCGATTCTGTCAAATAGCTTCTGCTGCACTTCGGTCATCTGATCGGCGGAGTGAGTGGCAAGAATAGCCGCGTGTTTTGGCGCGATCCGTTGCGGAGCCAACGGCGATTTCGGCTTGCCAGTCAGGCGCCACGACGAGACGAAGCTCGCCACCATGGATCTCTTACCGGTATATCCGGCCCTGCGAATCTCCTCATAAAGCCGAGTGGCGTTGTGGCAGCCCTCGTCCCAGCGCTGCCGTAAATACTCGGCGAACCCGGTAACTCTGGCGGGCCTCCGATGCGGTGGTTTTCGTTCCGGAAAGTGACCGGTTCGCAGCCATCGGCGAACCGTTTAACGTCCAAGGCCCAGCTCGCGGCTGATCAACCTTTGCGTGTAGCCTTTACCGAACAATTCCGCAACTCTCTCGTAGCGTTCCAAACGTTGTTGCCGGCGTTCCTGTTGCCGCCTCACTGGGAGCGAGTCCCTCCTGTCCGGACTCATGGCCTCGGACCTTGGACCGCCAGCCGCTGGTATTTCCGGCTCCTCCTCGGGCGGTAATACAAGCTCGCGACTTCGTTCTTCAAATACTCGCTCCACTGCCGACGAGAAATTTAGGATCAGATGGAAGCGGTCGGCCACTTGCTGTGCATCTGGAGCGCCCAGAGCGGCTCCTTCTGCATACAACCCGCAGCGGTCGCGCGCGATAATCGCGATACCGGGATGCTGCTGCAGCCAGGAGGAGAAACTTTCACTGGATCGATCAGGCAACAAATCTGCGACACGGTGGAGATCGAGATCCACCAGAATGGTGCCGTAATCCTGTCCCTTGCGCCACGTCCCGTAATCGCTCACAAAAGATCTTCTGCGGGCAATCTGCGTTCCTGCAGCGGTATCGGTGTGCCGTCACATACAGCTTTACGGCAAGCCACTGCCAGGGCAGATCCTGGAGACAGCGGCAATAGCAACTATGAAGTGAATGAGAGACCTCACCGCAAACCGGGCAGATCGGCTTCTGATCCACGGTGACAAACAATCGAAATTGCCGCTCACTGTATTCCACTCTGTCTAAGATCAAGATCCGAGGGTTTGGCAAAACTTCTTCGCAATGTTTAGGGGGAGGCGCCATTGCTGGCGCAGGTTAAAACATTTCAGATTACTTTTGTTTGATACCTTACGCGTTGCACCAAAAGTGCGGAAGAGCCCAGTTCAGATTAGCGAAATCATCCTCCGTGTTGGTGGTGTCGGTGATGCCACTGAACCGCTAAGCCGGCTCTGGCTTTATGCCGGCTTGTCTTTAAAGGGCGCTGCAACATGTGTTTTGATACACGGCGCCTAAAATATATCTAAAACGGAACCGCAACGAGCCCCGATCACATGAAGCTCCACGACATCATCAGGCGCATCGGGAGCGATGGATGGCGTCAAGTCTCCCGATCCGGCCCCCGTCACCGGCAATTCAAGCATCCAACCAAGCCGGGCTGCATCACGGTGGCTGGCAAGCCG
>DATBHS010000100.1:0-12076 GCA_036557345.1 Bryobacteraceae bacterium
TGATCACGTCTTTGGTAACCAGTGGAGTCAGATACACCCGCCCCTGAACAATTTCGTGAATCGCTTGGATCAGCTCTTCACCAGCTGCTCGCTTCAACACAAAGCCGGAAGCCCCGGCTCTAAGCGCTTGCGCAGCAAGGCCTGCATCCGCATGCATTGTGAGTACGACAACTTTTGCGCCGGCTCCATCCCTCTTGAGCTGCCGGATTGCATCCAGCCCGTTGAGCAAGGGCATACTAATGTCCGTCACGATGACATCCGGCTTTAATTTCGCACTCGCCTCCAGCAAGGCGCGCCCGTCGAAAACCGTTCCTACGAGCTCGAAATGCTCCTTTAAGAGTAATTCGATGCCTTGCGCGACGATTGCGTGGTCATCGGCAAGCAGAACCCTGATACGCGCCATCCGAGATTCCTTTGGTCTCCGGAGAAAACCACTCAGTTGAATCTTTCAATTATCCGCCTAAAGATCCATCAGCTAACGTTCGGGTTTGCAGGTTGATGAGACGAAGGCACGGCCGTCGAGAGCGCCGTGTATTGCGGGGACGAGTTCATCGCCGGCCTTCAACTTGTGGACATAGCCGCGGATCCCGATATGCAGCGCCGTCTTTACCAATTGAGGATCGTTGTACGCAGTGAGCAGCACGATCACTGTTTCAGGATGCTCCCTCAGAATCTCGCGGCTCGCGTCAATGCCGCTCAGGCCAGGCATTGAGATATCGGACACAATGACGTCCGGCCGCAGTCTTGCCGCTTCCGTTACCATGCTTAGGCCATCGGCCGCCTTCCCGACGACATCAAACTCGGACGACAGCAAAGTTTCCATCTCGCTCAGCACTCGTGGATGGTCATCAGCTATGAGAACGCGTGCCCTTTCTGTCTCGTTCTTGTCTTTCATCGAGTCGTACCAATCAATTCAGTCCGAAGTTGCTGGCTCCACTTGAACGGCACATCCGATTTAGAGTACCTGGGATGCCTTTCGAAAATCGGGAGATTTACGGATGCGCGAGAGAGGAAAAGCACTGAGTGGGCCGCGCAACCGCTTCTAAACACATTCACACCTGCCGCGAGCTCGCGGCGGCCTTCATGACTAGAGGGACGGTAGGAATACAGGGTACACGGACCCGGACAGATGTCCCATTTTGCGGGGTGCTTTCGATATCGAGCGTGCCGCCTACGAGCCGCACTCGTTCTTCCATGCTCGTCAGGCCAAGGCCTCGGAGTTTTCTCCTCACGTTCGAATTAAATCCGCGTCCCCTATCTGTGACGACGAGTTCTAACTCATTACCTACTCGCCCGACTGTAAGTTCGGCGTGCTGGGTGCCGGAGTGTTTTGCCGCATTATGTAATGACTCCTGCGCCACTCGATAGAGGCAGAGCGCCACATCTGGTGAAATCACCTCCGATTCGAGACAAGTTTTGACATTCACCGTGATGCCGGTAAGCCTGTTCAGTTCATCAGCGTGTTGCTGCAGTGCTGCGTCAAGGCCGATGTTTTCCAATGCCGCTGGATGAAGCTCATGGGAAAGTTGATGAATACCGTTGTGTAGCAGTCCAAGGCGACCCTGCAATTCCTCAATCTTTCTATAGTCCTTCGGCATTGAAGCGCTCAAATCACGTCGAATGGAACTCACGAAGATCGCTACGGCTGCAAGCTGCTGGCTGAGATCGTCGTGTAGCTCCCGAGCGATTCGTTTGCGCTCGTCCTCTTGCGCTACGATCAGCCTACCAGCCAGATCGCTGACCTCATTTCGGCTGTTCAAGAGCGCTCGTTCTACTCGCTGGCGGCGCCACTTCTGCACTAGCAGGCCCACGATCAATGCTGTCTCGGCCAGGCAGAGTATACCGATGCCTACTATGGCCCACCTGTATTGTTCCCATGGGGAAGGCGTCCGGAAGGCAACCAGACTTCCCGGTGGCAACCGGTCTTCCCGTATGCCCCAGCGCCGCAACTGCCGCCAATCGAACGCCATGGCGTGCTCTGGAACCGCGGACTGGATGGGAATATTCGCGGGCCGCTCGCCCTTTAGGACGCGATATACCACGTCAGCACCCAACAAATAGCGCTCCCGATATGCCGGTATTGGGCCTCCGACGAAGCCCTGCCCAAGGTTCCGTCCCACAAGAGCGTACACAGGAGCGTTTGCGGTCTTATAGATAAGCTTCAACGCGCCATCATCGGTTAGCGTCTCGCCGCGAGAGTCCCAGTTGAAGCCACTCTGAATCACAATCGTTCTCGGGGGCAGTTTGCTCACTTGCGCCAGAATGTCAAGCAACGGAAGGTCCGTAAGGTAGCGGAATTTGACCCTCGCTTGATAAGGCTGAAAGAGCCTTTTCTGTTCTTCGAGATATTCGTGATCGATGGGCGCGCTTCCGCCGACTATCACAACTTCTTTGGTATCCGGTTGGATACGCAGGATCTCGCGAAGAGCGCCGCGCCAATCGTCCTCATGGACGACGCCGGTAATGTTTGGAGGGAGCACCATTCCTTTAACGCGCCGCGATTCCACAGAAACAAAAACGACTGGCGTTTCGGGCAGTATCTCGCCTACATGCCGCCGGATAAACTCCAGGGCTGCGAAGTCCACGGAAACGATTACGTCGATGTGACGATTTCGATTGCGAGTTCGTAGGTCGCGGACAAGCATTCTCTGGTGCTCTTCCTCAGGGAAGCGCTGCAATTCGAGGTACTCGTTATAAACGTCGACCTTCTGCCCGAGTTTCTTCTCAAGGGCCGGGAGCATGACCTCATTAAAAGGCGTTGGCGCTATTGAGTCCGGGCTGTAGGAATGCAACGTCAGCACATGCACCGGACGGTTGGAGTGCGCGAGACCGCAGACTGACCCCAAGAGGAGAAGCGTGCCAGGCAAGAAACAGCGCCTGACGAGGGAGATCGTCATTCTGTATTCCGCAATATAGGGTCTTACGAGTATCTCGAATTCTACCGAGGAAGCGCAATCGCCTCACTGGCGGTTATCACGCCATGAGCCGGGCGAAATAAAAATGAATCCCTGCCCGTTCGTTGGCTCTCAAAGCGAAGCAACCCTTAAGGAGTCATGCCGGGCACCGTCGGGCGTTTGTTGATTTCCTCGTCCCTAGCTCTTTTGACCTGCCGAACGCTTTGTGCGCAAAGTAACCCGGTCACAGACGAGTACCGTGTGACGATTTTCCCTTTTCATCCGATAACCGAAAACGTAACCGGATTTGGCTATCTTGGCTACGTAAACAATCCGCAAAGTGACTACTCGATCTACTATTTGGGGTATCCCGGCATTTCTTATAACGTTAAGCCGTGGTTTCAAGTCTGGACCGGCCTTATCGGAATCTATACGAATAACCAAGGAGGGAAGCAGGACACGTTTGAACTACGTCCCTTCGTTGGCCCGAAGTTCTTTATCCCGAACAAGCGGAAAATGAACATCTTCAGCTTCACCCGTTATGAGGCGCGGAACACATATAGCCATGGCACGCACGAATGGAGTTTCAAGAGCCGGATTCGAA
Organism: Bryobacteraceae bacterium; assembly: GCA_036557345.1. GTDB lineage: Bacteria > Acidobacteriota > Terriglobia > Bryobacterales > Bryobacteraceae > Bog-105. Next base: position 3,499 of record DATBHS010000100.1, read on the forward strand.
GCCGCTTCGGAGGAGAAATTCCCTTAACCTCCGTTGCCAACGCCTGGAAGCCCAGAACATTCTATGCCCTGATCGACGTCGAGCCGTTCTGGCAGTCTGGGGCGGGGTTTAACATGTTTCGATTTCGCGCAGGCCTGGCCTACATCATGGAAAACCGTATTCGGGTCGAGTTTATTTATCACACTCAGTGGGGACAGGAGGCGGGAAGCGACGCCCTTGTCTACAACCAAAATATTTTTCGCATAAATATCAAGGTCGGGCTGAAGCACGGGCTGTTGGATAGGGTCTCGAATCCGGGGTCGTAGCGTCCATCGGAAATTTGTTTCATTTATGAAAGTGAGTCTCCGTGTCGATAAGCTGGGAACAGCACGCTTATGAAACTTCACGGCAGGAATCTACTCGGGTTCGAAACCAGCACTGCTGGTGGAAAGAGCTTCCGCGCGTATGATCCGCGCAAGGGCCAGTCCATCGAACCGGTATTCCATGAAGCGACTGCCGCAGAGGTCGAGCGCGCGATGGAGCTCGCCGGCCACGCAGCATCGCTGTTTGCTGCTCTGGATGCCGACGCAGTAATGAGGTTCCTCCTGGCGATTCGCGAGGAGATTCTGGCGCTAGGCGAGCAACTGATCGAGCGTGCCGATGAGGAAACCGCTCTCGGAGTGGACCGACTGCGCAGTGAGCGGGACCGCACCGTGAATCAAATCAAGCTCTTTGCTGATATTGTCTCGGAAGGCTCGTGGGTGGATGCGCGCATCGATACAGCGCTACCCGATCGCAAGCCGCTGCCGAGACCCGACATCCGACGCATGCTGCAGCCCATCGGGCCCGTGGCCGTCTTTGGGGCAAGTAATTTCCCTCTCGCGTTCTCGGTCGGCGGCGGCGATACGATCTCCGCTTTCGCCGCGCGCAATCCGGTTGTCGTAAAATCGCACCCCGCGCATCCTGGAACCTCGGAACTCGTGGGTACTGCCATCGTCACAGCCGCTAAAGCGGCTGGTATGCCGGAAGGCACGTTTTCGATGCTGCACAGCCTGGGAACCGACGCAAGTATCGCTTTGGTGACCCATCCCAAAACGAACGCAGTAGCATTTACCGGGTCACAGCGTGCCGGCCGCGCGCTCTTCGATGCGGGTGCGCGTCGGCCCAACCCCATTCCGGTATACGCAGAGATGGGAAGCGTAAACCCGGTTTTTTTACTGCCGGAGGTCTTGCATGAAAAAGGCGACGCGATTGCGGCGGGTTTGTATCGTTCCGTTCTGCTTGGCGTAGGGCAGTTCTGTACATGCCCCGGTCTCGTATTTGGACTCGAGGACAACGCATTTCGCGGCTTCGTTCAGCAATTGCAGCGAATGTTCGAACAAGGCATCCCTGGAACAATGTTGAACACGTCGATCCAGCAGGGGTTCGCAGAGAAGTTCAAGACCGCGTCTGCGGTGGCCGGGGTTGGTACGACAGTTTCCACACAGAGTAACGATCCGGGCCGGACTGAGGCACTCCCTGGTTTGCTGATGACAGATGCAGGCACCTGGTTGAAAAACGAAATGCTTCACGAGGAAATCTTCGGCCCTGCGACGGTCGTGGTCGGCTGCCGGTCGAGCGACGATCTGCTGCGGTGCGGCCAGGCCTTGGAAGGAAGCCTTACCGCGACCATTCACGGCACGGCCGCGGAACTCGAGGCACATCGCGAGTTGGTTAGTGTGCTGGCTACCAAGGCAGGAAGACTAATCTTCAACGGATATCCGACCGGCGTGGAAGTGGGTTATGCGATGCACCACGGTGGGCCTTACCCGGCCACTACGGATGTAAAATTCACCTCCGTGGGCGCGGCGGCTATCTACAGGTTCGCGCGTCCGGTCTGCTATCAGGGCTTTCCGGAACGACTGCTGCCTCAGGAGTTGCAGAACGCCAATCCCCGCAACATCTGGCGGATCGTCGACGGCCACTTAACGCGCGATGCGCTCTAGCGCGCAGCTTCGAAGGCCGTCGAATTCGCTTCACTGTAAGGAGTTTGTGAACACGAGCGTCTTCCGCTCGCCGCGCACCGTTATGTTCTTGAGCGTCAACTTGTGGATGCTCGGAGGCAACACGGCAGCGAATCGCTGTTCGAGTCCCTTATCGGTCGGGCGCAGCCCTGAATAGCCGAAAACAACCTGTTGGAGGAAGGCGCCCGCGCCCGTGATGAAATTCGTGTTCTGGTTGTCGGGAGTCTCTGCGATCACCTGAAATGGCGGACGCAGATAGGCTGTCGAGAGCGGCGCTAACATCTTTCCAATCAAGCCGCGGTCACCTAGTTGCGCCGCCAGAATCGGATAGAATTCTCCGCCCATCATTGCGCCCGTCTCGCCGCGACGGATCCAGCCCAGCATCGATTCGATCGCGTTCCTTGTTTGCTCGCGCCTGAACGGAAGATTTAACGGAAACCACAGCATCGCCGAATCGCTGTCGGGGACATACATCGATTCGGCGATCCGTTGCCACTGCGGATTCGGTTGCTGGTGCACGAGTTGCGCAGCCGCGGCCGCCAGTTCGAGATTTTTCCGGGCAATCGCGTTTGTCCAAGCATCGTTCTTGACGCCTACGAGCGATTCCTTCACAGCGACAACATTGCCGATTTCATAGCGCTTCAATTTTGCGTTGTAGGAAACGCGGCTGGCCCAAAAATCCGCCGTGTCGCGCAGGATGGGCCAGCAGTCGTGTTCCAGCCATTGCCGGTCGCCGGTAGCCAGCCAGTATTGCCACGCCGCGAGCGCCACATCGCCATTGATATGGTTCTCGTATTTGGCGTTTTGGCCCGCGAAGCGCGGCGTGCTTTCATTGCCATCCGCGTCGGCTTCCCAGGGGTACATCGCGCCCCGAAATCCGTTCGCTTGTGCGTTCTTTCGGGCGGCGTCGCGTGTGCGCGAGCGGAACGCAACCATAGGCAGCGCAAGATCCGGATGCATGATCAGCAATGGAGGAAACAGGAAAGTATCGGCGTCCCAAAAGATGTGGCCGTAGTATCCCGCCGAACTGAGGCCCATCGGCGCCGTACTGACGGGCAATCCCTGCCGTGTGCTCTCCACGAGGTAGAACAGCATGGAATGGATCACGCGCTGTAGCGCCGGGTCGCCGTCCACGAGAATATCCGTTTCCCAAAGCCGGTGCCATGCGGCCGTGCTTTGCGACAGCATCGTTGCCCAGCCCTCGCGCCGGAGTTCTTCTGAAGTTCCAACGGCCGTTTCATGGTTCGGGAGAGGCGCGCTAGGAGTAGATAGAATAGCGAACTTAGTGAACGTGTAGCTGACGCCTGCCCGTGCCGCGAGACTGACTTCGGCCCACGCTCCCTCACCATCTCTTCGGACCTTTGTCGTGGCCGGGCTGTCCCACTCGGCAGCTATCGCTTCGGCTACCGGAACGTTCGTGCCGGCAGTGTGCCCTGCAATCGTAAGGAGAGCGGAGTTGCGCGCGCTTTGAACATCCACCTTGCCTGTTTGGAGATAACCCGAATACCATATGACCCACGGATCTTTCTGCGCGGGGGCATCGAGCTTTTCGATCTGCGCCAGAGCGTAGCGAGGTGGCCTCGGCCAATTGCGAATCGAAAGCCGAATTTTCATCTCGCCATCGAACTCAGGTGTGATGACGGCACGTATCGCTGCCGCGTAGGCCCGATCGCGCGACACGAACTCCTCAACCTGCACCCCGATTCTGCGCTTATCCTGCGCCCATATATAACGTGTGCGCAGGACGCCATCGTACATGTCGAGCGTCTGATCGTAGTTCTCGACACGCCCGGATTGTGAATTCAACCAGTGCGAACCGTTGAAGATGTCGATTTCATTCCAGGCCGGTGCCGATGCGATGCGTGGTACGTCACCAGGCGTCCTGTCATATACGCCCGCGAGAAAGCAGCGCGTGGGCAGAGTGCCCAGCGCCGACGTTGGCACTCCGATTGCGCCGTTACCCAGGTAGGCAGCCGTGTACGGCTGCGCGCTGCGCGCTTCGAGCTGAAACGAAGCGTCAGCAGCCCATGTAACGATTGCCTGCGCAGCAATCAGCCCGGTGCACCAGATCAGACCAAGCCGGCCGCAAGCCTGCATCAGAACGTGATGTGCGCGCCGAACTGCATGTTTCGCATCCCGTTCCCGCACGTCGAGCAAATCTGAATATCCTGAATGATGCCGCCAGCCGCCGAGTCCACCTGCGTATTCGGTAAGGCAAGGTTCTGCCGGTTGAACACGTTAAATACTTCCCAGCGGAACTCGAGGCCGACCCGCTCTTTGAACCGGAACCCTTTCGAAAGTGACCAGTCCGCGTCAAAGTAGTTCGGTCCCCGCAGCGAATTTCTTCCCGCATTGCCGAATGTGAAGGGCGGAGGCGTGGTGTACGCTGCCGGGTTGAACCACAGGTTCGCGCTCTGGTTTGCCGCCGTTGGATCTCCGATCAAATCCGGACGGCTGGTCATGTCGGGCGAGTTCAGGAAAGCCTGATTGCCGATACTGGGCGAAAACGGCATGCCCGAATAGTAAGACGTGACACCGCGAAATGCCCAATTGGCAACTAGCGCCCTGACAAAGCCCGACGCGCCGGATAGATACTTGCGCCCCGGACCGAAGGGCAACTCCACGGTATGCGCCAATGTGAAAACGTACTCGCGATCATAATCTGCCGGGCCGTAATCGGACTGCGCGTTGTATTGATTTGTGGGCGTTCCGAACTCGCCATAATCGAGAGCTTTCTGCCAACTGAAATTTGCCAAGATCGAGTAGGCCGTTGAGAATCGCTTATTCGCCTGTACCTGAAGCGCGTTGAAATTGCTGCTTGTGCAATCGCACTTGTCGAAGATGCCTTGTGTGAGGCCGTACTTGATGAACAACGGCCGGCGCAGATTGGCATCGCTGCCGGGGCCCGGCACTGCGTCGTTCAGGTCGAATCCGCCGTTTAAGTGTCTTCCGATATTGCCGACATAGCCAACCGAAACATTGAACTGCGGCGCAATCTCACGCTCGACAGTGAAGTTCCACATATCGACGTACGGGATTTTTTGATTGGCGGGGATATACGAGACCCCGATCCCATCGGCGAGCGGCAACTGGCCGTTCGACGGAATCGTCGGGAACACGACCGGGGGAGGGGCCGTTGTAAGCGGAAAAACGGGGAGGTAGGTTGAAGTGGCCGTGATGTTCTGGTTCACGATCGACGGATACACATCCGCCGCCAGATTGTTAAAGGTCCAGCCGAATGTCCCGAGCGTGTAGCCGCGGCCGTAGCCGGTTCGGATCACAGTCTTGCTGTTCGGCGCATACGCGATGCCGAAGCGCGGCGAGATGTTGCGCCATTGAATCTCGGCATTGCCGGATTTGGAAACGCCTCCGACGCCCGGTATGTAGACGATGTTATTGGTGACGTCGTAGCGGCCGCCCTGGCCCGAGTTCAGCGAAAAGTCGGGAAACCACACATCCCAGCGAAGACCGTAATTAATGGTCAGCTTCGAGGTGATGCGCCAGGTGTCCTGGATGTAGTAGAACATCCGGTTCTGACGGTCTTCCTGGTTTGTCGAGATCTGTTGGAACCGGTTGAAGCTGGACGGCGCGCCTAACAGGAACGATGCCAGGCCCAGCCCGCCGAGTGCATTTCCATCGACGTCGGTCGCGGTCACCGAGTCGTTGAACTGGTAAACGCCGGCGCGATGTTGGTCGCTCGGCAGACGCAGGTTCCAGGCTTGCTCGAACGTGCCCCCGAAACGGATAGTGTGATTTCCGCTGACCTTGGTCCAGTTATTGATGTAATCGAGCAGCGTTTCGCGCTCATGTAAAGGGCAATTGCAGTTATAGCCCATGCTGAACCCGCCCGCGCCATTAATGGTCAAATCCGGCAGACCGTTCGTATCCGGCCGCCCGTCGATGTTCAGCCCCGGAATGCCGACGGTGTTGGCGAGTTGCGTGGTCTGATCCTGCGCCGCCACAGTGACGCGATAGCGCGAGAACCCGAAGCGCACATCGGTGAGCAGCGTCGGGCTGAAGGTGTAACTGACATCCGAGGCTACGTTCTGATTGAGCGCATTCGATAGGCCCGAAAAGCCCCAGGCGGGAAAAGCAGGGCCGCCATAAAGACCGAAAGGTCCGGGTGCGGTGATGTCGGCGCCAAGATAACTGTAGCGGCCGAAGATCCGCAGCCTTTCACCGTTATAATCGCCGCGGACATCCCACTGATTGGTGTTGTAGGGCTCGACAGCGCTGGTCGTGAAGTTGTTTGCCGCGGAATTCGTGGCCGGAATGTTCGGCGCGGGAAGTGCAGCCAGAAGCGCCGCCGAAGGGGCCGAGATGCGTCCCGCCAGATTCGCTCCCGGAAACGGCGCGCGCCCGCTGCCGTCCGGATTGCCCGTATTCGGATCGTAGATCGGGACGCCCAGGTCGCTCAGGTCGCCGTTGCGCTCGGCGGCGGTGGGAACGCGCAAGGATTGCGAAGCGCCGATTCGCCGTTGCGTGCCCTGATAATCGCCGAAGAAAAAGATCTTATTCTTCTTAATTGGGCCGCCGATGGAACCGCCGAACTGGTTCCAACGCAACTCAGGAATGCCACGATTGTGCGGAGCGGGAGTGCCGGGTTCGTGCAATCCCTGCGTGAACGGGTCGCGCGCCTGGAAGATATTGTTCTGGAAAAATTCGAAAGCCGAGCCGTGGAATTCGTTTGTTCCCGACTTGGTTTCCACCTGGATCACCGCCCCGGTCGCCTGGTATTCCGCGTCGTAATTGTTTGTGAAAGCGTTGTAGGTCGCCACCGAATCCATCGCCGGGTTGACCATCGTGATCCCGAGCACCGTGTCGTTGTTATTCATGCCATCCAGTTGATAGTTCGTTCCTGCAAACTCCTGCCCGCCCGTGTTCACCAGGGTGGATTGCTGCGGGTTCTCGCTCGGAGCGTGCTGAAAAGTATTCACGACCGAGCTGGGCGTGAGTAGGGTCAGGTTGGTGAAATTACGATTCGGAATCGGAAGCGACGAAATTTGCGCACTGGTGAGGCTGGTTTGCACCACGGCCCGATCCGTCTCGACGCCGGGCGGCGCCGAAGTGACCGTGACTTCCTGGGTTGCCGCGCCGATCTTCAAAGAAGCATCCACCCGAGCGGACTGTGATACCAGAACCGAAACGTTCTGCTGGACAAATCTCTGGAAGCCGGTTTTCGTAATCGTAACCGTGTAACTGCCGGCGGGAAGATTCGCGCCCGTATAATTGCCCGAATCGTTCGTCGTGGCTTGATACGTAGCGTTAGTGTTCACATTTGCGATGGAAACCTCGGCTCCTGCGATGGCGGCGCCGCTCGGATCGGTAACGGTCCCAAAGATGTTTCCCGAAATTGCCTGGCCGTCTAGTCTCAGTGCGAGGGAGCCTAGAAAAACACACAGTGTGAGTGAGAGTGCAACGCGATTTTTCGACATGGAACTACCCCTGATAGCCCGATTCTGCTCCCAATAAGGGCCAAATTCAATCGTGGGTTCTGTTTAGTTGCGCGAATTGAGAAACGTTTGATTTTCGCCGCTCTTCCGGCTTGCCGCGGAGAGTTGATGACTCTTCAAGGCGTGCAATTCGGCAAGCAGCCGGCTCCACTTTTTGTGATCGCGTTTGGTCGTGATCGGGGCGTCGAGATTGCTGTAATAGACGAGCAGGCTGGCCCGGATTTCTGGCGTGACTCCGTTGAAGTTCTTTCGGGCCAAACGATCCAGCCAGTAAGCGCACGCCTCGTCGCCGAGGCGGTATGCGCCTGGTGGCGTGATCGTGCCCACGTCGTAATTCGCGTCCGGTAATGAGAGAGCATTTCGCTCCGCTTCCCGCAGTCTTTCCCGATATTGGCCAGCCGAGCGGTTGAAGCTTGCTCTGAACAGATTTTCTACCGGCGGAGTGGGCATCTTGAAGCGCAGAGCGCGAAGCGGTCCGATCGGCGGTATCAGCCTTAACAGAAATGCCAGAATACGTTCGCCGGTAGTCGGCCGATCGTAATCTTTTCCCCAGTTGCGCTCGTAGCTCGAGCGCCGCATAACATAGATAAAGCGTCTCTTCGTGACGCCGGGCTGTGCTTTTTGGATCTCGTCTTTCTTCTGAGCCCAGGCGATGCGGGTGGCTTTCGGAATCGTTTTGCTCACATCCCGCCGGTAGGAGCCGATCGCCCGATCGAAGTCATCGCCGAACACGTCCTGTAACTCCAGGCCATACGTATCGCGAAAAGCGCGCCGCAGAACATCTTTGGCGACATAGAATCCGATGAAATCGTGATAAGCCTGCGGCGCGAAGTTCCCCTTGGCGACCTCCAAAACGTCGAATCCGAATTCCGTCATAAGATGCGCCAGCGGATCTTGCTCGTACGTGATGACGTTGCCGTACTTGCTCTCAAGCTTCGGATAAAGCATAGGCTCCGCCACATTTGTGGCGTAACGGTGTCCATCCAGGTCCGAAACATAGTGCGACAGCGCGCCGAGCGCGAAGGCGTAATCGTTCAGGTTCTGAGACTCGCTGATCAGGGCCACGATGAAATCGCCGGTCCGAACGTAATGCGTCAGGTCGCTAAATTTCTTGCTGCCATGCGGGTAATAGCCGAGATCCTG
>DATBHS010000101.1:0-22227 GCA_036557345.1 Bryobacteraceae bacterium
TGCCCGGTCACCCAACCGGCATCATCCGAAGCAAAGAACACAGCGGCCCGGGCGATATCTTCCGGTTGCCCGATGCGTCCCAGCGGAGTTTGTGCCTCAACTCGTTTGCGGAAGTCGCTTTCGGTAACTCCTGCCGTATGAAGGCCCTCGGTTTCGACCATCCCGGGATTCAGCGAATTCACGCGTATTCGCTTGGGTCCCAGCTCTTTTGAGAGCGCAACGGTAATGGCGTCTACCGCCGCTTTCGTGGCGCTATATACGGAACCGCTCTGTAAGGGCATCGGACCGACGATAGAGCTGATGTTGATGATTGAGCCACCTCGATCGCCGATCGCCTTTACTGCTTCCTTTGTGGCGAGAAGCAGACCAAGCACGTTCAGATCGAATTGCTTATGAAAATGGTTCTCATCAACCGCTTCGAGTGGAGCGAATTCATAGATACCTGCGTTGTTCACCAGGATGTCCAGCTTCCCAAACGCCGCCTTCGTCTCGACGAAAAGGCGATTTATGTCCTGTGACTTGGAGACGTCCGCCTGCACGGCTATGGCCGTGCCGCCTTTTTCCGCAATCCGCTTCACAACCGCGTCCGCGCCGGATTTGCTGGTAGCGTAATTGACTACGACAGCGGCGCCGTCCGCCGCGAAGTGTTCAGCGATAGAGGCGCCAATTCCCTTGGAAGCCCCCGTAACGATTGCAACTTTGCCTGCAAGTTTGCTCATAGAGGTACGATTCCCTTCCTGCGATCGTTCGACAACTATCTGAAGGATGACGCGTGCCGCCGGTGGGATTCAGCTATGCAGGCAAGCCTGCCTTCATAAAACTTCTTTGACGATTGACCCCAGCTTCATATATTCGTCGATGTTTTGCGGCTTCAGGAAATACCGGCTCGCTCCGAGACTCGCCGTCTCCTCCCTGTCGCTGGGCGCATCGGACGAAGTCACCACAATCACCGGGACATCCGCGCAGCGAGAGCTCCTCCTGAGACGCCGTAGTACGTCTGTGCCGCTGGTACGCGGCAGGTTCAGATCCAGAAGAACGAGTTGGGGACAGGGAGCCGCGGGATTGGCCTCCGCAGCCTCGACAAATTGAATGGCCTTCTCCCCATCATTCGCAACCAAAATCTCGCTTTCGATTCCTTCGTGTTCGAGCGCTGCCCGCACGAAGAAAACATCGGCTGGGTTATCTTCAACCAGAAGCATCGTTGTGGCATTCCGGATCGTCTCCATTTCGCCGCGGCATTTACTCATTGCGTTGAGGAAGCGTAAATTTGAAATCGCTGCCTTTGCCTGGCTGCGATTCTACCCAGATACGGCCTCCGTGACGCTCGACAATCTTCTGGCAGATTGCCAGCCCGACACCCGTGCCAGGATATTCGCCATGCCCGTGCAATCGTTTGAAGAGTCTGAAAACGGTGCTGGTGTATTGCGGGCTAATTCCTATGCCGTTATCCTTTACGGAAAAACACCAATATCCATTCGATTCCATGGCAGAGATCTGGATTTGAGGGTCTTCGGTGCTACGATACTTGACTGCATTGCTGATCAGATTTTGGAAGAGCTGCTGTAAGTGAACGGCATTCACCGCAACATAAGGCAACTCATCGTATATAACTATCGCCCGGTTGGAAGTCAGGACGCCTTGCAGATTCGACAGTGCCTTGTCGATCGCAGCCTTCACCGGTTCAGGCCTGACAGAATCCGTGTGGCCACCCGAAATTTTGAGGTACGAAAGCAGGTCCTTCACGAGCTCGGACATTCGGGCCGCTCCGCCCACCACATAGCCGATGAATTCGTCGGCTTGCGGATCGAGGCGGCCCTGATAGCTTCTTTGCAGCATTTGACTATATAGAGAGAGATTTCTGAGGGGCTCCTGCAGATCATGACTGGCGGAATAGGCGAAGACGCTGAGGTCGTCATTCGCCCGGCGAAGCGCCTCGTTCGAATTTTCCAAGGCCCGGTTAGCGACGTTCACTTGTTCAAACAGGCGGGCGTTCTCAAGGGCGATTGAGGCTTGCGCGCAAATTCCCTTCACCACCACTTCATCCCGCTCCAAGAAAGTTCCTGCATCCGAGTGGCCATATAGAAGCACACCAAAAACCCGCCTGGATCGCGATATCAGGGGCGCGGCGAGGTAACTTCTGATCCGGAGTTCTCCTTCGTCATCTGCGGCAGAAGCAGTTGCGCCGCATCCCTCGTGAGCACCGATGTCGCTCGAGCGAATCACCTCGCCGGAGCCTGGCCAGAGCGTTGTCCGGCGAAATGATTGAAGACGCTCGGCCGTTCCGCGAGTACCTCCGCAGAAGGCAACACTGGGCTCTTCCGGGCGGTCAGTGTTATAAAGCAAAGCTCCAACCTGCGCACGGACGAGCTGAGTCGTCAGATCAATCAGCGATTGCGCCAGCCGCCCTTCATCCAGCTCAGCCGATAGTACGCGGCCAATCTGGTTGAGAAGCTCGGCCGTGTGCCGGGCGTCTGTTTCACGGGCCAGGAGTTCCTGCAGCCTCTCCTCGCTTCGTTTCAGCGCTTCTTCGGCCTTCCTGCGCTCGGAAATGTCGCGAGCGTTAATCAGTAAACCCCTTACAGCGGGATCGTCGAGAAGATTTGTCACTACTCCTTCCAGCAGTCGCGGGGAACCGTCGCAGTGCTGGAACCGCGCCTCAAAATGCTGCGTGCTGCAGGAGGCAAGATTGCCGGCGGAGAAGATTCTCTCCGAGGCTGCGAAGTCCGCCGGGTCAATGAGTTCCCGAAGCGATTTTCCGAGGAGCAGGCCTGGCGAGCGGCCGAGTATGCGCTCCGAAGAGGGACTTGCATATAAAAGTTCGCCAGACGCGCTCGCAATGAAGATCAGGTCGGAGGCGTTTTCGATCAATGACCTGAAACGCCCTTCGCTGCGGCGAAGTTGTCCGTACAGGTCCGCTAAGCGCCCAGCCGTGCCATTAAAGATGGCTGCCAAGCTCGCCAGCTCGTTACCTCCGGTCACCGCGATCCGGTGATCGAATTCTCCGCGGGCAAGCGCACGGGTGCCGGCGTGAAGAACCGTCAACGGGTCCGTGATACTGCGCGTTACAACAAACCCGAGCAGCGTAGCAGCCAGCAAGCTCAAAATTCCGGTCCAGGCGAGAGCCCAGGCAGCCTGGCGCTCGGCATGATCGATATCTTCAAACAGCAATTTCTGTTCTTGAGACAGGTCCGCGTCGGCCTCGCGCATGAGAGCCTCTGCGACATCGTCAGTGTGGTCCACCTGGTCGGCGAGCCGTCCGTGCAAGGCAATCCAGTCGCCGGAACGTGCTAGCTCAATCAGCTCACGGATCCGCTCGGGCAACTCCTGAATAATTTCATCGAGGCTGTCCACAACCAGCTTTTCGCGGCCGGTTGCAGGTGTTACGGTGCGCAGGATTCGAGTGCCGCCCGAGGTATCTGACCGGAAAGCACTCGCAAGTTTTCTCGCTTCGTTTTCAAATGACTCAGGTTCCTGACTCTCGGCGGCGCGGTGCAAGCGGCTCATGAGCGTCAAGAGTTGATTGTTGACCCGGAGAACAGCCGCAAGCCTCATCTCCGCTGCAGATACTCTTGAAACGCGATGCCGCACTCTTTGAAAGTGCCAAAAGGAAATCGCCGTTCCCACGAACATCAAGAAGAGAACACAACCAAAAGCGGCCCGCAGCCGGACCCCGATCCGCAAGTCCTCGAGGCGGAGGGGACGTCGCAAGAATCGCATGAAAACTTGCATGGCTATCAATTCAGTGAGCCGCCAATTCTGAGATCCACCAACTCCCTTTCCAAATCAGCCAAGCCTTCCTGCGGGAGGGACTGACGGCTGAGGATGCGATGGACGGCCCTGTAATAGCTCTTTGAAACGTCTGAGTACTTTTGCCCGGCGATCGAGGAGGGCCTCGAAATCCAACTCTTCCGCCCGGCTCTTTCCACTACCTTGGCTTCCGGAACCGCGTTCAGGATCTCCGGGTCACCGTAAAGCCGTGGGATTGTCGGGAGATAACCTTCCTGAATCGCTCGGGATTTCTGAACTTTGCTCCCGGTTAGATACACGACGAACTCCGCAGCCTCCCGCTGGTGAGCCGAATAGCGCGAGACCGCCAGTTCAAAGCCGCCCGTAGTTTGGGCTCGCCCGTGCGGCCCTGCAGGAAGCAGCGTTACATCGAAGCGTCCCTTAATCGCGGAGTCTGCCCCTCGATTGGATCGGACTCCGCTGCTCCAATAACGCAGGAACGCCGCATTCCCGGAACGAAAAGCGTTCAAACTATCGGCCTCGGTATACGTCAGGACGCTGGGAGGCGATATGGATCCTATCCATGCCGTCGCCTCCCTGAGTGCTTGCGCCGTCCGCGGATTGTTGACGGTGATGGTTCCGTCCTCTTCGATAATCCGACCGCCGCCGAAGGATGCCTGCCACTCCAAGGCATTGCAGGTCAGACCTTCATACGCACCGCCCTGCCAGACGTATCCCCAGAAGCCTCGGTGACCGGCTGAGCGTTCCCCGCCTTGAATGCGAGCCGCCATCCGTTCTAATTCCTTCCACGTGGCGGGAGGACGCTGATAACCATACTTCTTGAGCAGGTCAGTGCGGTAATACAGCAAGCCGGTGTTCACGTAAAAAGGGAGGCTAACGATCCGCCCGTTGACTGTATCGTTCCTTAGTAGCTCCGGAAGGTGTGCGCGCGAATCTTCGTCCAGGTATGGCGTCAAATCGAGCAGATCCTGTTGAAGCGTTCCGGGCCAGATCATATCGATTACGTACACGTCAGGCGTACGGTAATGGTTCTTCAGCGTGCGCAGAATCAAGGCGAGTTGATTGGTCGAGGTTCCCCAGCTCGGAATAAACTCTACCTGTATTCCAGTTCGCCGGACAAAGTCATCCAAGCCTTCGCGCGACAAGCGCTCCGCTACCTGATATCCGAACCCCGCGACCGTTAGCGTGACTCCGCGCGCAACCGAAGGCGGAGCCGGCAAGAGTTGACACACGCTCGCCACGACTGCCAGAGTCAGCAGCCTGCAAAATATCTGATTCTCCGGAACTAGACGCCGGAAGAAGCGCGAGGACAGAGTTTTGTTTCCTGTACCGCCGCGATCGGGCACGAAAACCTCACAGCAAATAATACAGACGTAATTAAAGTTAAGGCTTTAATTATAGTGTTCGAGAGCCGGATCACTGAAGCTGATCGTTGGCGTCAGCCACCGGACTTTTCTCTTGTACAAACCAGTTTCATATCCGTCCCTCCTCGCGGTGTGACGATATGACTCGTCGTAGTGAGCGTGTTTCGGTCCTCGGAGAGATCCCATCGATCTACAATCTCTTCAGCGTCACCCTTTGAATCCGTCATGCTTGTGCGAATGACGAGAGTGGGACCATCCCAGAACGCTTTGCTTTCGGCATCGCGTCCATTGATGACGTTTTTTGTCACGGACCCGTCGGTGAAGTAAGACACGTCGGCGCTGGAAGTCTTGCTGCCGGTCGTTTGCACGGTGTGCACATTCATCGTTTGCAGATGCTGATCCACCGCGCGAACGATTATGTCGGGCACATGGAAGGCGCCAAAATCGCTCTGGTCTTTCATCATTCTCCAACGGCCCGAGAAATCGGTGCGCGGGGGAGCGCCCGGCGTCTGCGCGCTCACTGGAATTGCCGGCCAGAACAGCGCAAAAAAGGCCAGAAACATGGCTCGCTGGAGTAGAAGTTTCACTTCTTCACCGCGATAAGAACCACGAGCAAAATCAAGATGACAGCCAGTATGCCAAGAATCGCAAAGAAAACGATGAGCTTCCTGTTTTCTGCACCGGGCGCCTTCACTTGCGCCGGCGCGGGCATCGGCGGGGGTTTTGGCAAATTGACTTGAGGCACTTTTGCCGGTGGCGGCGGGACCGAAATCTTGGGTAATGCTGAGGTCTTTGCTGTGTCTCCCTTGTCTCCGGACGGGCCACCGGCTACAAGGTCACCCTTAGGACCGCTACCCTGGATGACCATTGTGTATTCGCTAGGCCCTTTTTGCGGCAAGGGCGGAGCGGCGCGGACCGCGCTAGGAGGTCTGGTACCGCGCAGCGGGTCATCCGCGGGATATGAACCAGGAGCTTCGGGAGGAGTTGAGGCCGGCTTTGGAGGAGATGAGGGCATGCCTCCACCAAAAATCCTCGTGTATTCGCCCGGTTCCGGCGGTCCCGGTGGCGGCGGTTCCGGTGACAGCGGTTTAGGGAGATCCCGGCCGCCGCTGAAACGTTCCGCCGAATCGGGCTTCGCGCTCGCGTGGTCTGCGAAAACATCTTTTGGTTTGCCCTCTTCTGTATTCGGGCGCGAAAAGATCCGCGTAAACTCGCCTGGTTCCGCGGGTTTTTGCTGGGGCGGGGCTACGGGCGTGTGGGGCCGCTGCACGAAGCCGCCCCGTGACGGCCGGTCCGTGCCGCGCTTCACCTCAGGATTCGCCGGCGGCTTGCCGCCAGAGGGCGATAACCCTCCTTGAAAGAACCGAGTAAACTCACCCGGCTCATCCCGCACGGGCGGCGGTCCAGCAGTCGAGCCAGTCGGCGGTTGGCTGACCTCCGGCCTCAGGCTCTGAAATACCCGCGTGAACTCCCCTGGTTCATTGTGTGCTGGTTCAGTGTGCGCGGGTTCATTGTGTGCTGGTTCAGTGTGCGATGGTTCGGCGGGTGTAACGAACGTTTTTTCGTGCTGTGCTGACGGCTGTGCAGACGATTCTGCCGCCGGGTATTTAGACGGCGCGGCGGCGTTAGCTTCGCGGTTGAGCTCAAAATGCAGCCACTCGCGAAGAATCAGACAGCGCGGCTCACTTTCGGTTACTACGTACCAGAAACCCTGTTCCTCGCCGAAATCAAGTACGCGCTTGCGCGCATCCGCCGAGCGCAGAAGCACGGTTGTCAGCATGCGCAGCAGCGCCAGCTGTTCGGCCTGCTCATCCGTAGTGGATACCCGGTGTACAAACACCTCCCGTCCCGTGGCGGCTTCCCGCGCCCGAAACGTCTGCACCGGACCGGGAACGATCTCTTCTTTCTTTTGATACTTCCCCCCGAGAAACTCGAGTGTTTCCATAATCGGATTGCCTGCTGTTTACCACTATGATAGAAAGTCGGGGAATCACAATAATTTGTGCGAAATCTATCGAGAATCGTCTGGTCGGAGGGCATGTATCTGGGGCCTCACCATTTCCAGGCCCAGAGCCGCTATTTCGAAGACACCATACATTTTGCGGCTGATTCAGTGTGGTTCAGCCCTTTCGGATTCCTCGGTTACGAGGTGAACCGGGAGGCCCTCCGCAACGGCACTTTGGTCCTGTCACACGCGCGAGGTGTTTTCGAGGATGGCCTGCCCTTCGACATGCCCGCGTCCGACCCTCTTCCCGAGCCCCGCGCAGTAGACCCGCTGTTTCCTCCTACCGCAGACGCGCTGCTTGCGTTCCTGGCCGTGCCGCAACAAAAACAATTAGGCGGGAATTGCGCACTGGATCCAAAAACCGACGCCAATGGCACGCGTTTCCTGGCCGAGGAGCATCCCGTTTTCGACGAGATCACCGGCGGCGACGAAAAACCCGTCCGCTTCGGCCGCAAGAACATTCGTTTCCTCTTCGAGGGCGAGAAAACGGACACAAGCCAGCGGCTTCCTGTGGCGCGAATTCTGCGCGACGGCGCAGGGCATTTTATCGTCGACGAAAAGTTCGTTCCTCCCGTACTGCGTTTCAGCGCAAGCGAGGCGCTCATGGCGATGACACGGCGATTGATCGACATACTCGTCCAGAAGAACGCCACGTTTTCCGGCACGACGCGCGGCTATGACCGCCAGCAGAGCGGGATGTCAGCCCAGCAGATCGCCAGTTTCTGGTTCCTTCACGCCGTCAACAGCGGCCTGGCAGTGCTTCGCCATCTGTATCTCTCGAAGCAAGGCCACCCCGAAGAATTATTCGTGGAGATGTCGCGCCTGGGAGGCGCGCTGTGCACTTTCGGACTGCAATCGTCGCCTTCCGATCTTCCGATCTATGACCATCTGGATCTCCAGGCCTGCTTTGAGGGCCTTGACAGGCACATTCGCGAGCATCTGGAACTGGTGATCCCTACCAACTGCGTATCTGTCAGGCTTGAGCAGGTTGACCGCTATTTCTGGGAAGGTGAGATTAGCGATACACGCTGTTTTGGCCGGTCACGCTGGTTTCTTTCTATCAGTTCCAACGTCGGAGAGGCGGAGTTAATCAGCGGCACGCCGGCTCTAGTGAAGATCTGTTCCTCGCGATTCGTTCCTGAGCTTGTAAGGCGAGCCTTGCCTGGCCTTCAGTTGTCACATGTGAGCAATCCACCCTCTGGCCTGTCGCCGCGTATCGCAAATCAGTATTTCGCGATCAACCGGACGGGCCCGTGTTGGGAGGATCTTATGGAGAAGCGCCGGATCGGAGTCTACGTTCCAGGTGAGCTTCCGCATCCGGAACTCGAATTGCTAGTCCTTGTCGAATCTTAAGAATTTCATGGCTATCACACCTCAGAGCAGCGCCGCGTCCGCGCCGCCGCAGATCGCAAAGCGGTATGAAACCCTCGCCCTGATCTATCAGGAGGCACTGACGGTGGTTGAGCGTCTCCGCGCGAACCGGCAGCGCGTAGCCGATCCTGAGACGTTTCGTGCACAGATTCGGAACGCCCTGAAGAGCGCCGAGCAGGATGCTCTCAGGCGCGGCTATTCACAGGAGGATGTTCGCGTCGCGACTTTTGCGGTCGTCGCTTTCCTGGACGAATCCATCTTGAATTCGCACAATCCCATATTTGCCGACTGGCCCCGGAAACCGCTCCAGGAGGAACTCTTTGGTGTTCACGTGGCCGGCGAAATTTTCTTCCGCAATGTCGAAAGGCTTCTGAGCCGTCAGGATTCCGAACCGCTCGCCGATCTTCTGGAGCTATACCAGCTTTGCCTGTTGCTCGGCTTTCGCGGACGCTACAGTATCAGCGGCGCCGGCGAGGTCCGTTCCATCTCATCGCAGATTGAGGAAAAAATCCGGCGGATTCGAGGCTCAACGCCGGGTCCAGCCTGGCAAATTACAACGCAAGCTTTAGCGTCGGTGGGCGATTCCTGGGTTCCCGTTCTCGGATGGACTGCCGTGGCATGCTTTGCCCTGGCACTGATTCTGTTCGTTTTCTTTAAGGTCTCCCTCGCGTCATCGGTCGGCGAATTGCGAACGATAGCAGCGGGAGTGGGTTTGTAGAGACCTGTCATGAAATTGACACGTTCGCTCTGGATAGCCGTCCTCCTCCTGATTGCCTGGCTCGCCCTTAGCTGGTTCCTGGGCCTATGGCTCGGGCTAAAGCCGCCCGCCCTGCACTATTTGCGTGTGGGGCTGGCCGTTATCGGTATGGCTGGTTTCGCCGGCTATGTCGTGCTCCGTCCCAAGGAGGCCACTGAAACGCCGCAGGGCGACGGTCCTGAGAGCGGCGCGGAGATGGATCACAATTTCGCCGAAGCGGCCAGGCGGATGCAAGCCTCCACAGGCAAGAAACGGCTCGGATCGCTCCCGACGGTTTTTATTATCGGCGATCCGGGCAGCGCGAAGACCAGTGTGATTGCGAAATCGGGACTCGAGCCGGAACTGATCGCCGGACAGGCTTTCCAAGACGTCACGGTCGCTCCGACGCGCAGCGTGAATCTCTGGTATGCCCGCCACACGTTGTTTGTCGATCCGTCGGGCGCAGTCATGGCCTCTTCAGCGGCGCGCCGAAAGCTGTTCAAGAAGACGCTCCCCGTTCGCATGAACGCCGTCTTCGCGGCTGCATCGTTGCCCAGCCGCGCAGTTGTTTTCGCAGTAGATTGCGAGACATTCCTGCAAGCAGGAGGCGCGGAATCCCTCGGAGCAAAGGCGCGCCAGTTCCAGGCGATTCTGAGCGAACTCTCCCGCGAGATGGGTTCGAGCTTTCCCGTTTATGTCCTCTTCACTAAGGCCGATAGAATCCCGTATTTCCGCGATTTCGTTGAGAACCTGACGGAAGCAGAGGCATCCGAAATTCTAGGCGTTACGTTGCCCCTGGTGCCCGGCAGTGGCCAAGGCGTGTACGCGGAGGAACAAACCCGCCGCGTTACGGAAGCATTTCGGGAGCTTTATTATTCGCTCGCGGACAAGCGGCGTGCGTATCTTGCCCGCGAACACGATGCGGCAAGGCTACCCAACATTTATGAATTCCCGCGCGAGTTTGGAAAGCTTCGTTCTCTCCTGACCCAGTTCCTCGTTGACCTTTGCCGCCCGAGCCAATTGGGAGCGAGTCCCTTTCTCCGGGGATTCTATTTCACAGGAATCCGTCCGGTCACGGTTGCCGATGTCACGCCTGCTGCGCAGGTTCCCATGGCCGAGCATCAGCCATTTGACGCCGGCGCAACGCAGATCTTCACACGACGCCCAGCGTTCGGAGGCAGTGCGGCCGAAGTTCAAGAAGCCGGTTCACGCAGAATTCCGCAATGGGTCTTCCTGCGGCATCTCTTTCCCGACGTGATCCTGGCCGACAGGCCGGCCGGCTCGCTCACGCAGCGGAATGTCAAAGTAAACCTCGCTCGACGCGTGCTGCTCGGTGCTGTAGCTGCAGCCGGGCTGCTTCTGTGCATTTGGTGGATCGTCTCCTACAGCAACAACAGCAGACTAATCGATGATGCGACGGAGGCCGCCAGAAGCGTTCCGTCCGTTAGCTTGTCTGCCGGGCAACTTGCGTCGGTCGAAGCGCTCCAGCGGCTCACGCGCGTGAAGAATACCTTGGCGGTTCTGGACGGGTATGCGCGAAACGGCGTGCCTTTCGGCTATGATGCGTTTCTTTACGCCGGAAATACGATTCGGGAACCGCTACAGACCACCTACTACGCGGATTTTCGAAGGCTGCTGCTGACGCCCGTACAACAGACTCTCACCACAATCTGCGGCAAGCCCGACGCCTACGATTCTCAGGGGTATCGCTACGTTTACGATGCGTTGAAGGCATATCTCATTACGACGGATCATCACGAAAAGAGCACTCCCGAGTTCTTGACGCCGGTGCTGGTCCAGCACTGGCAGCAAGACCAGCAGGTGGATACGCAGCGGCAGGATCTGGCGCGCCAGAACTTCGATTTCTACGCCAGCCGATTGGCCGATCGAAATCCTTACCCGAAATTTGCTTCGCCCGATGTCAACGCCGTCGACGCCGCCCGCGCCTATCTGAACAGGCTGCCACCCGAAGAACGCATCTATCAAGCCATGCTGGTTGCCGCCGGAAACGGCGCCAAGCCGATCATCTTTAACGTCGATTTTCCAGGCTCGAGAGCAACTATTATCAACAGCTACAAAGTCGACCCGGCATTCACGAAGAACGGTTATGCAAACTTTGCAAAGCAGTTAAAGGATCCCGAGAAGTATCTGTACGGAGAGACCTGGGTGCTCGGCGAGCAGGCCCTCGGAAGCTTCGATCGGAGCACGATGCTTGCGCATGTAACCAGCCGCTACAACCAGGAGTTCGAGAAAGCCTGGCGGGCTTATCTCAGCGCCACCGCAGTCGTGCCTTATTCGAGCGTGCCTGACGCCGCCAACAAGCTGCAGCAAATCGTCAGCCCGCAGTCCCCTCTGTTGGAGGTCTTCTGCGTGGCCTCCGACAATACTGCCGCGAACAAACAGCTCGCGGCGCAAGCGTTTCAGCCAGTTCAGTCAGTCACTCCGCCCGGTTGTTTTGATAAGCCGTTAGTAGGACCGGGCAATAGCGGCTATATGCAGACCCTGAGTGCACTCCAGGGGGCGCTTCAGGCAGTTGGGCCCATCGACAGGGCAGACACCAACAACGTAACAACGGCAAATACCGCCGCTACGCAGGCACTCAACGCTGCAAACGCTCTCGGCTTCAGCTTCGCTCCGGATCCTAACGATCCGAAAACGACGGTGTTGAGCAAGACCACCGAGATACTCCGCGAGCCAATCACGCGCGTTCCGCCTCTGCTCAAAGGTGCCGGGGCCGGACCGGTAAACGCGGCGGCCGGAAACGTATGCGCTTCTATCGCGCCGATGTTGAAAAAATATCCTTTCAATCCCCGTTCGACAATCGATGCCACGCTTGAGGAGGTCAACGATTTTCTGAGGCCGAACGACGGCCGGCTCTGGCAGCTTTACAATACGAGCCTCAAGCAATACCTTATTCCCTCAGGCGGCGAATATGTTGCCGCCAGCGGTCAGCAACTTTCTATTACTCTTGCATTTCAGAATTTCTTCAACCGGGCAGCGCGTATGTCACAAGCCTTCTACGGTGCCAACCCGGCGCAGCCGAACCTGACGTTCTCCATGCAAGTGCTGCCGTCGCAAGACGTGACTCATTTGACGTTGACCATAGACGGCCAGACGTTGAGTACGGACCTGAAGAGCGGTCCTCGATCTCAGACCTTCTCTTGGCCCGGATCTACGCAAGGCGTGTCTCTGGGCGTTGGTTTCGCCGGGGGCGGAGAGCTCACCATCGTCCAGACAAGCGGGCTGTGGGCCATCTGGCACTTTCTCGATTCCGGTGAGCGCATGCAGTCGTCGGGCAACCAACTTCAATTGGAGTGGATCGAAAGGAGCTCGGCCGGCCAGATCACCACCATCAACGGACATCCTGCAGCGGTTCGATTCGCTCTCGATGCGCAGAGCTCGCAGGTATTCCGCCAACAGTACTTCAGCGGCCTGGTGTGTACGAGCAAAGCCGTACAGTAGAGATAGCCATGCCGATTGCCTTACGCGCGCGGCTCAGTTAGAAATCGGCCACAATGAGCGTCAGCTCGTCGCTCAGGTCGCTGCCCCATTTATAGCGGCCGAGTTTCAGGTCGCGCTCGTCCGGCTGCATCGGGGAGAGCTGGTCGATGTCGGCGCCGACGAAGTTGTCGAGCTTGAAGAAATACGATTTTTGCCGAACCAGGTATTTATAAGCGCCGCGAATCGACACGAGCATGGGCAATGGCTGTCCGTTCCAGTAGCCCTGCGCCCGCCACGCTTCGTCCGTAAGATAACTGGACATGGCGAAGAATGAACGCTTGATGGCAGTAACCTGTCCACCGACGGCAATCGATTTGTGTGTGGGAAGCAATTCCAGCGGAAGGCTGGATTGCACAATCAGGCAAGGATCGACCTTCCCGATATCTTTCAGCTCCGCGGCACACGGGATGACGGTTTTGGGCGGCAACAGAACCGTCCTCGGCAGCTTCAGCGCTACCGCTTCGTCATAGAGCGACTCCCCGTTAGGGCCGCGCAGCGCCAAGCCATACTTGCTTTGCAGTTCTGAAATGTTTTCCCGCGCCCTATCGAGTGCCTCGGCCCTGCTTTTCAATCCTGTCCTCCCGCCTGCGTGCAAACGCAAACAGCGCTATCGACCATCGAGCGCCCGGCATGGAATTTCCTTTAATTTCGCCGATTGTATCATCGTTCGACGAAAATGCGGCGCAGCCTGGCGCGATCCTTCCTGATGAGAGCTGCCAAGTCCTATCCAGGCGCTTTGTCGTTGACTTATTGCGTGTTTCCCTTCAGACTTACCGATGGGAAACTATCAAATGTCCGATCTGACGGTAACAAACTGGTTCGGGGATCTCGTCTCGCATCCCGGGGTAATTGTGGATGCGAATTCGGTGGACGACATTCTCAAGGTCTTCAAGAATCCGGGCCAGTATCCGTCTCCTGTCCGAGCCGTCGGTTCCAATCACTCCACGGCTCCGTGTGGCGCCGCCGACGGGGGCACAGTGATACGAATGCGGATGAATCGTGTCCTGAACATTGGAAACGATACGCTCACCGTCGAAGCCGGGGCTATTCACATTGACCTGGCGCAGGAACTCGAGAAACGAAATCTTCAGTTCTACGTAAATACAGAAATCGGGAGCCTCACCGCCGGAAGCGCCGCCTGCGCGGGAACGAAAGACGCATCGTTTCCTGGCGAATTCGGGCAGGTGGGATCGTACATTTCGGGCCTCAAAATGGTTCTTCCATCCGGCGACCTGCTGACCGTCACTGAAGAGCAGCCGGAGCTGATGCAGAAAGTCCGCTCGAGTTACGGCACTTTCGGCATTGTTTATGAAGTGACTTATAAAATTCGCCCACTCTTGCCGATGCACGTACATCATAAGACATTTAAGGTGGCTGATTTCGTGAGTGCGTTGCCCGACCTTAAAGCCTTGGATTACTCCATGATGTACTATATTTTTCCTTTTGAAGACCTGATCACGGTAGAGTTCCGTAAGTACAATCCTGGCGCGACCGGCAAACCAAACCGGACGGCGTGGCCTCTCCGCAACTATATTTGGGGAACATCGGGCCCAAAACTCGCGCACGATCTCGAGAAGACGGTTCCGATCCCCGCCATCCGGTATGGAATTATCGACAGCTTCAATGCCATGTGGCGCTTTAAGCTGGAGAATATTGTTTCGAGTGATTATACGATTCCGGGCGATCAGATCATCCACTATCCGGCAGTATCTGACGACAGCCGGTACACGTTCAGCCTGTTTGCCTTTCCCGAAGAGCAATTTCCAAAGGTAATAACAGAATTCCTTCAGTTTTGCCGGGATTACTATTCCCAGCACGGTTATAGGTCGAATCTTCTGGATGTCGGTTACCGCATCGCGCAGGATCAAAACGCGCTGCTCTCTTACTCGTTCGACGGGCCTGTTATGACCATCGATCCGGTGTCGACCGGCAGTCCTGGCTGGAAAAATTTTCTTGGCGCTTATAATCAGTTCTGCAGTGACCGCAACGGTAAGCCCCTCTTGAACCAGACTTTCGGCCTTACTCCGGAAATTGTAAAGAAAGCCTTCGGCGACAAATTGCAGGAGTTTGAAAAGACACGAAAGAGTTACGATCTCAACAACCGGTTGTTAAACGACTATTTCCGGTCGCTGTTGAGCGTGTAGGCATCACGCGCTATGCGTCCGCTTTTACTTGATAGCTTTCCGCAGATCCTTTAACAACAGCATCAACTGAAACGGATTGACCGGCGAGGCGTCGAAATCGAAATGCTCGTAAAATAGGCGGGCTGAATCGTCAATCGCACTTACTAATACCGCCCGGATGCCGATGATGTCGGCCACTTCTTCGATGCGCTTCAGAGCGTCAAACAGCAGCGCCTTCCCCATCCCTTTTCCCTGGTGTGCGCTGTCAACTGCAAGCCGCGCCAGGAGCACAACGCCGATTGGATGCCGCGCGAGACCTCTTGCGATTCTTTCGGGGCTCTCGCGCTTCTGTACGGACCCTGCCGCAAGTGCGTAATAACCGATCACCAGATTCTCTCTCAAGGCGACGTAGGTTCTGGCCGAATCGGCTTGTTGATTGGTCCAGGCGAACTTCTGTAGCCAGCTCGTAAGGACCGGATTGCCACAGTCGAAGCGCGAGAGGTTATGTTCGCGCTTGAGTTTCTCAACCGCGATTTGGAAACCGGAGCCGCATTTCATTAGCGGCGTTTGGCGACATGCGGCTCGGAGAACAATCGCTTTAAGCGGGGCTTTTCGCGCGCGGGGCGGTCAAGCGCCTGAATAAAAAGCTTCCATTGTTTCTCATCTAACAAAAATCGGTTCTGATCTAACAATGTCTGCTCGGCTTGTTCACAGGCGCTTCGAATGATGAACTCAGTCACATTTACACCTTGTCGATCTGCCGCTACTCGAATTAGGTCTTCCTCGGCAGCCGTTGCACGAAGTTGAAAGCGCCGGTTTCTGGATTGGCGTGATACGTTAAGGGCCACCTCAAACTCCTAATTTCTACTGTACTTACATTGTACTATGCGGGAAATTCTTAACCGATCAGCCACTTTGCTTCGATCCAGCGGAGCGAAACGCCGGTCATGACAAGCCCGACCACGATTACAACAGCCGGCGAGGCAATCGAAACCCATCGGAAGAAGCTTGAGGCGGCCGTTCGCTTCGTTTCGGGGAGTAAGTTCCTCGCATAAAGAACGACAACGCCAATCAACATCAAAACCAGGGCCAGCCCCAAGCTGAACGAAACCAGCAGGAGAAGGCCGAGGCCAACACGACCAATAGCGACGGCACCCAAGAGCAGCACGAGCGCGGACTCACACGGCACCAGGCCCCCGCTCGCCCCGAGCACCACCAGGCTCCCCCAGGACAATTCATCGGGCACGTGAGAGTGAGCGTGTCCGTGATGATGATGCTCATGCTGATGATGATCGCCATTGTGATGGTGGTGGTGGTGATGATCATGAGCATGCTCGTGATGGTGATGGTCGTGGCCGCCGTGATCGTGCCCGTGAGCATGAGTGTGACCCGCCATTGCAGTCCTCTTATAGAGCATCCACGAGCCCACGAACACAATGCAAAGCCCGGATATGACTCCCAATGCTTGTGTGATCTTCTCGGGGACGATATAGCGGAAAAGGAACAATGTCGCCAGACCAAGCGCAAAGACGGCGATCGTGTGCGTGAATGTGACCATCGCACCCAGAAAAGCAGCGTGCCGTAGGGTCCCGCGCGAGCCGACCAGATAAGCGGCGACGATTGTCTTGCCATGCCCCGGCGTAAGCGCGTGGCCTGCTCCGAGTACGAAGGCGGAGCCGATTGCTATTAGGAGCATCCATGGGGTGAGTTCCCCGCCCCGCAGCAGCCTTGATAGAAAATCTCCCCGCACGACCGCACCCGGAGGAGCGGCTCGCGCTGTCATAGTGGCCGGAGCAGGCGCAGCCGGAACTGAATGAGGCTGAGCGATACGGGCAATATCAGGTTGAGATACGGGCTTGCCCGTGATCGACCACTCCAGCTTTGCGCGAAGATCCTGCGGGGGAGCGATGGTTGGATCGGGAGGATATTGTGTCAGTGCCTTGCTCAGATCGGCGCTCGTCTGGCTGACTTTTCGCAGAGTCACGCCAGCAGCTCCTTCGATAACGATCTCTTTCCAGCCCGCGCGATCCGGATAGTTGCGATCCTCGTACGTCAGTGTGCCGCTCGTGGCTTGAATGTGAGCCTCGGCCGTAATACGCATGATCGGCAAGCCGCCCGCTCCGTCCGCGATCACCAATCTGGCGGATTTTAAAGTGGCGTGCAGGCGTTTGCTATTTCCAGTCACAACCAGGTTGTTCAGCCACTCACGTGCCTGGGCGGCGGCCCGAATTTCCAACTCCGGTTGCGGGCTGCTCCGTTCCAGCTTCCAGGCATGTAGCAGCTCGAAAGTCGGAATCTCAGCGAGATCGAGAACATAGCGTACGGTGACCCCGCGCGCTGTCGCCTGCAGTTTCGCGTAATGACTCACACTGAAATTACCCATCGGATGGGCGAACAGCGGCGCCGCGCAAATCAGCAGCGAAATTGCTTGCCGGATTGGCATTACTTCCTATCTATGGTGCCACTCTGGAAGCTATCTCGGATTTTCCGAAATCGAACTTCTCGTTCAGGGCGATAAGCCGTTTCGAGTAGTCGCCGGCGGCTTTCTCGTCACCACATGACTGGGCGATCTTGCTGGCGTGAAAGTAAAAAACAGGCTCGGGGGTCCCCAGTTTCAGCGCCTTCAAGCTGGCAGCTCTCGCTTCGCTGGTTCGGCCGTTCTTGAAAAGTGCCCAGGAAAGTGCGTCCCAGGTATACACGTCACCGCGAATGGGAATCTCCGCTTGCATCAAATTCAACGCCGTATCCAGGTGCCGGTCGTGGTCTGCGAGTAGCAGAGCCAGATTTCGATTCGTCTTCTCGTTCGCGGCTCGCCCAAGCTTCTCGATGGCTTCAATCAGCTCTTTTTGCTCTCGTGCCTCGGCGGACATTCCTGCAGCCGTGTACAAATCCTCGAGCGCACCGGCATATTCCACCAGGGGCACAATTGACTGCGCGCGCCTGTAATTTTCGATCGCGATCTTTATTTTGCCCTGCGCGGCTGCCACCCTTCCCAGGCCGGCTACCGCGCGGTGGAGAGCGGGAAACAGTTTGAGTGCCGCGTCATATGCGGCTGCTGCCTCCGTGGGCTTTCCCGTTTTGAAATAGATATCGCCCAGTTCAGCCCAGCACCAGGCCGCGTTCTCCGGAAGAGAGTTACTCGAGGCAATCGCGTTCCGCATGAAGCGGATCGCTCTCTCCGCATCTCCGGTTACGAAATAGAAATAGGCCAAGCGGTTGTAACTAGCCAGATTCGGGCCAAGAGCGAACATCTTCCAATACGCTTGTCCGGCGCGCTCGTACTCACCCAATTCCATAAGCGCATCTCCGAGATTCCCCCAATTGCCCTGATCCGACGGGGCGTATCTCGTCATATCGTCTGCGCTCTCAACCACGGCTTGAAAATTGTGGCGTTGCAGATCGATCTCGTTCTGGAACCGCAACGCTGCAAAATTGCCGCCTTCCCTCTCCAGCATCTTCTCCGTGAGCTTTGCAGCACGATCCAGGTACGTGTAGTCGGACGATTCACGCAGCTTCTGCAAATAGGCCGAGATTAATCCGCTCTGTACCTTTACATTATCGGGCGAAGAAGCCAGCCGCTTTTCATAGGCCTTGATCCGCTCATCCGTTGTGCCTTGCATGAGCCGGGCTGAAAGTGTTCGATCTGCGGGAGCCCCGGCAAGAAGCGTCGCGAAAAAGAGCAACAAGAAGGGCCGTTTCATTTCGAGGCTCGCACCTTCGCGAGAGTAGCGGCAGCAGATTGAGAATCAGGATAAAGCTGCAAAGCTTCGTCGAGTAACTGCTCCGCGCGTTTCCGGTTTCCTGCGGCCAACTGCGCGCGCGCGTTCTGCGTGAGCAGCCAGGCGCGTTGATCCACATCGTTTGGAGACGTACGCCGGTATGCCTCATCAAAATACTCGCTGGCGCCTTCCGGATCGCCAAAGATGCCCCGCAAAATAGCTGCCTTCTCGAAACCGAGGCTGCTGCCGGGGCGGAGATCCAAGATCCATTGAGCCGCGCGTTCCGCCGCATCATAACTTCCAAGCGCGATATTCGCATCGACTAATAAGCCCCACCCCGCTATATCGTCGTGAGCCATGGCATTCACCTCACTCGCCAGCTTCAAAGCCTGAGAGAATTCCCGCCTGCCAATCAGGACCGTGACTTCCAGCTTCTGAGCATCATAATTGCCAGGAGAGAGCTGAAGCGAATGTTGCAGAGCTTCCCAGGCTCGATCGTAGACCGTAACGTCACCGTTGTCTCGAGCCTGACGGCAAAGTTTCGCCGCCAAGTCCTTATAGGACTGCGCCGACGGGGGCTGAGTGGGCGCCGCAATCAAACCAAGCGGCGCCCAAAAAGCGAGTAGAGCGAGGATACGCATGGCGGTCTAATCAATCGGGCAGGGCGCGCCGGCGTTCATGGTGCAGCCTGCCTCGCCCGGATCGATGTGCCGGCTGTTGCGTCCACTCTGGGCGAACGCGACGTAGGGGAAGGTCTCCTGATACGGCACGTCGTTGGTATTGACACCGTCGCCAAGCCGGTTATTGGGCACAACGTTGAACCCCTTCACCAATACCCCGCCCGCCACGACCCGCGCCGCGATATCGGTGACATCGTCGGATACACGGCGTCCGTTTGGGAATCCGGCAGCGTCTCCCGCCAACACACCGAGCCTGTTTCTGTTGGATGCGGCCGTAGGAGCTACTCCCGTATTGAGCCGCAGCAGATCCGCCACCGGACCCGCCGGCGTTCCCGGGGCGGCGATCGGCGGCAGATATTGCATCAGTACCAGAAGATCGCTTCGCGGCGGCGGCGGTATCTTAATGCCAAACACTGCATTGAACGCGCGCGCGAAGAGCGGATCGAGAGCATAACGCGCGAACTGCGCGTCGTCCTTCGGCTTGCTCATACTCCAGAAGTCCTTGTCGCCAGTACCGATAATCAACTCGTTGATAAGTGGATTGCCCATCCGCTGCACCTGCGAAAACGATCCGGAAGAAGCGGTAAAAAGCGGCGCACGGCGTACCGTTATGCGCGGCCGGGAAGTGGTCCCCCATACGCCAATAGTTGCTGCCGGATTCGTCTTCGCGACATGCGTACCCGTGCGCGTCAGCATCGCGATAGGAACTTCTATGGCAATGGAATTGACATTAAATCCAGAGACAAAATCAGGCGCGGTATTGACGTTTTGGGCGTCTTGCGCCGGGCTCAGCACGCCGCCGCCGGAGCCCGCTCTGAAATTCAATGAGTCGAACGCCGCGCCCAGGTCGATATAAAAAGGATCGTCGACAGTTCCGGCAAACACTCGAATGCCATTACCGAGGCTGTAAATTCCTTGCTGGGCGAGCGCTTCGTAATCAGGCATGGTGCGCGGACCTACGTTGGTTGGCACCGCAAATAAAGATCCGCCGGCCTCGTTAGTGAGAAGCGTGCTCACGCCGTTCTTGACCATGGTGACGGTGTACTTTTGGCGCAAGCTCAACCCCGCCGCTCCCGGCCCGTCTAGGGAGGTTATGGCAGGGGGAATGATCGGAGTTCCCGGTCCCAAGGGCGGCGGGGCATTACCCGGCGCATTTATACCCACACCTGCGCCCACAAACCCCGTAAAGACACCGGGCGCCCGGATCTCGGTCTGGAACCGGAACTGAAACACGACGTCTCCTACCGCATCGTCGTCGTTATCGATCCGAATGGCATAGAGAATATTGTCGTCAAACGGGAAATAGTTTGGACCATTCCCCGGAGCCAGCAATGGGTCGACGTTAAGAATCATCGTGACTTTTGTCGGATCGTCATAGCTGACGAAGGCGTACACGTCCGTGATGTCGGCTTTCGTATCGAGCGCCGTAATCGGAGCCTCGCGGTGGCTAGCTGCGAATCCGGCGGGCGGAACGGCCAGAATGGCTGTAACCGCTATGCAAAAGAGCTGTTTCAATCTGTTCATAAAATCCTCTTTGTAAGTCTCAAGCCAAATGCGAGGGCAATTCCCATCGCGGTAAGCAGGAAAGTGAACGGTTCCGGCACGGCCGTAAACCGGTCGGTAATACTGCCTCCGATCGCGGACCCCGTCGTCCCGCCATCGAACGTGAGGTCGTCAGTCACGCTGAGTGAAGTTACAGCGGCGAAAGTGGCTGAATCATTTCCGCTGTTCAGCAGAACCAAGCTGCCCGGAATGCCGTTACAACTCGAAACCCCGTCCAGCCCGAACGTTCCTCCTGCGCAAGAATTCTGAACGTCAGTAACACCGCCATCGCCGGTTGACGAGGAGCCCGCGAGATTGATTGAGCTCCCCGTATATGTATTCCCCGAGATCCGGTAACTAAACAGAGTCTCGAGTGTCACTCCGGCCGCGGCATGCGCGTTCGTGGCAGCAATAATCCCCGGGTCAAACGCGCTCCCGATAGGTGTGATCGTAATGTCGGACGGGCTTATCGGAATCGCTCCTGCCAAGCCGTTTACCGTTTGGAAACCGAAGACTTGGTTAGCGCCGATCGCGCAGCCGGTGGACCCTAATGCAATATAGCTGGCAAGCGTACCACTTACGCACGATGCTCCCGAGCACAACTGCGTGATCCATATAATCCCCGATACTAAAAACACGACGTGTTTCACGTTAGCCTCCCTACGTTCCAAGCAGAACGAATTCACTCAGGCCCGAAGTGTGTTTACCTACAGACTGCCGGTTGCTGTGCAGCTATAAGTACGAAGATGACCGGTTAATGGATTTACAGAATACCTTCAAAATGGCGGATTGCATAGTGCCCCAAAGTGTATGTAAGCTCGCCGAAACAAGACTACACTGGCAGAGAGCCATTCAGACATGAAGAAATCGATAGGCGACAACATTTTCCCGAAAGACATGCGGTTCGAGGATGGCCTCAAACTGTTGAAGCGGGCGGGGTATGAAGGAATCGAGCTGTGGCTCGGAGACCGGCCCTGGTTTCAAATGAATGCGACAGATGCCGAACTCCGGCATCTCTTTACTAAAATCGAGGATGCCGGGCTCGAAGTCTCCGACGTCGCAAATTCACTCGATTGGGAAGAGAACGTTTCATCACGCGACCTTAAAAAACGCGACGCCGCATTCCGGCACATCGAGCGCCAGATTGAAGGGGCTCAGATTTTCAAGTGCGACGCTATCCTGGTGGTCGCCGGCCTGGTAACAAGCGAAGAACCGTATAACGAGGTCTACACACGGACTGTCGAGGCGCTTCAAAAACTCGGAGAGGTGGCAAGCAAGGCTCGCGTGAAGCTCGGAGCGGAAAACTGTAACTCGGAACAGAGATTCCTGCTGAGCCCGCGGGAGTTCTACACCTTCCTGAATGATGTCAATAATCCGTGGGTGGGTATTCACCTGGATGTCGGCAACATTCACGATACCGGCTTCGCCGAGCAGTGGAT
>DATBHS010000102.1:0-10964 GCA_036557345.1 Bryobacteraceae bacterium
GATAGTTTGAGAATCACCATCGGACTCCTGTCTCCATAACAGCCCGCAGCGGTTTCACTCCAATCCAACATGCTTCTCAGCCCGACTCAAATGAATACAAATGCCTGCTCTAGGCCACAACACAGCACCTCACTCGCCTCGACCCCCACCCAAATGTGAACTTCAACCCTTATTTTGCAAGTCCCTCTAAAGTCCCGCGCGGCTAAAAGCCCACCCTACAACTGTTACGATGGGGGTTCCGACGCCTCGCGAGATGATGCTCCGCACCTCATCCGGCATTCTCGCCGGAATCGTTCAGCACAAGCAGCAGGAGGTTGCGGAGCTGCGTTCGCGAGCCGCGCTCTTAGAACAACAAGCCTGGGAGCGCCGGTCGCAGCCGCGCGGTTTTGCCGCCGCGCTGCGCGCCTCCCGTCCGGCGATCATTGGCGAGATCAAAAAGGCGTCTCCCAGCAAAGGCTTGCTGCAACCCGATTTTCATCCTGCGCTGCTGGCGGGCGCCTACGAACAAGGAGGCGCTGCCTGTCTTTCAGTCCTCACCGACAAGCAGTACTTTCAGGGCGGGCTGCACGACCTGGAGGCGGCTCGCGCGGCGGTGAATCTACCGGTGCTGCGAAAAGATTTCGTCATCGACCGCTTGCAGATCTTCGAAGCCGCCGCCCATGGAGCCGATGCCATTCTGCTTATTGCCGCCATCCTCGACACGCCAGAGCTCGAACGCCTTCGAGAGCTCGCGTCTTCTCTGGGTCTGGATTCGCTGGTCGAGGTTCACGATCAGGACGAACTCACGAAGGTGATCGATTCCGGGGCTACCATGATCGGTGTCAACAACCGGAATCTCGACACTTTTGAGGTTTCGCTCGATACTTCCTTGCGACTCAGCTACAAAATGCCCTCGAGCGCAATTCGCGTCAGCGAGAGCGGCATTCATAACCGGAGCGACATCGACGTTCTTCTCGGCGCTGGTTACACGGCATTCCTGGTGGGCGAGTCGCTGATGAAAGCGAACGATCCGGCGGCCGCGCTGAAAGCGCTGGTAGGGACGCCGTGAACTCCTTCATCGTAAAAGTCTGCGGTATCACGTGCGAGGAAGACGCGCGCGTGGCGGTTGAGGCGGGCGCAAACGCTCTGGGCTTCAATTTCTATCCGAAAAGTCCGC
This sequence comes from Bryobacteraceae bacterium, assembly GCA_036557345.1. Lineage (GTDB taxonomy): Bacteria > Acidobacteriota > Terriglobia > Bryobacterales > Bryobacteraceae > Bog-105. The sequence goes on from DATBHS010000102.1 coordinate 1,157, forward strand.
GCTACGTCACTCCGGAACACGCTGCGCAGATCATCGAACGCGTTCCGGGAGAATATCTAAGGGTTGGGGTTTTTGTTGGCAGGACAGGGATCCTGGCGCACAAAACTAAACTGGATGTTCTTCAGCTTTACGGCGAGATCGACAGTATTGATGTGCCTCGCGAGTACCGAATCTGGCGAGCCCTGGCAGCGAGCGCGGCCGTCAGGCCGGACGGAGAATTTGAAGCGCTGCTGCTCGACAGCTTCACGCCGCAACATGGAGGCTCCGGTAGGCCGTTCGATTGGACTCTTGCAAAAGACCTGCCGCACCGCATCATCATCGCCGGCGGGCTTGACGCCGCGAATGTCGCCCAAGCAGTAGAGACGGCGCGGCCGTGGGGCGTGGACGCGTGTTCGAAACTGGAATCCGCACCCGGCAAAAAAGACCCAAAACGGGTGGGCGATTTCGTCCGCGCGGCGCTTGCAGCCTTGCGGGTTTCCGAGGAGATGACCTTATGACCTCACCCAGCCTACCCGATATGCTCGGCCATTTCGGCTCTTACGGCGGACGTTATGTGCCGGAAGTGTTGATGTCGCCGCTCGAAGAACTCGAGCAGGCGTATCTCGAAGCGCGAGAGGATCTTACATTCCAGCAGGAGCTCAATTGGCTGCTTCACCATTATGCGGGGCGTCCGACACCGCTCTACCCGGCGCGCCGGCTCAGCGAGAGCTTACGAGGCGCGCAGCTTTGGTTGAAGCGCGAAGATCTGCTTCATACCGGAGCGCACAAGATCAACAATTGCCTGGGCCAGATTCTGCTCGCCCGTCGGATGGGGAAACAGCGAATTATCGCCGAAACGGGCGCGGGGCAGCACGGCGTAGCAACCGCTACCGTCTGCGCGCTGTTTGGCATGCAATGCGTGGTTTACATGGGCGAGGAGGACATGCGGCGGCAACGCTTGAATGTCTTCCGGATGCGCCTGCTAGGCGCCGAGGTTACTGGCGTGGCAAACGGCAGCCGGACATTAAAGGATGCCATCAGCGAAGCCATGCGCGACTGGGTAACAAACGTTGCCACCACGCACTACCTGCTCGGTTCCGCATTGGGAGCGCATCCTTACCCTATGATGGTGCGCGATTTCCATCGTGTGATCGGTGAAGAGACACGCTCTCAGGCGCTTGCGCAGATCGGGCGCTTGCCGGATGCGATTCTTGCATGCGTAGGCGGCGGCAGTAATGCTATCGGGATCTTCTATCCGTTTATGAATGACACGGCGGTCCGTCTTATCGGTGTGGAGGCAGGTGGAAGGGGCACTGAACTCGGGGAACATGCGGCCCGTTTCAGCGGCGGTTCGCCTGGAGTATTGCATGGCACGTTCAGCTATCTCCTGCAAGACGAGCAGGGACAGGTGGGGCTGACGCATTCGGTTTCGGCAGGCCTCGATTATGCAGCCATCGGTCCGGAACACGCGTGGCTGCACGATGCGAATCGCGCCGAGTATGTATCGGTGACAGATGCCGAGGCGCTCGGGGCCGCCAGGACGCTGGCCCGAACCGAAGGCATTATCCCGGCGCTCGAATCGGCGCACGCGATCGCGGAAGCGATCCGCCGCGCTCCTGCGGAATCGGGGGCGGTGTACGTTGTGAACGTTTCCGGCCGCGGCGACAAGGATATCGATATCTATCGAGAAAACATGCGGGAACTGGAATAGATGACCGCGACCATAACCCGTATCGCGAATCTTTTCGCAACGTGCCGGGCAGAGAACCGCAAAGCCTTTATTGCCTATCTCACGGCCGGTGACCCGGCGCCTGAGCATACAGCTTCTCTGGTGCTCGCGCTGGAACGGGGCGGCGCGGATCTGATTGAGCTGGGAGTACCCTTCTCCGATCCCATCGCCGACGGCCCTGTGATCCAGCGTGCGTCGGATCGCGCCCTGCGCGCCGGCATGACGCTCCCCAAACTGCTGGACATCGTGCGCGAGATCCGGCGCCAATCCCAGATCCCCCTGCTGCTGTTCAGTTATTTGAACCCGCTGCTCCGGTACGGTTTCGAAAAACTGGCGCGCGATGCTTCCGGGGCTGGAGTGGACGGCGTTCTTCTCACGGATCTCTGTATTGAAGAAGCGGGCGAGCCGGTTCGCCGCTTGCGCGAGCATGGGCTGGACACCGTTTTTCTCGCCGCCCCGACTAGCACGGAGCGCCGGCTCCGCCTGGTGGCCGAACACTCCTCGGGCTTTGTGTACTTGGTATCGAGAACCGGCGTAACCGGAGAGCAGGCATCCGTGTCCGAGGCCGCAGCTCCGCTTGTGCGGCGCGTGCGCGCGTTAACGGATCTTCCACTGGCGGTCGGCTTCGGCATCAGCAGGCCGGAACAGGTTGGCGAAGTCGCTCAAGTGGCGGATGGAGTAGTTGTAGGGAGCGCCATCGTCAAGTGCATGGAAGCGAACGCGGGACTGCCTGACGCGGCCGACAGGCTGGAAACGTTTACGCGACGCCTTACTGCTCCGCTTCGAGTTCCATGACCCTCCGTTCTGCCGCCGACTTGAGCCGCTGCCGCGAGCGCATTGACGAACTCGATTTACGACTGCTGGACCTGCTGAACCAGCGGACTGAAATTGTCGAAGAAATCGGGCGCATCAAGCAAGACCTTCATATGGGCATTTATGAACCGAAGCGCGAAGAGCAGGTCTTCGAGAATGTACTCGGACACAATTACGGGCCCCTGTCACCCGACGCCGTAAAGCGCATATTTGAACGAATCATCGATGAGATGCGGACCCTGCAGAAACTGAAGGCGAGCCGCGAGACAGGGGACGGGCAACAAGGTTCATGTTAGTGGTCATGCAGGAAGGCGCTACGGAGGCGCAAACCGAGGCAGTTATTGATCGCCTGGTCGAGATGGGCTTTACCGTTCATCGCTCGACCGGTGTGCGCCACACAGTGCTGGGCGGGGTCGGGCCGATGGACGATTTTGACCCGGGGGCCTTTGAAGTGCTTCCGGGCGTCAAGGAAGCGCACAGGATCGTCTCGCCATACAAGCTCGCGAGCCGTCACTTCAGGCCGGCAGGCACAACGGTCCGCATCGGGAATATAGAGATCGGCGGAAGCAAGGTGGTCTCGATGGCTGGCCCGTGCAGCGTGGAGACGGAAGAGCAGATTGAAGCTTCGGCGTCCGTCGTCGCCGCGGCAGGAGCGCAGATCATTCGCGGCGGCGCGTTCAAGCCACGGAGCTCGCCATACAGCTTTCAGGGGCTCGGCGAAGCGGGCTTGCAGATCCTGCGCTGCGCTGCGGACCGGAACAGATTGCTCGTCGTCAGCGAAGTGATGGACCAGGTGCAGATTCCGCTGCTAACGAAATATGCCGACATCCTGCAGGTCGGCGCGCGCAACATGCAGAATTTCAACCTCCTCCGTGAGTTGGGCAATCTTCGCAAGCCGGTCCTCTTAAAGCGCGGTATTGCCGCCACAATAGAGGAACTGCTGCTTTCTGCCGAATACATCCTTTCGGGGGGCAACTATGAGGTGATACTCTGCGAACGCGGCATTCGCACCTTTGAGACGAGTACACGCAACACTATGGATATCGCAGCAATTCCCGTACTGCGCCGTCTCACGCATCTGCCAGTGATCGCCGACCCATCGCATGGGACAGGGAAGCGGGACTATGTTGTTCCCATGGCACGCGCCGCAGTCGCCGCTGGGGCCGACGGCTTGCTCGTCGAGGTCCATCCGGATCCCGATCACGCTCTGAGCGACGGCCCACAAACGTTGAACCCCGATCAATTCTCGGAAATGATGCAGCAGGTCCGGGCGATTGCAGCAGCCATGGGACGCGCGGCGTAGGGCTCCGGCGACATGCAGACCGTAGCCATATTCGGAGTTGGCCTGATCGGCGGCTCCTTTGGATTGGCGCTGCACGAAGCCGGCTTCGACGGCGAGATCCTCGGAGTCAGTTCGTTAGGGACGATTGCGGCCGCTTCAAAGCGTGGCGTCATTTCACGTGCAGCATCGCTCGACGAAGCCGCGCATCGTGCTGATCTCATCTATCTCGCGCAGCCTGTGGATGCAATTCTCCAGACTCTCGAGCAGATCGCTCCCATGGTCCGGCGCGACTGCCTGATCAGCGATGCAGGCAGCACGAAGGTCCAGATAGTGGCCAAGGCGTCCAGCCTTTTTCCGCACGATCAATTCCTCGGCGGACATCCGCTAGCGGGCAAGGAGCAACGCGGGGTAGAGGCGGCGGATGCCCGCCTGTTTCGGGGGCGGCCCTATGTCCTGACACCTTCCTCGCCTGAAACATTACGGTCAAAGCTCTTTCGGAGCTGGCTTGCACGGATAGGGGCGGAACCGGTCGACATGTCGCCCGAAGAGCACGATCGGACGGTCGCGCTCACCTCGCACCTCCCTCAACTCCTGTCAACGGCGCTGGCGCAGACTCTTGCGAAGCAGGATAGCCCGCATTTGGAAGCCGTTTTCGGACAGGGACTGCTCGACATGACCCGGTTGGCCTTGAGCGCTCCCGAACTTTGGTCCAGCATTCTTTCAACGAACCAGGACGCAATCAACACGGCCATCGACATGTTCTTACAATCGTTGGTGGAACTGCGAAACTCGATCGGCACCAGGGACTTACCCAGGTTGTTTCGCTCGGCGGCCGGCTTCTCGGCTAAGATTCGTAAAGGCGATTGCCCAGACCAGGGAATTTTTTAGCTGCAATTTAAAGAACCTAGAATTTTTCCCTGTGAATCATATGTATAAGTTCTTATAATCGATGACATCCGTTGAGGAGAATATTGTGACGCCTCTTGCTTCTGCCGCGCGAAGTTCGTTACTGGTGGGACCCGACGTAAGCCGCCTCACCGCGCTTCGCCGATCGACCGCTCTCTTCTCTCAAGGTCAAGCTGCGGATTCGGTGTACTACATCGAGGACGGATTGATCAAACTCACGCGTACAAATGGGTCAGGCGGCCGGATTATACTTGCCGTCTGTGGCGCCGGCCATATCATCGGCGAGGAGGTTTTAGCCGAGGGCTCGAAGACTTACTACACCGAGGCTGAAGTTCTTACGCAGGCCAGTGTATTCCGGATCCCTCGTGAAACTGTGCTGCGCGCGTTCGGGAACAATCCGGAACTTGCGGGCGCACTGCTCGATTATTTGGTGCAGCGAAAACTTGCGCTGGCTCAGAAGGTAGAGCTTCTGTGCCTCCACGATGTGGAATATCGAATCCTGCACTACCTCGCAGAGTTATCGAAGCTGGTCAAGCCGAATGAAGACGGTGAAGGCTATCAACTTCCCATCACGCAATTGGAACTGGCCGACCTGATCGGCGCGACGCGTGAAACCACTTCGACGACTCTGAACCAACTCGAACGCCGCGGCCTGGTGAAGTTGTCGCGCCGTCTGCTGACGATTCCTTCTCCGCCCACTTTGCGGGACGCAGCCAGCGCGAAGATCATGACAGCTAGCGCCAACAGCCACGCAGCATCCTAATCCGAAGCCTTCCGCAGGTTAATTCCGGCCGGTTAACCCTGAGATTTTACCAACCGATGGGGGTCGGACGAGTACTGCTAGGACCGTGGCTGTATTGCGATTAACTCCCTGCTTTCAATATTTTGCTTGATAGCTCACACTCCAGTCTGCTACACTTCAATGCAGATTTCTCGATGCAAGCTGGTTGTATTCCTGCGAGCCCGAATGATTCATGGAGGGCTCTGCCCTCTGCGATCTGCAGCTTCGGGTAAACGGGCATTCATCTCGCATCAAATAACAGGAGATTTGTAGTGAGAGAAAAAGGTGTAGTGAAATGGTTTAACGCCGCCAAGGGCTATGGATTTATCCAACGCTCCAACGGCGACGATGTATTCGTGCATTTCTCGGCCATCCAGATGAACGGGTATCGGACGCTTGAGGAGGGCGCGGAGGTGGAGTTCGAAGTGAAGCGCGGGCCAAAGGGCCTGCAAGCTGAGAACGTCGCCCGTCCGTAAAGTACAAACCAGCAAATCAGGCCGCCGTTGCCGTCAGGCGACGGCGGCCTTTCTGTTTTTTAGGGAAGCAATGGAGCGAGGCGCGCGGGCTGTACGGCGGCAGGAGTGTCGCCACTGCGGCCACGAGTGGCCGCTCCACCAAAAAGAGCAGGGTAAAACGGAGAGATGCACTATCGCAAACTTGGAACGACAGAACCGGAAGTAAGCGAGATTGGCTACGGAGCATGGGGTATCGGCGGCAAACAATGGCAGGGCGGCAATGACAACGATGCCACGCGGGCGCTGAAGCGATCCTTTGAGCTCGGCGTTAACTTTGTCGATACAGCTCTCGCTTACGGCGACGGGCACAGCGAGCAACTGGTAGGGCAGACCGTCAGGGAAAGCTTCCAAAAGATTTTTGTCGCGACCAAGATCCCACCGAAGAATGGAATCTGGCCCGCGTCTCCATCCACCCCGATTTCCGAAGTGCTTCCGCGGGACCACATCCTGCAATGTACGGAGCAAAGCCTTCAGAACCTGCGTGCCGAGCAGATCTATCTGCAGCAGTTTCACGTTTGGACCGACGCCTGGACTGAAACCGAAGAGTGGCGTAGAGCCGTGGAAGACCTGCGTAAAAGCGGGAAGGTTCGTTACTTCGGAGTCTCGGTCAGCGAACACGACCCCGATTCCGCGCTGGAAGCAGTAAAAACGGGTCTCTTCAACGCGGTTCAAGTGATTTACAACATCTTCGACCAGACCGCGGAGAAGAACCTGTTTCCGCTCTGTCAGAAAATGCAAGTTGGTGTGCTGGCGCGTGTTCCGTTGGATGAGGGCGGCTTGACCGGAACGATTACCGAAGACACGCAATTCGAGCCGGGCGAGTTTCGCGAATCGTATTTTCGCGGCGACCGCAAGCGGCAAGTAGTGGAACACGTGAATGCGCTGAAACGAGACTTGGAAAACGTCCCGGGCACGCTGCCGCAGATCGCCATCCGTTTCTGCCTGTCTCACAAGGCGGTAACGACCGTGATTCCGGGAATGCGGCGCGTCGAAACCGTGGAGAGCAACTGCCACGCTGCGTCGGCCGGAATGCTGGATCCCAAAACCATTGCGATTCTCCGACGCCACGCCTGGAACCGCAACTTTTACGACTGACCGATGCGCATCGCCATCCTTTCCGACATTCACGACAATTTATGGAATCTTGCAGCCGCGATCTGCTACGTGCAGGGTACGGATACCCTCATCTGCTGCGGCGACCTGTGTTCGCCATTCGTAATCGATGAATTAGCCAAGTTCCCGAAGGATATGCATATTGTTTTCGGGAATAACGATGCAGATTTGTACCGCATCACAATGAAAGCCGGCGCAAATCCGCGCATTCACCTGCATGGCGAGTTTTTCCAGTCGGTGCTGGACGGCAAGCGCTTTGCAGCGAATCATTTCGACTACATTGCCAGGCCGCTCGCGAAATCGCGCGATTATGACGTGGTCTGCTTCGGCCACAACCATGAATTTGAAATTTCGCGGGCGGGCGCGAGCTTGCTCATCAATCCGGGATCCATTATGGGAGCGAAGTTTTCAAGCAGCAAATGGGAAGACGTGGCTCCCACATTCGTTGTCTACGACACTCTTACGAATGCTCCCGAGGCGTTCGCGATTGATCCGATGACAAAGGCTGTTTCAAAACGGTCACCCTGAATTCACCAAACGCGGCACGCGTTCACGCGCATCATCGGCTGTCCGGGTTTACAGCCGAATGCTTTGCCAAACTGCGGCAGGTTCGCGACCACGCCGTTGACGCGGAATTCGTCGGGCGAGTGAGGGTCGGTCATGGCATCCAGACGCTTGCTCTCAGGGCGTTGGTCTCCACATGCCCCTTGCGCCATGCCGATAAAAAACCGCTGATCTGGCGTCAGCCCGTCGATAGTCTTGAGATCCTGGCCGGCAGTCGCATGTTTCCAGGCAATGTACGCGAGCAAAGTACCGCCGAGATCCGCAACATCTTCCCCGAGTGTCAGGCGGCTGTTGATGTGAATATCGTCGATCACCACGTACTGCGCGTATTGATTCCGGACGCAGGCTACCCGTCCTTCAAATTCTTTGGCATCGGCCGGTTGCCACCAGTTCCGGAGATTCCCTTGGGCATCGAATTGCCGGCCTTCATCGTCGAAGCCGTGCGTCAGTTCGTGTCCGATGGTCGCGCCGGTGTTGCCATAGTTTGGCGCGGCATCCAATTTCGGATCGAAAAGCGGCGGCTGAAGGATGCCGGCCGGGAAATTGACATCGTTCGTCTGCGGATCGTAGTACGCATTCACGGTGGGCGGTGTCATGAACCACTCGGTCCGGTCGACTGGCTTGCCGATCTTGTTCAGCCTGCGTCGCTCCTCGAATGCCATGGCTCGAATCACGTTGCCCAGGAAATCGTCGCGCTTGATCTCAACCGAGCTGTAATCGCGCCACTTGTCGGGATAGCCGATCTTGTTGACCACAGCGTCCAGCTTCGCCAGCGCCTGCTTCTTGGTCGGCTCGCTCATCCAGGTCAAATCTTTAATGTCCCGGCCCATTTCTTCTTCGATCTGGCGCGTCACGTGTAGCACATCCTGCTTCGTCTTCGGCGAAAAGGTCCGGGCGACGAACACCTGTCCCAACGCTTCCCCCAAATCGCGATCGACCAGGCGCGTACACTTCTTCCAGCGAGGCGGCATTTGCCGAACACCCTGCAGATACCTGCTAAAGAAATCAAAATTCTCCAGGGCAATTTGTGACGACAGATACGGCGCTTCTGCATGGATCAAATGCCAGCGCAAATAGGCTCGCCAGGCCGAAAGCTTGCGGCTCTTCAGTTCGGCGTTCAGGGCCTGGTAGAACTTGGGTTCCGTGACATTTAAGGTTTGAAAAGCCGGCGCGTTGACAGAACCCCAATAGGCATTCCAGTCGAAAGCGGGCGTCATCGCGCTCAACTCCTCCCGCGCCAGCTTGTGCTTCAGATTGTACGGATTTCGCTGCTTAACACGAGTCAGTGAGGCCATAGCCAGCGCCGTTTCAATGCTCATGACACTCAGGGCGTCGCCGCGCGCATCGGGACCCGATTCGCCCAGCAATTCGAGCATGCGCTGAACGTGCTCCACGTATTTGTGCCGGATCTCCCCCGACTTTGCATCGGTTTTCGTGTAATAATCGCGGTCTGGCAGTCCCAAGCCGCCGGCTTTTGCCGCGGCAATCATCTGCGACGAATTATCGTAGTCCTGGTCGGAGCCGAAACTGAACAGAATGCCCTGACCGATCCCTTTGCTGTGCCGGCCGGCAATGTATCCGGCGATATCGTTTACAGATTTCAGATTCGCGATCTCGGTTAGCTCCGGATTGAGGGGCTTTAGTCCAGCGCTCTCAATTGCCGGCTCATTCATGCAGGCGTGGAAAAAGTCCCCGATCTTCTGTTCGTTTGCGGTACGGGACGCCGCTGGTTGCGACGCCTTCTCGAGGATGCCCCAAAGAAAGCGCTGGTTCTCATCCGCCAGCTTCGAGTAGACGGCCCAGCGCGCCTGGTCCGCCGGCATGGGATTCAGCTTGTTCCAGTTACCGCACGCGTATTTGTAAAAATCGGCGCAGGGATCTGCGGATTTGTCCATGAATCGCGCGTCCAGTGCGGGCGTATACGGCAGCACAATAAGAGGCTTTTCCTGCCCCCATAACGCCGACCCGGCACCCATAGCGAGGAGCAACAGAGCGAACCGCATGTATTCGATTAGAACCTAGACGCTTGCTTGTATCCAGGCGAGATACTTATCAAACCCAGCCGATACCCGCATCGCGATTATTTCGGGCGTATCGTAACTATGCAGATGTATGATCCGCTGCTC
>DATBHS010000103.1:0-18054 GCA_036557345.1 Bryobacteraceae bacterium
CGTGGCCGTCTTTTAGCCCGGAAGGAGGCGTTTACTTGATAGACACCGTTCTTTTTATCATCTTTGCCATTGTTGCGATTGTGAGCGGCTTCAACCTGGTGCTGCAGAAGCATCCGATTTCGAGCGCCCTTTCGCTCATCGGAGTCATGGGCTCACTCGCCGTTCTCTATCTGCTGTTGGGTGCGGAGTTTCTCGCTATGGCGCAGATGATCGTCTATGGCGGGGCGGTAATGGTGTTGTTCGTTTTCGTCATCATGCTGCTCAATGCGGGCGCGGAGAAGGGCAGCACAAAAGCCTGGTTTGCGCAGATCGCCGGCCTTCCTCTGCTGCTTTGCCTGGTTGCACTGCTCGGCTTCCTGATCCGGGCAGTATTGCCTCCGCTTCGCCGTGTGGAGTTTGGAAGCTGGGTCGGAGGTACAGCAGAACACGTCGGACAACTGCTGTTTACGACCTATCTGCTTCCCTTCGAGGTAATCTCCGTTCTTATCCTGATCGCGATCCTGGGTGCTGTAGTCCTAGCACGGAAAGAGATTGACTAACATGACTCACGTCCCCCTTTCCTGGTACCTGGTTGTGAGCGCCATTCTGTTTGCCCTGGGTGTAGCAGGCTTCGTCTATCGGAAGAGTGTCCTCACCGTATTCATGTCCATCGAACTCATGCTGAACGCGGTGAACCTGAGCTTCATTTCGTTTTCCTATGAGCTCCGGCGTATCGATGGCCAGATTTACTCATTCTTCGTGATGGTTGTGGCAGCGGCCGAAGCAGCCGTCGGGCTGGCTATTATCCTCACAATCTTCAAGAACCGCGGCACGCTGCAAATCGACGAAGTCGATTCCATGAAACTGTAGACCAAACATGAACCTCTGGCTCATTGCAACTTTTCCACTGATCGGGTTTCTGTTGAATGGCTTGTGGGGCCGGCGTTTTTCTAAAGCCCTCATCAATGTGATTGGAGTGGGGTCGGTAGCGGTATCGTTCATCTATGTTCTGGCGCTACTTGCCAAGCTCTATCCCCTGAACACGGCCTATTCGCAGCATTACTTCACGTGGATCCAAAGCGGCTTTCTGAATGTCGGTTTTGATCTCGTAGTAGACCGCCTGACCGCGGTGATGCTGCTGATCGTTACCGGGGTCGGGCTCCTGATTCACATCTATTCGATCGGTTATATGGAGCACGAAGGCGGATATTACCGGTTCTTCAGCTATCTGAACCTGTTCACGTTCTTCATGCTGATTCTGGTGATGGCCTCGAACCTGCTTTTGTTGTTCGTCGGCTGGGAAGGCGTCGGGCTCTGCAGCTATCTGCTGGTTTCGTTCTATTTCCACGAGACGTGGGCCACGGGCGCCGGCAACAAGGCATTCATCGTAAACCGCATCGGCGATTTGGGGTTCTCGCTCGGTATCTTTCTTGCTGTCGTGACATTTCGAACTCTGGACTTTAGCAAGATGGCTGCCGCCGTGTCGGGCCTTCCAGTGGAGGCCGGGTTCGGCACGCTCGCGGTTCTTACCCTGCTGCTGTTCGCGGGCGCAACGGGAAAATCTGCGCAAATCCCGCTCTATGTATGGCTGCCGGATGCGATGGCTGCTCCCACGCCCGTCTCCGCTCTCATTCACGCCGCGACCATGGTGACCGCGGGTGTCTATATGATTGCGCGCCTTTCGTTTTTCTACGATCACGCACCGGCCGCGATGGAAATCGTGGCCATCGTTGGCTTGTTCACTGCAGTACTTGGTGCAACCATCGGCATCGCGCAGAACGATATCAAGAAAGTGTTCGCCTACTCGACGGTTTCACAGCTTGGATACATGTTCCTTGGTGTGGGGTTAGGAGCATACTCGGCTGGCATCTTCCACTTGATGACCCACGCATTTTTCAAGGCGCTCTTGTTCCTCGGAGCGGGAAGTATCATCCACGGATTAAGCGGCGAGCAGGACTTGCGTCATATGGGCGGACTCCGCAAGGCCATGCCGGTCACTTTCGTAACTCTGGGCATCGCTAGCCTGGCGATATCCGGAGTTCCCGGATTCTCGGGGTTCTTCAGCAAGGACGCGATTCTCTCGGCCGCTTATGCGCATGCTCCCTGGATGTTTTGGATTGGAGCGATTACTGCCGGCATTACCGCCTTCTATGTCTTTCGCGCGTACTTTCTCGCGTTCTTCGGAGACTATCGAGGCCATCATCATCCACACGAATCCCCGCTGACGATGACCCTGCCGCTGATGATTCTGGCAGCTCTTTCTCTCGGCGGCGGGTATATCAATGTTCCCGCTTGGCTATCAGCGATGTTCCCATTCGCAGAACATGCGGATACGATGCCGATGATTGTTTCTGCCGTTTTTGGCATTCTCGGCATTATCGTTGCGGCTCTCCTGTACGTGTACCAGCCGTCGCTTGCGGAGTCAATCAAGAACAGCGCCGGCGGGCTGTATACGCTCGTCTACAACAAGTACTACGTGGACGAGGCATACCAGGCCGTGGTGGTGAAGCCGCTCAAAGGCATTTCGCGAATCGTCCTTTGGAAAGGAATGGATGAAGGATTGATCGATGCCGGTTTGGTAAACGGCTTAGGCCGCGCTGTTCGCGCCTGGGGCTCGATAGTGCGGCATTTTCAATCGGGCAGCATTCGCAACTATGCCACCTGGGTCCTGGCCGGTTGCTTACTCGTGATTTTCGCGATGGGGTTATTCGGAGGCGGCCGATGAACCTGCTTGCTGCGACTCTGGCGGTACCACTGATCGGTTTTTTCGTTGTTCTGTTCGTGCCTCGCGGCAAAGCGCCGTTCTTCGCGGCACTGACCGCAACTGTGGTCGCTTTTTTCGTTTCGTTGGGTCTGGTCGCGCCTGCCGCCGCCAGCGGCTCGCAATTTACCTCTGTTGTGAATGCTTCTTGGGTGGACACGCCCGGTCTGCGGATTCGCTTTCACCTCGGCATTGACGGAATCAGCTTGTGGTTGGTCCTCCTAACCACACTCCTTGTCCCGATTGCAGTCTGGATCTCGCGCACGATGATCAAGGAGCGGCAGAAGAACTTCTTCGCTCTCTTGCTTCTGTTCGAATTTGGAATTATCGGCGTCTTCTCAGCGCTCGACCTGTTTGTGTTTTACGTGTTCTGGGAAGTCGCGCTGGTACCGATGTACCTGATGGCCGGCGGATGGGGAGGCTCGAGGCGCGGGCCGGCAGCCGTCAAGTTCTTTGTGTACACGATGCTCGGTTCTGTGCTGATGCTGGCTTCGATCATTTACCTCCACAGCGAGGCGGGTACCTTCGACTATGTCGAGATCATGAACGCCATTGGTTCGGGCCGCGTAACACTGGCTCCCTCCCAACAAATGCTGCTTTTCCTGGGTTTCTTTGCGGCATTTGCCGTGAAGGTTCCCATCTTTCCGCTGCACACCTGGCTTCCGGACACATATACGGAGGCTGCGATGCCCGCCACATTCCTGCTTGCGGCGGTGATGTCCAAAATGGGCGCTTACGGTCTCATCCGTTACTGCTTGACGATTACGCCGGCTGCGGCGCACCGCTGCGCGACCTGGGTGGCTGTATTGGCGATCATCGGGATTATCTATGGGGCGCTGATCGCGCTGATGCAGTCGAATATCAAGCGCCTGTTAGCCTATTCGTCCATCAGCCATCTAGGGTTCGTTGTGCTTGGGATCTTCACGCTTAGCCAGCAGGGCGCGGACGGCGCCGTGTACCAGATGATCGCGCACGGGATATCGACCGGGGCGCTTTTTTTGTTAGCCGGATATCTGGAAGAGCGGCGCGGATCGCTGGAAATCGCCGATTTCGGCGGCATTGCAACTTCTGCGCCCGGTCTCGCGACGGCCTTCATGGTTACCCTGTTCGCAAGTATCGGCCTGCCGGCCTTGTGCAACTTCATCGGCGAGTTTTTAGTTCTCCAGGGAGCGGCGCTCACGAAGTTTTCATGGGCCGCATGGGCCGCGACTGGCGTCATTCTCTCAGCAGCCTACATGCTCTGGATGTACCAGCGCACGTTTTTTGGAAAGGCGAATGAGCGAGCTGGTACGTTTACCGACCTGAGTGCGCGAGACTGGGCGCCGGTTATGCCTCTGATTCTGCTCATGGTCTGGCTGGGCAGCTATACGCAATCGTTCATGCCGCCCATCGACTCAGCCGCTGCCCATCTTTTGGAGCAGACGAACATGAATAATCAATACCGGGTAGAGCTCGCGCACCCGGTTCCGTCCCAGCTCGCGGAGGCTGCCCGTGCCCATTAGTGTTCACGTAACCGGCGCGGACTACCTTCGGTTCCTGCCTGAGATCGTCCTCACCGTTTTTGGCGTTGCCGTGATGATGCTCGAGGCGGTGGCCTCACAGGGCAAGAAAAGCTCGCTCGGCGTTCTGGCTCTCGTGGGCATTGCCATTGCGTTTGCAGCGAATCTCTGGGCCTACACGGACGGCGGCGCTGCTTTCGAAAGCATGATTGTCGTCGGCGGATATGGCACCTTCTTCCGGGCACTCGTTCTGGTCGTGGGATTTCTGTGCATCCTCACGTCCTTCAGCTATCTGGAGCGGGAAGGCGCGCAGACTGGCGAATACTACGCGCTCATTCTGTTCTCGTTAGTCGGTCAATGCATCCTGTCCACGGCAAACGACCTGATCATGGTGTTCATCGGGCTGGAGATCTCCTCGATCGCCACCTACATCCTGGCCGGTTTCTTGCGCGATGACCGGCGTAACAATGAGTCCGCGCTGAAGTACTTTTTGCTCGGATCGTTCGCGACAGCGTTTCTGCTGTACGGCATTGCGTGGATTTATGGTCTTGTCGGTTCTACCAACCTGGAAGAGATTCGCCGGATTCTGGCGCAAGGCGCACCCATTTCGCCCATAGCGGGATTGGCAGCCGCCCTGATGTTCGTCGGTTTCGGCTTTAAGGTTTCAATTGCTCCGTTCCAGGTCTGGGCGCCCGACGTCTATCAGGGTGCGGCTGCTCCGGTCAGCGCGTTCATGTCGGCGGGACCGAAGGCGGCTGCATTTGCCATTTTCTTTCGCGTATTTATGATTTCATTTCGCCCCATTAATGATCGTTGGGTCTGGCTGGTGTGGGGTTGTGCGCTGGCGACCATGATCATCGGCAATTTCGCGGCGCTGTTGCAGACTAATGTGAAGCGGCTGCTCGGCTACAGCTCCATTGCGCACGCCGGATACGTGCTCATCGCTCTGACTGCGAGCTCGCAGGTGGGCGTTGCGGCCGCCATGTTCTACCTGGCGTCGTACGCGCTCATGAATATCGGCGCATTCGCCGTTGTGAGCCACGTTGCGGCGCGGAACGAACGCTATGTGAAAATCGAGGATCTCGCCGGGCTTGGGCGGCGCGAGCCTGCGACGGCCGCGCTTCTCGCCATTTTCGTATTCTCCTTGATTGGTGTCCCACTCACCGGCGGGTTTTTCGCAAAATTTTATGTGTTCCAGGCGGCGCTGAACTCGCATCTGGTCTGGCTTACAGTGCTCGGCTTGATCAACAGCGCTATCGCTGCCTATTACTACCTGAAGATCATCGTGGCGATTTATATGCACGACCCAGGCACTGCTACGACAGAGCTGCCGCCTCCTTCGGCCGGCTTGCGTGTGGCAATCTGGGCCAGCGCGCTGGGCACTTTGTTTCTGGGGATCTTCCCGGGGACGTTGCTTTCGTTTGTTTCGTATTCCGCGAGAGCGCTGCGGTAGGCTCAGCGCCGTACAATACCGGCTACTAAAAATACACCGTCAGCTCGCGAATGCTAACTACGCGCAAGAGCCGCGGATGCTCCTCCGGTACGCTCTCATGCTCGAGCGACCAGGTGCGGGGATGAGGAACGTACACCGCACTGAAGCCGGCCGCCAGCGCGGGGTTGATATCCGACTTAGGCGAGTTCCCGATCATCCAGGTCTGCTCGATTGTGAATTGCCGCTGGCGCGCGAGATCCAGGTAGGCCGGTTCGTTCTTCTCTCTTACGATCGCAGCATGGTGGAAATAGTGCGCCAGGCCCGAGCGGTCGATCTTGAGGTGTTGCTCCTCGGGATCGCCCTTAGTGAACAGAATGAGCTCATGCCGCAAGGAGAGTTCGGCGACTGTCTCCGACACTCCCTCAATCAACTCGATCGGTTTCTCAAGTATGGCGTGCGCGAAATCTTGAACCACGGCGAGATCGGCATCGGAAATGTCGCGCTCTGCTACGCGCTGAAAGCAGGCCGTCAGATTCCGCGCGAAGCTGCGCGATCCGTATCCGTTGATGCGTGCATTCATGCGCTCGATCTCATCGAGCACGGCCCGAACCTCAACCGGAGACATGGACGAATGGGCCAGGTAATCGCAGAACTGCTCGAACGCCTCCTCGAAATAGATGTTGTTTTCCCAGAGCGTGTCGTCGGCATCGAAGATGAGGTGTTGACGTTTCAAGCTGGTTCCTAGAGCGCGATCCTCGGATGTCCATTCAGCGGGGCTACGCGCTTCGCCAGCGCGGTTCTCTCCCGCTGGATCAGATACTCGGGAACGATCCGGATCAAATACTCCAGGCGCTCCACCTCCGACCGGAGCGCGAGCACGGTTTGGCGCTTATCCAGGTCTGAGATGAGCTGCGCCAGCAGGAAACTGATGCGAACCAGATCGAATTTCGGCTCCTCCTTTTCACCCGGGTGGTCTATCTCCACCAGGCGGCGATACGCCGCAATGGCCTTCTTGCGAAGCTCGGACGGAACTTCGCTCGCATCGTCGTCATTGAAAAACTCGACCTCCGCTCGCAGATAGGATTTGTTCTCATCGAGCGATGCGATCTGGAACCGGCGCTGGCCAACGGCTACCAAGTCCAGACGGCCGTCCGGGTAACGCCGCAGCACGCGCTCCACGCGAGCCGTACAGCCGATGTTGACAATGCCTCCGTCTTTGGCGAGCACGACACCAAACTCGGCTCCTGAGGGGACCACATCGCCCATCATCTCCTTGTAGCGTTCTTCGAAGATATGCAAGGGCAAAGGCATTGCGGGCAGCAATACGAGCGAGAGCGGAAATAGCGGCAGAAGCTCCGTGCTCATGTCTCCATTATCCGTTTCTCGCGCTCTTCGAGGGCCGGAACCGGCGATATACTAATGATCTGCTCCGTGACATTGAAGCTGAAACGCACGCCTGCTCTTTACTTAGTAGGCTTTATGGCAAGCGGCAAGACTACCATTGGACGCGCTGTCGCGGAAGAGTTGGGCTGGCCCTTTACGGATATTGACCGCGAAATTGAATTGCGCCAGGGTAGGAGCATTGCCGAGATTTTCCTGCAAGACGGTGAAGCTGCGTTTCGCGACGTGGAGACGGAGACGATCCGCGCGCGCGTCCTGGAAATCGAGGCCGGTAACCCATGCGTGGTCGCGCTGGGCGGCGGCGCTTTTGTGCAACCCCGGAACTGGGAATTGATTCAGAATAATGGTGTTGCCGTTTGGCTCGACTGCACTCTGGAGACCGTCCGCAAGCGACTGGGAGATGACGCCACACGTCCCCTTGCAGCAGACAGGGGCAACGCTCTCCAGGTTCTGTACGAAGATAGGCGGCCGTTGTACGCGCGTGCCGATTTCCGCATCGATGTCGATACGGCGGAGTTGCCGGAAATCGTGCAGAAGATCCTGCACCTTCCGATCTTTTAAGCCCGGTGACTCCCACGAGTAGCGGATTGCGCGGTGACGCACTGGCGATTCTAAAAGCTGCCTTACGTGCAGGTGATGCAGGAAACGCAGTTCGGCAGCATTTCTCGCTGTCAGCCAGCCAGCTTCGAGCCGGAACTACGGCGATCGCGCTGAATGAGTTCGATCGCGTTTTCCTGGTTGCGGCAGGCAAAGCCGCTGTCCCGATGGCGTCCGCAGCGAGCCAGGTGCTTGGACGCGCGCTCACGAGCGGTATTGCCGTGACGAAGTATGGACACGCCGGCAGAGGTCTCCGCCGCCTCACCTTGATCGAGTCCGGGCACCCCATTCCCGATGAGCATGGCCTGATGGCGTCCGAACAAATACACGCACTGTTAAGGGAATTGAATGCGCGGGATCTGTTAATCGTTTTGATCTCAGGCGGGGCATCGGCGCTGTTGCCGGCCCCTGCGCAAGCCATTACCCTGGCGGCCAAGCAGCAGACCACCGATCTTCTTTTGCGCGCCGGCGCGAACATCGCCGAGTTGAATGCCGTGCGCAAGCATCTGTCGTTGCTAAAGGGCGGAAGGATGGCCGCGCTCGCTTACCCGGCCACCCTTGTGAGCCTTCTCGTGTCCGACGTGATCGGCGACCCGTTGGAGACCATCGGTTCCGGGCCAACCGCTCCTGATCCGTCCACGTTTTCCGATGCGCTTGCGGTGCTGGACAAATATCGCGTACGGAATCGCGTTCCGAAAGCGGTTCGGAGCCGGTTGGAGGCCGGCGCGGCAGGTCATGTGCCGGAGACTCCCAAGCCCGGCGATCCGATTTTTGAAAACGTCTACAACGTGATCGTGGGCAGCAACCGGCTCGCGCTCGAAGCGGCTGCTCATCAGGCCAAGGCGCTCGGTTATCGCACGCTGATCCTTTCGAGTACCGTGCAGGGCGAAACGCGCGAAGTGGCGCGAGTGCACGCGCAAATTCTCCGTGAGGTTCGGCTATCCGGGAATCCGGTCCGCCGCCCAGCATGCGTTCTGTCAGGTGGCGAAACCACCGTTGCGGTAAACGGCGACGGGAAGGGCGGGCGTAACCAGGAGTTCGCGCTTTCCGCAGCGATCGAAATAGAAGGGCTGAGCGATCTATTGATTCTGAGTGCCGGCACCGATGGAACCGATGGCCCGACCGATGCCGCAGGTGCAATTGCTACTGGAAAGACGGTGAGCCGCGCCGCCGCACGCGGACTGGATGCGGCAGCCCACTTGCAAGCGAACGATTCGTACCCGTTTTTCGATGCACTTGGCGACTTGATCCGGACCGGACCGACCGGCACAAACTTGATGGACATTCATATCCTGTTGGCGGGCTCGTAGAAACTGAGCGAATTATCTCCTTGTCTCAGCACGCGTGTCCTGGCCAGACCGCCGTACTCAATTGCGAGTTCCAGCCGCGATGTGTGCTGCGCGATCGCGAGTTTGCAAGGAGTGCCGGCAAGCGCCAGCAAGGCCTTGCGATATTCATCTTCCTGGTCGTAAGGCGGATCGACGAATACGATATCGCCCGGATAGTTTGGGAGGAGGACGGAAGCGCTGCCGCGAAGGACCGTAACCTCACCGCCAATATCCAACGATGCCAGGTTCTCGCGAATGACGGCCAGTGCGGCCGCCTTACGCTCAATCAAAATCACTCGCCTTGCTCCGCGGCTTAGGGCCTCGATCCCGACAGCGCCGCTACCTGCATATGCATCGACAAACACCGTTCCGGAGATTCGCGGCGCGATCACATTGAACATGGCTTCGCGCAGGCGATCCGGAGTCGGACGAACGGCCGTGTCAGGAACGCTCTTCAACTTCCGGCTGCGAAACTGTCCGCCGATTACTCGCATTTCAACCGACCCGCACGAAGCCGTATTTACGCTGCCAGTGTTCCTGAATGTAGTAAACCGCCGCGCGCAGCTCTTCGCTATCGCGGTTCGCCACAAGTTTCTGCGCCTCTGCCCGTGCCATCTCGAGCACATCCGTGTCACGCACCAGGTCTGCTAAGCGCAGGCCAGGTATGCCGGACTGCCGAGTTCCGAAGAACTCGCCCGGGCCCCGCAGCCTCATATCCATGTCCGCAATGTAGAAACCGTCGCTGGACTCGACCAGTGTCCGAATTCGTTCGCGCGCGATGTCGTTCAGCTTGCCGGTAACCAGGATGCAATAACTCTGATACGATCCGCGGCCCACGCGTCCGCGCAACTGATGGATCTGCGCCAGTCCGAAGCGTTCCGCCTGCTCGATCACCATCACGGACGCATTCGGGACGTCCACTCCCACTTCGATCACGGTGGTCGCGACCAGGACCTTGGTGTGCCCGGTTTGGAAGCTGCGCATGGCGGAGTCTTTCTCTTCGGCGCTCAGCCGGCCGTGCAGCAGACCGACGGGGATATCCGTAAAGACTTTCTTCGATAGATGCCGAAACATCTTTTCGGCGGCTTTGACGGCTTCGGTCTCCGACTCTTCGACAACCGGGTAAACAACGTACGCCTGCCTGCCCGCCTTGATCTCCTGCGCAACGAAGCTGTAAATGCCCTCGACGGAGGATTCGGGCACGTGCTTCGTGATAACCGGCTTTCGTCCGGGCGGCAGCTCATCGATTACGGAAATATCCAAATCGCCGTAGAGGGTTAGCGCCAGCGTTCGCGGAATGGGGGTTGCGGTCATGACAAGTACATCTGGTTGTTCGCCTTTTTTGAAGAGTTCCAAGCGTTGCTGAACGCCGAAGCGGTGCTGCTCATCGACAATTGCCAGGCCGAGCTTGCGAAAGCTTACGTCTTCCTGGATCAGCGCGTGGGTGCCAACAACCACATGGACCAGGCCCTCGGCGAGCATGCGCTTGATCTGCTGCTTCTCGTGAGCAGTTGCTGAGCCGGTCAGCGATGCCACGATGTATCCCAGTTTTTCCAGCAGGCGCTTGAAATACGAATGATGCTGGGCAGCGAGAATTTCCGTAGGCGCAAGCACCGCTACCTGATAGCCGTTCTCAATTGCGATCACGGCTGCCTGTGCGGCGACGATGGTTTTACCGCTGCCGACATCCCCCTGCAGCAGCCGGTTCATGGGATGCGGTTGCTTCATATCGTCGGCAATTTCCTGCATGACACGACGCTGCGCTGCGGTGGGCTTGAAGGGCAACATCTTCTTGATCTGCTCTCGCGCGTGTTCAGTGATGGCGAACGAGATGCCGGTCGCCGCCCGAGCCTTTGCCCTTTTCAGAGCCAGACCACATTCCAGCCAGAAGAACTCATCGAAAATCAGCCGCGTCTGGGCCGGCGTGCGAAACGCGTTCAGAAGCTGCAAATCGGTACCCGGCGGCGGAGCATGCAGTCCGCGAATGGCCGTTCCGAGGTCCGGAAGCTGAATGCGCGCGCGAACGCTTGCGGGCAAGGCGTCCTCGGGCATCGGCGCCTGCTTCAGGATGCGGTCGAGAAGCAATCGGAAAACTCGTGTCGATACTTTCCCGGCCGCTTCATAGACTGCGACGATCCGGCCGGTGTGAAGCATCTCGTCCTCATCCGGCTCGTCAGTAAGGATCTCCACTTCGGGCTGTATCATCAACGGATGCCGGCTCAAGCTACTCAGCTCGACTTTTCCGAATAATGCGACCCGCCGGCCGGGGATGAGACTGTCTGCGTAGCGCTCCCCGTGGAACCAGCGGGCTTCCAACGTTGCGCCGCTACCATCGTGAAAGATGACCTCAAACAGTCCCAAATTCCTACGTTTGAACCCGGCGAGCCGGGCGCTGTTGACCCGTGCAATGACGACCGCTTTCTCCCCAGGAGCGAGGGCCGCTATGAGCTTGACATTGGTACGGTCTTCATAGCGAAAGGGAGCGTAATAGAGAAGGTCGGCTACCGTTTGCAACCCCTTGGAAGCCAGCATCTCCGCGCGCGCAGGGCCGATGCCCTTGACGTATTGAAGGGGAGTTGAGAGATCCAAGTTTCTAGGCTAACGTTCGAGACAACATCCGCTCGGCCCAGAGGGCGCCCCGGGTCGCGGCTCCGCTTCAAGTTGCGGCTCGGTTTCAACTGTTGCGGTGAGCGCCAGCTATTGCGGTTGGGTTTGGCTGATGGAGGTAACTTTAGCGGAGGCAGGTTCGGCAACGGTACCCTTGCGGATCGTGATGTTACCGCGGCCGACGGTCAGGCTCACATCGGGTCCGCTTCCGACGGATCCATCTAGTCTGGAACCAAGCTTTTCTGTGTGGGCGCTGAGCGCGGTGCCAAACTCATTCTCAATTTCGCCGTGATCGGTGCTTGCGGCCAGGACGAATTGTGCCGATTCCGGCAAGGTCAAGTCGATATTGCCCGACTTTATGCGCACATCCATTTTCCCCATCGGCACGCGCTCCGGCCGAAGCTCGAGGTCGCCACGGTCAATGCTGACCTGCACGGCGTTTGTGAATCCAGCGAGACTGATATCCGTGGCATGTGCGGTAAGCTTCAAGGGGCCCATCACGCCCTGCGCGTTCAGGCTGCCGCGGTCGACTCGCAGCTCGCCGGGAATCTGCTGGACCTCCAATTGAGTTCGCATGTTCTCGATGCGCACGGCTTTAGCCAGCTCACGAAGCGAAACGGTCCCCGAATAGTCGCCTGTTACGGTGACCTGTCCCGCAATCTTCGTCAGCTCGACGTCTCCCCCGTGGCCGCGCAAATCGACATTGCCCTTGACGTTCGTGCAGCGCACCAGATCGCTGTGCCGCGTGTCCACTTTGACATTTCCATCCAGATCCTGCAGCCTCATGCCTGCGTTGGCGCTGCTCAAATCTACATCGCCGGAGATCCCTGAAACGTCGAAATCTCCCGAATTGCCGGTGGCTTCAAGGCTTGCTCCTTTGGGTACAGAAACGTCCAGGTCGGTCGTCACCCGTGTCCGCGATCCGGCCCGGTCCTGATTGCAACGGATGATCACGGTATTGCCCTGAAGCACCACGTCAACCGGAGTGTCTGAATTTGTGCGATCGGCGGCCGGTCCTTCGAGCGTCCGGATCGTCTTATGTCCGCTGACGGAGATTTGCGTTCCATCGCTTCCCACAATCCGGGCATCACCGCGAAAGGCTTCAATGATCACGTGAGGCGAGGAGCCGACGCTTTTTTGGATGGGCTCGACGGAATAATCGTGTTCCTCGCCGAATGCGTCGCTGAAACCCCGCCCCCAACCGGTTTCCTGCCACCAATGGTTTCCCGGCCGATGGATCTCAAAGGCTGAAACGCCGATCAGACAAATGAGGACGATGATGAACCACGCCCCGCCCGAGACGCCATTTACCGGTACTGCCCTGCCGCGCAGGAAACGCACACACACTTCAAGCAGCGCGACGACGCCCCAGACAATCAAGAGATAGGGCCAGTACAAGATGAGCAGGTCGGCAATGCGAAATTGTGGTGAGAACGAATGAATAAGGAAAATGACGCCGATCAGAATGATAATAAGCGGTCCGGTTACCGACCCCCGGGGTCTCATCGCACTGGCCCTCCTACCGGTGAAGCGGGCGGCATAGGAGGAGGTGCGGGGGGTTGCGGCGGCAGGAGCATTCGCTCAATCAGCTTCAAAAGTCCGATGACGATGATCAACAGGGGCCAGGTATGCGAGAACGGGAGCGTGTCGGCCTGCTGCATGGCAAACAGAATTCCGACCGTAATGAGCAGAATGGGGCCGCGAATCGCCTGTGTGAACAGCGCGCCTCTATTGCTCACGACGGCTCTCCACAAAGTTGTTGGATGGCGCATCCGGTGACCCTGTATAGCGGCGTGAGGCTGCTGAAGAGTCGGGGCCGGAAAAACGGCTATACAGCATATATGCGCCAACCACGATCAGAATGACTGGCCAGAAACGGGAAATGGCACGGAAGTCGAGCAACTCCAGAGAATTCAGCAGATAAATCACACCGATCGCAATCAGCAGGAGCGGACCGAGAGGCAGACGCCCGGTCTGGCGGTTCCGCGGCATGATGCTCGACCACTCGTCCACTGGAAGGCCCGATTGACGCCTTTTCGCCGTGTGATACGCCTCGAAGGGCATGTAGAAAACGAACGCAGCCATAAAGATTCCCAGCAACGGTTCTGCGCCTGTACCGTTCGCGTTGTCGATCAGCGTTATAAGAAGGCCAAAGATCAGGGCGTGCACGAGGCCTTTGAGGTATTGGCCGTTGTAAATGGCCCCGACTCCCGGGATGATACCGAGAACAAAGGCCAGTCCTGGCGAAGTGCGCACCGGCGGGGCCGTCTGGGCGGGCGTGCCGTATGGATTCGATGCAGCCGCATTCGGGTCAATATTCGTTGCGTAGCCCGTGTTGACATGCTCCTGGGGAACATGGTCCTGGCAATATAGAGTTCCTTCTGATGGTCGCTGGCAGAGTGCGCAAAGGGGTCTGCCGCATGAACGGCAGAAGCCGGTCGCGGTGGTCTCGGGGTGTAGATAACAGTTCATTTCCGTTCTTCTCCAGGCGTAGGCAGTCCGTTTTGGCGTTTGGCTTGTCCGTTCCGCGGTTCTGCCTTTTGCCGGGCAGACGTCTTCGCCCGCGGAGCCTGCGACGCCTCTTGCTGTTGTTCGAAGTCTCTGAGCCTCGTTTCGATCTCGTAGACGAAACGAATGTTTTCGTAATATTTCACGGCGCGATCCTTTACGCGCAGCGCCTTGTCTTCTATGCCGGCCCAAACACGAACCGGATTCAGGTCCGCGGCCTGGATATGTTGCACGCGAATACCTGTGCAGCGCTCCAGCATGGCAAAAGACAACACCGTCATGGCCATTCCCATCGCGAGGCGGGGCTGCAGGATCGGATGCAGCCATTTGGTCGTCATCCGGCTAAGCCAGCCGGGCTTGTCAAAGGGCTGAGGACTACGACCCACCGGCGCCTGATAAGCGATACGCGTGATCAGTTCCGGCGGTACGGCTACTTCATCGGCGCGCTTGAGAAAAGCGACCGCGCCTTTTACGTCGGCCATGAACTCGCTGCAAGCGGCGCACGAGGAGGCGTGCTGCTCCAAGGCCGCGCTAGCAGCGCTGCCGAGGGTGCCGTCGATGTAATCGGCGAGAACGCTCTCAAACTCGGCGCAGTTCATTGCATTTCGTTCCGCGGTCTTTCTTCAGGCCTTATACCGACACCTTGTTCCTCCGCAAAACGCGTGCCAATTCAGCACGGCCGCGGTTCAATCTCGATTTCACCGTTCCTTCCGGAACATTCAAAACATGGGCGATCTCGCGGTACTCCAGTTCCTGTAGATCACGCAAAATTACGGCCTCGCGCAGCTCCGGCGAAAGCTTCTGCAGTCCCACCTGCAGCAACTCTCCCGCTTCCCGTCCGGCGAGCATGCCCTCGGTGCGGGAATACTGCGCGGTTTTCTCTTCGAGCACTGCCAGCTTATCGTCGATGGCATCAGTCACCCGCTCATTCTTGCTCCGGCGGTAGTGATCTACCAGCAGGTTACGCGTCAGCCGGGTGAGCCAAACGATAAATGAACCCTCGCCTGCACGGAAGCTGCCGAGCGTCTTGAACACCCGCAAAAACACGTCCTGCGTCAGGTCCTGGGCCTCATTGTCACGGCTTGTGAAGCGGTAACAGATGGCGTAGACACGCTTGGTGTATAGCTTCACCAGCTCTTCCCACGCGGCCTGTTCTCCATTCAGGCAGCGTTCGACCAAAGTGGCTTCGGTATCCAAACGTGAGTCAGCTCCGGCTCTGGCGGCATCTCCCCAATTCCGAGACGCGCCTATAGCTCTTGAGCTTAGCGAACCCTTCAAGTTTAATGAAACGACTGCGATTGCGGCCGCGGACATCTGTGTACCCTAAAACCTTCAGCAGTCTCCGTCGCCATTCGGCGAACCTAATCTGCATCGGCTACAACCAGATAAACGAGAATGAAGGGGTTGAAGTTCAAAGGTTCAAAGGATCCGAGTCGGGTATGCCCGGCCCTACGGCGAGGCGAAGACAACACAAGGATGAGCCCGCGCTTCTCAGCGAGGCGAAGACAACACAATGACATGTCCTTTCTGCGGTCACCGCGAAGACAAGGTAATCGATTCACGGGAAAGCAAGGAGGGTGATTCCATCCGCCGCCGGCGTGAATGCCTTGCCTGCGAGCGGCGGTTTACCACATACGAACGTTGCGACGAAGTGCCCTACATGGTCATCAAAAAAGACGGGAGAAGGGAAAAGTTCGACCGCCAGAAGGTGCTCAGCGGTCTTCTGCGGGCTTGCGAAAAGCGGCCCGTAAGCATGGGAAAGCTGGCTGAGCTGGTGGACGAAGTGGAAAGTTCGCTGCTGGAGACCCCGGACCGGGAATTGGCTACTACGCTCATCGGGGAACGCCTAATGGAACGCCTGCGCGGACTGGATAAGATAGCTTACGTTCGCTTTGCTTCCGTTTACCGCGATTTCCAGGATGTGGAGGAATTTTTGAGCGAACTCAAAAACCTTATGCTCCAGCGGAAAGTCTAATATAACGGACGACCATTCCTAGGCGGATGCGCGAAGAGGCGCAGAGCTAACTTTTGTGTAACCAACCACTTTGCCCGACATCTCCCTAATTAGGTATTAACTTCCGGCAGGGAAACAGATATAATAAGTGCGCCCTATAGTTTTGCGGAGTGTCGCTTGCATTCCGCCCCGCGGCGGATGGGGCAGAGGAGTATCCACACAACGGGCAAGCGTTTCATATCAGTTTGGGAACCGATTGGGTTCGCCGATTTCGTTTGAGGAGTGCGGTTGGGCTTCCCCGACAAGCATGAAAGGGACGGAAGATTGCCTGGAAAGTTGTTTGTGCGACAAAGGCCGAAGGGTGCAGGTAGAGGTGATTAGGTAAGTGGATCAATTCGAGGACCAGTTTTTAGCCGAGGGACGCGAGCCGTTAGGGCTTCCATTCGATGAGGATTCCAATTTCTTTCATCCGGAAGAGGTGCAGGATGAGGAGTTCCACGGCGCTCAGCAGGTAGAGGAGTCGATTTACACCGACGACCCGGTACGGGTGTATCTGCGTGAGATGGGTTCGGTCCCGCTGCTTACGCGCGAGGGAGAAGTCAGCCTGGCGCGCAAGATGGAGCGCGGGAAACTGCGGATGCAGAAGGCCATCAGCCGCTCGCCTCTGATCCAGACCTTGGTTTTCGATTTCGCAGAGCTGGTTCGCAAAGGCGCAGAGGATGTAGACAGCTACGTGGATTTTCCGCCCTCCGATATCGAGGAGGGTAGCGCGGCGGACATTAAGCGTCGCGCCGAAATCAGCGATCTGTTTTTGAGTTACCTTGCCGCTTTCAAGAAGGTGCAGCAGACCGTGGACAAACAGGCCTCCGTCCCGGCTAGCAACAAGAAGCTTCGCAAGAAATGGGCTGGGAAAGTGGTCAGGGTCAAGATCGAGCTGTCCCAGGCGCTCCGTGCGATTCCGTTCAACCTGGCGCGCTGGAAGGAATTTGTGCGGGCGGTGGAGAAGACGGCCGACGAGATGTCGCTGCTCGACACCGAAATCAGAAAGCTGGAAGTGCGCAATTCGGCCTCCGCCCAGCTTCGCGTTAAGGAACTCAAGCGCGACCTGAAGAAGAAAGAAGCGGAAGCCGGCGCCGCGCTGGTCGATCTGCGTCACAGCCTGGCGGTCATCCGCCATGGTGAGATCGAGGCTGAACGGGCCAAGAAAGACCTGGTGGAAGCCAATCTCCGCCTGGTGGTTTCCGTGGCCAAGAAGTATGTGAACCGGGGCCTGCATCTTCTCGATTTGATCCAGGAAGGCAATATCGGCCTGATGCGCGCTGCCGACAAATTCGAGTACCGGCGCGGCTACAAGTTTTCCACCTACGCCACGTGGTGGATCCGGCAAGCCATCACGCGCGCGATCGCCGATCAGTCGCGCACCATTCGCATTCCCGTTCATATGAACGAGAGCATGAACAAGTTCCTGCGGGCCACGCGCGAGCTCGAGAAGGAACTTGGCCGTGTTCCCACCAACGACGAGATCAGCCGGCGGATGGACATTCCCGTCGAGAAGGTGCAGAAGCTCAAAACCATCTCGCGCGATCCGGTGTCGCTCGAAACCCCGGTTGGACGGGATGGGGAATCCGCGCTCGGCGATCTGATCGAGGACCGCTGGGTAGGCTCGCCCGTCGACGCTGTTATCGATTCGAACGTCCGCGACGAAACCGCGAATATTTTGAAGACCCTTTCCCCCAAAGAGGAAAAAGTTATTCGTTTGCGTTTCGGGATCGGCTGCGAGCGCGAGCATACGCTCGAAGAGATCGGGCAGGAATTCGACGTTACGCGTGAGCGCATTCGTCAGATCGAGGCCAAGGCGCTGAGGCAGCTTCGCTCCCCCGAGCGAGCCAGGCATCTACGCGCCCTGTTAGCGGCCCGGTAAAACCCGGTTTCCCGGCGCTCATCGCGCTTCGAACAGCTCCGTACGCGACAAGTTGTTGCCCAGGCTC
>DATBHS010000104.1:0-13201 GCA_036557345.1 Bryobacteraceae bacterium
ACATCCGCTTTGCAATGGCGAGCGGCTACACCATAGAGGAAATTCACGAACTCACCTCTATCGATCCCTGGTTCCTGAAACAGATGCAGGAAGTGGTCGAGTTCGAGGCGGAGCTGGCGAAATTATCACTACCGGCCGCCACGCGCGAGACCTTCCACCGTGCCAAGCGTTTCGGCATCTCCGATACGCAGCTTGCGAAGACCTGGGGAACGACCGAGATCGCAGTGCGCGACCGCCGCAAAGAACTTGGGATAGCCGCGGTGTTCAGCCGGGTGGATACATGCGCCGCCGAATTCGAGAGCTTTACTCCGTATCTCTACTCCTGCTACGAAAGCGCCAGCGAGGCCGACCCGACGGATAAAAAGAAGGTCATGATTCTGGGCAGCGGTCCAAACCGCATTGGACAGGGGATCGAGTTCGATTACTGCTGCTGCCACGCGTCGTTTGCGCTCCAGGATATGGGTGTTGAGTCGATCATGGTGAACTGCAACCCCGAGACCGTCTCGACCGATTACGACACCAGCGACCGCCTGTACTTCGAACCTCTTACTCAGGAAGAAGTGCTCAACATTTGTGATGTCGAAAAGCCCGATGGCCTTATCGTGCAGTTCGGCGGCCAGACGCCTCTCAATCTTGCCATGCCGCTCAAGGAGTCGGGCCTGCCGATCATCGGCACAGATCCCCACGATATCGACCTCGCGGAAGATCGAAAGCGATTCGGCAATCTCCTGGATCAGCTCGGCATCCCTTCCCCGGCGAATGGCTCCGCCACAAGCGTCGAGGAAGCTTGCGCGGTCGCCGACAGGCTGGGCTTTCCAGTGCTGGTGCGGCCGAGTTACGTCCTGGGCGGACGGGCCATGGTTATCGCCTATGACCAGCAGACGGTCCGGCGCTATATGCAGGAGGCCGTGAACTTCTCGGTGAAGCGGCCGGCCCTTATCGATCGCTTCCTCGAAGATGCCACAGAAGTGGATGTGGACGCGCTCTGTGATGGCGAGAATGTTTTAATCGCGGGCATTATGGAGCACATCGAAGAAGCCGGTGTCCACTCCGGTGACAGCTCTTGCGTGCTGCCCGCCATTTCCATTCCCGCCGGCAGTCTCGCCACTATCGAGGAATACACGACGAAACTCGCCCGCGCGCTGAATGTCATCGGCTTGATGAATGTACAGTACGCCCTGAAGAACGGAGATGTCTACGTGCTCGAAGTGAACCCGAGAGCTTCGCGCACAGTCCCGTTCGTCAGTAAAGCGACGGGAGTGCCACTGCCGAAGATTGCCGTCGGCCTGATGCTAGGCAAGAAACTGGGCGAATTCGCGAATTTAACTGGGGGCATCATAAGCGGTACGCTCCCGGTTCCCAACTTCTTTGTGAAGAGTCCGGTCTTCCCGTTCGCTAAATTCCCTGGCGTAGATCCGGCGCTTGGGCCGGAAATGCGGTCCACCGGCGAGGTGATGGGCGTGGGCCAAAGTTTCGGCGAAGCCTTCGCCAAAGCCCAGCTCGCCGCGGGAACGCCCATTCCCGATTCCGGAGCCCTTTTTATCAGCGTGAACGATCGGGACAAGCGTGTGGCCATTGAGGTCGCCGCGAAGTTCCGCCAGTTCGGATTTGACCTGTTCGCAACACGCGGCACGACCGCTGCACTGAAGGCCGCCGGCTTGCCGTGCAAGACCGTCTTCAAGGTAAACGAGGGACGCCCGAATGCTGTCGATCTGCTCAAAGCGGGCAAGTTAAACCTGGTTGTCTACACAACCACCGGCAGTCATTCCTTCCCCGACGAACAAACCATTCGGCGCAATGCCGTGATGTACCGCATTCCGTGCATAACTACCATGAGCGGGGCGAAGGCCGCTGCAGAGGCCGTCTCCAGCCGCCGCCGCGATCCCATCCGCGTCTGGAGCCTGCAGGAATTGCATCAAAGCGATCAGCGATCAGCAGGTAGCCATCAGCTTTCAGCCGTCAGCTTTCAGTTTTGATTTTTGACGGTCTTGCGGGAGTTAGCTGATTGCCGAAGGCTGATCGCTGACGGCTTAATACCAGAACACCTCGGACTGCACGCCTGGCTCAGCAACGTACAACTTGGTAAACAGAGCCCTGCCGTCCAGGGCTTTTAATCCCATGTTCCGGACCAGTTCGGGATGATTGTTGTGCTCGCTGATGTGCCCCAGCACGAGGGTCGAAACCCGCGAATCCAGGTCGTTCTCGATAAAGCCGCAAGCGACTTCATTCGAGAGATGGCCACGGCGGCTCATGACGCGCTGCTTTACGGACCAGGGATAGGGGCCCACGCGCAGCATCTCAATATCGTGGTTCGCTTCAAGCAGTAGCAGGTCCGTATTGCACAAGTGAAAGCGAAGCGAGCTGGGAACATAGCCCAAGTCGGTTGCGATCCCCACCTTGATGCCTTGCGCGGTGAGCGTATAGCCGACCGGATCGGCGGCATCGTGCGGGATCGTGAAACTCGTAACATCGAAATCGCCGAGGGTAAACCCGCATCCAGCCTGAAATTTTTCGATCCGCGGTGGGCACTCGCCCCAATCGACATACGGCACAGTGCCATGCGTCAGGTACACCGGCAATCTGCCGTCCTCGCCCTTCGTCAGGGCCGCGAGACCGGATGTGTGGTCGCTATGCTCATGCGTAACCAGGACAGCATCCAGTTGACAGATATCTTCACCGATAGCCGCCAGGCGCTTCGCGATTTCGCGACGACTCAAACCAGCATCGACCAGTAACCGCGTTCTATCGGTTGCGATAAATGTCGAGTTGCCGGCGCTGCTGCTGGCTAATATACAGATCTTGACGATGGGCTACTCCCGAATATTGATTCCAGATCGCCTTCAAACAGAGTGTATATGATTTGTTTGAACAGGGGAAGAATATCTTTTCCGGCTTCTACAATAAGGGTTCATGAAAGCGCGCGTGTTCGTTCGAATGAAGCCGTCAGTGCTCGATCCGCAGGGGCAGACCATCTGCGGAGCGCTGAACAGCATGGGACATAAGGAGATAGCTTCCGTGCGTCAGGGGAAATACTTCGAAATCGGGATTGCCGATGGAATTTCGCATGATTCCGCCGGCCGGATGCTGGATGAGATCGCGCGGGACGTGCTGTCCAATCCGGTAATCGAAGATTACCGCGTAGAAATTCTGGACTGAAAAGTACTTCTGTAATAGAACTATGTGTGGAATTGTGGGTTACATCGGCAGCCGCGACGCAGTGCCCGTCATTGTGGACGGACTCCGGCGCCTGGAGTATCGCGGCTACGATTCAGCGGGCGTTGCCGTTTTGACTAGCGAGAAGTGCCTCGAAGTAAGGCGCGCCTCCGGCAAACTCCGGAACCTGGAAGAGGCGATTCGTGTCAAACCGCTCTCCGGCTCATATGGCATCGGACATACCCGCTGGGCCACGCACGGCCGGCCAACGGAAGAAAACGCGCACCCGCACCGCGACTGCAAGGGCGAGATCGTAGTGGTTCACAACGGGATCGTCGAGAACTACCTCGCACTCCGCAAGAAGTTGACTGGCGAGGGCCATACGTTCAAAACCGAAACCGACACTGAAGTCATTGCGCACCTGGTGGAAAAGCACCTGAACGGCAGCCTCGAGAATGCCGTCCGCGCGGCGTTGAAGGAAATCACCGGGGTTTTCGCCATCAGCGTGATTGCCAGCTCCGATCCGAACAAAATCGTAGCGGCGCGCTCCGGGCCGCCGGTCGTAGTCGGACTCGGCCAAAACGAGTTTTTCGTGGCCTCTGACGTTCCCGCCCTGCTCAACCATACACGCGACATGGTGTTCCTCAACGATGGGGATGTTGCTGTCTTGACGGCGGACGGGGTGAAGCTCACCGATATCGAAGGGCGAACCGTGCGCCGCCAGATTTCACGCATTCTGTGGGACCCGGTCATGGCCGAGAAGGGCGGCTACAAGCATTTCATGCTGAAGGAGATCTTCGAGCAGCCGCGCGCCGTTAAAGACACGATGCTGGGCCGCATTGGCTTAGAAAGCGGGCGCGTCTTTCTCGATGAGGTCGACATTTCGGAAGCGGACTTTCGCTCGTTTCAGCAGGTGAAGATCATTGCCTGCGGAACAAGCTGGCATGCGGCGCTGGCCGGGAAATACTTTATCGAACGACTGGCGCGTCTGCCCGTCGAAGTCGACTACGGCAGCGAATTCCGTTATCGGGACCCGATCATTCCTCCAGACACGCTGACCATTGTGATCTCACAGTCGGGTGAGACCGCAGACACTCTGGCAGCCCAGCGCGAGGCCAAGCAGAAGGGCTCGAAGACGCTTGCTATCTGCAATGTCGTGGGTTCGATGATTACGCGCGAGGCGGCCGGAACGCTGCTGACGCACGCCGGTCCGGAGATCGGAGTCGCTTCCACCAAGGCATTCACGTCTCAGCTCACCGCGCTCTTAATCCTCGGAATGTATCTGGGACAGGTGCGCGGCACTCTCAGCCCTCAGGCCTCCAGCACGCTCGTGCAGGAGCTGGCGCTGATTCCCGGCAAGCTGGAGCACGTGCTGGCGCAGAACGAAACCTACGATGAGCTGGTCCGCGATCTCTCGCGCGCTCAGGATTTTCTATATCTCGGACGCGGAATTCACTTTCCGATCGCCCTCGAGGGCGCCCTCAAGCTCAAGGAAATCTCCTATATACACGCCGAGGGGTATCCGGCCGGCGAAATGAAACATGGACCGAACGCCCTCATTGATGAAGACCTTCCGGTTGTTGTGCTGGCGACGCGAGATCCGGAATCGGATGAGAGCCAGGTCCACTACGAAAAGACACTTTCCAACATTCAGGAAGTGAAGGCGCGTAGCGGAATCGTTGTGGCTGTCGCCTGTGAGGGCGACGAGGAGGTTGCCAAAATGGCGGATCACCTCATCGCGATTCCGGTCACCCGCGAATTGCTGCTTCCTATTCTCGAAATGATTCCGCTACAGTTGCTGGCATATCACATCGCAGTACGCCGCGGCTGCGACGTGGATCAACCCCGGAATCTCGCCAAGAGCGTCACGGTTGAGTAACGGCATCCTGTGCTCACTGACGGTTCCGCGAGGTCGGGCCGGTTTCCGGATTCAGCGCCTTAGCTGCCGTGTTGTCGGACCATCGGCGGAAGGATTATGATCCAGGATATCGAGTGGCACTGTGGCGGAGATCGAGCGACAGCAACCGGTCTTTCAGTTCGGAGTTTTTCAATTAGACGCGCGGACAGGAGAGCTGCGGAAGCATGGCGTGAAGCTGAAGCTGCAGGATCAACCACTGCGAATCCTGATCCTGCTGCTCGAACGCTCGGGCGACATTGTCACACGCGAAGATATCCAAAGACAGCTCTGGACCGAAAACATCTACGTCGATTTCGACCACCCCATAAATAGCGCACTGCGCAAACTCCGGGAGGCTCTAGGCGACAGCGCGGAGAACCCGCGCTTTATCGAAACCGTCGCGCGAAGGGGGCTATCGGTTTATTGCACCCGTGTCGCTAAACACGGCCGATCAAGCCTCTCGAGAAGGATTATCGAGTTTACAGCAAGCCGTCCCAGGTGTCAGTCCGACGGAGCGGGCCGATGGGAAGCGTCATTTTCGGTGGATCGCCATTGGCTTGACCGCTGGACTTGTCTTCGCGGGAATCGGGCTCCTGTGGGTACCGCCGAAACCGGGCCAAGCCAGCCATGACGTGCCGTTCCCTGCCGTGCCTCTCACCGGCAATTCGGGATATGAGACCTTTCCCACGTTCTCGCCGGAAGGTACCCGAGTGGCCTTTTCCTGGGATCAACCAGGAAAACACGGCCCAAATATTTGGATGAAACTGATCGGTCCCGGTGCTCCTGTTCGATTAACGACGGAGCCTGGCGGAGATTTCGGCCCGGCGTGGTCTCGCGACGGTCGTTACATCGCTTTCTTGCGGGCGATTGATGCCTACCATGCTGCGATTATCATCATTCCGGCCGTAGGTGGGCCGGAGCGGCGCTTGACCGTTATTACATTTGAGGCGAACGACAGCTTGGGCCACGGCAAGTCTCATGAGGTACCGCACCCTTTTCTTGCGTGGTCTGCCGATGGCAAATGGCTTCTCGCGTTAGAGCAGAATGCCCCGGACGAAACATATTCGATCCTACGAATCTCTATCGAAACCGGAGAAAAGCGAACCCTGACGTCCCCGCCGGCGCATACCAATGGGGACGGGGCTCTTGCCCTTTCGCCCGACGGCAAGACACTTGCGTTCACGCGAACGCTCGGCGTCTTTGAAAGGGACATTTATATGGCTTCTCTTTCTCAAGACGCAATGGGCATGGGAAAACCAAGCCGGCTCACCTTCGATGGCAGAGAAATCGACGGGCTTTCCTGGACTGCGGATGGGCGACGTTTGGTGTTCTCGTCGAACCGCGGCGGGCGACGCGAGTTGTGGCAGATTGCCGCGAAGGCGTCGAGCCGCCCTGTCCGGGTGACCGCAGCCGGCGATGACCCAGGTACCGTTGCTGCCTCGGTGCAAGGACGTCACCTGGTGTACTCTCATGATGTTTTGGATGGGGACATCTGGCGCACGCCTCTGAACGGTAACAGCCGGAAGGAGGCGCGAAGTTTCATTTCATCGACCAGACTCCAACATCATGCTCAGTATTCGCCGGATGGAAAACGCGTTGCGTTCGAGTCGAATCGCTCCGGAAGTTATGAGATTTGGATTTGCGATGCAGACGGGTCCAACCCTGTTCAACTGACTGCGTTTCGAAACGCCTGGGCCGGGAGTCCGCGCTGGGCGCCAGGCGGGGAGAAGATCGCCTTCGATTGCAATGCCGATGGGAACTGGGATATTTACGTCATCAGTGCTCAGGGAGGCAAAGCGACGCGACTGACCAAGACCCAAGCAAACGATTTCCGTCCAAGCTGGTCGCGCGACGGCAAATGGGTTTATTACTGCTCAACACGAACCGGACATAGACAAGTCTGGAAGATTCCGGCAAATGGCGGTGGAGAAGTTCAAGTCACCAGACACGGCGGATACGTGGCCTTCGAATCGTTTGGCGGTGAGGATCTTTACTACACGAAAGAACATGAATTGTGGAAAATGCCGGTCCGGGGCGGAGATGAAATCAGGCTATTGGAATCGCTAGCGGAAACCATTTCGCTCTGGCGAACAGCGGCATTTACTTCCTGGACAATGCGCAGGCTTTTGAAAACACTCCGAGTCTCAAATTTCTGGACTTCACAACACACGCGGTAAAGGTAATTGCTGCAGTTCCCGGTCCCGTCGTTGATGACGAAATCAGTGTTTCGCCAGATGAGCGATTCCTGCTTTATTGCAAAACGCGTCGCGACGGCAGCGAACTGATGCTCATTGAGAATCTTCCCTGAAAGCAGGCTTGTAAGAGATCAGCCAAGGGTCATGCCGGTTGAGTGAGCACCGGCTCAGCGAAGGCTAAAATTACCCGAAAAAGTCGGCAGGAAAACGACGTCATCCGGCGGGACGGTTTCGAGCGGAAAGCCCCCTCTCCTCCACGCGCGCAGACCGCCTTTGATCACCGACGATCGCAGCCCGTGTTGCTGCAGAATACGAGCTACGCGAAGACTTGTCGCTTCCCTCTGACAAGTGCAATATAGGATGATTTCCTTATCTTTCGGCAAGGTCTCAATCTGGCGGGTGAGCGTGTTCGGCTCGAGCCGGAGCGAGCCCTTAATGCGTGAAGCCCGGCTGCTGTAATATCCGTGGCTGCGGACGTCATATACAGCCATATCACCGTGCAAATCCGAGTAGAGCCGGCGCGCGATTTCCGGGGCAGAGACGCGCGGAACGTAGCTGAGCGCGTTCGCTTTCACCAGGAGCCAGACATGGTACCCAAAATAGATGACGATTGCGAAGCCGGCAATCCACCCGAAAATGCGCCCAGCGGTCTCGTATCCATTCGTCAGGATGGCGAGAAAGTCGCTGAACAGGAATCCTGCGCCACAGAAGGTAAGCGAGTACAGCGACACGCCAGCGAGGTCCAGCACCAGGAATTGAAGGACGTGCATATTCATGCTGCCTGCGAGCGGGGGAGCGAGAGTGTTAATTCCCGGCACAAACTTTCCGACCACGAGCATGATTCGTCCTTTTCGGTAGAACGACTCGGCTGAGCGCAGAATGCATGACTCCGGATTCAACGAGATCTTGCATAAAACGCCAAGCAGCCACCATCCGGTGTACCGGCCAAGCAGAAACAGCAAACCGTCGCCAAGAAGCATGGCCGAGAACGATGTCAGCAGAACAAAACCGAGCTGTAGGGACCCAGTGGCGCTGGCTCCGCCGGCGATCAACAGCGCCAAAGCCGACGGTATGGGAAGACCGATGGCTTCTGCGAAGACCAGCGCAAACAATATGGAATATCCGTGCTGGGTAATGTTCAACAAGAACGCTGGCAAGTTCTTAATCGTCTGGGACTTCGGCGCGGCCTAAGCTTTATAGCATCTGGCGAAGGCGTCCTTGAACTTCTCCATCTCGTCGTTGGTTCCGACCGTGATTCGCACCCAATTTGGCCAAACCGGCCAGGAGCGGCCAATATAGACTTTCTGCTTCGCCATGTCTGCAAAGAATGCCTTGCCTGGACGCTTGACGTTGACCATAAAGCAGTTGGTTTCTGACGGGATAAAGTCCACGTTCTGCGCGGTCAGCCAGCCGAAAACATCTTCGCGCACGCCGGCCAGGAATTTACTGCGTTCCGCTACGAGATTCTTTACTTTCAAGCTAGCCGTGGCGCCAACCATTGCGGTCACAGGCATCGCGCCTGCGCTGAAGGTTCTGATCTTTTGCAGTAGATCCGGGCGCGCGAGTGCCGCTCCCGCGCGAAGCCCTGCCATGCCGTAGAGCTTCGAGAAGGTGCGCAACACGATCACGTCCTTGCCTGCAGCTACCAGATCGTTACACCGTACGGCGTTTTTCGAAAAATGAATATAAGCCTCGTCGATCATGACAACGGAGTTGGCCGGCTTGTTGGCAACCAGGTATTCGATATCCGCGCGCCCGGTCAGCGTACCGGTCGGGTTGTTCGGGTTGCAGATGTAATAGAGTCCTCCTTTCGGAGCCGCCGCGAGCATAGCCCTCACATCGTGATCCCACGTTCCTCCTTTCAGCGGAACGTTCACGGCACTTGCACCAATAAAACTGGCCGCGCGCCCTCCAGCCTCATATCCGGGATCGGCACTCACGAAAGCCCTGTCCTTAGAGCAGAACGCAAGGACGGCCTGGTGTAAAGGCGCACTCGAACCCGCGTAGATATCCACGCAATCTTCCGAGACACCTTCCATCGCGGCCATAGTGTGGGCCAGCTCATCGGTCAGTTCGTACATGTAGCGGCCGCCCTTTCTGATGACGTTATAAATGGCGTCGGCAGCTTCCGGACACGGCCCCAAGGGATTTTCGTTGGCGTTGATCTTCACTGCGTCCGGCGGAATGTCGCGGATCCTCGAGAGCTGGGCCAGGGCTCGTTCATCGTAGAAAGGCAACGCCGCGCCGGCAGCGAGGACGGACGCGATGCGTCCGAAACTGCGGCGCGTAAACCCGCGGCGAATCAGTTCAGCCTTCTGTTCGGAATTCAATGCGGACAGCATCATTTCTCCTGAGAGAGACGCACAAGTGGAGTATATATCGCGGCAGCCGCGTGCTGCAATTCCGCAGGAATAGGTCACACTGGTTCGTGATCCGCACTACTACGCTCACCGTGCCGACCCGCGGAAAGGGCCTCTATCCGTTTACCCGGCCTGCAACCGACTGGGTCGCCAAGCAAGGCGTCGCTAATGGAATTCTGATCGTATTCATTCAACACACGTCTTGTTCGCTGGTGATTCAGGAGAACGCAGACCCGGACGTTACTCTTGACCTCCGGGATTTCTTTGAACGGCTAGTCCCCGAGGAGAACGAAGGTTTTAGGCACACGCTGGAGGGGCCGGACGACATGACATCGCATATCCGGTCGGCGCTGACGCACACCAGCCTTTCGATCCCAGTGATCTCGGGCCGGCTGGCGCTGGGAACCTGGCAGGGTCTCTACGTGTTCGAGCACCGGTCCCACCCTCATCAGCGAGGAGTGGTGTTGCAGGTGATGGGAGAATGAACAGAAAACCAGCGCGTTCTCAAACCTTTGCCGGCATCCCTCTGACAGCCCGGATCACCTGTCATGTAATGATGAACCTGAGATCAAATACCTCTGCATGCGAACGATTGTTCAGTTATCGTTAGACCTGATCGATGTGGGCGAGGCCCTAAGGACGGCTGATATTGCCGTCAGAGCAGGCGTGGACTGGCTCGAGGCAGGAACCCCCCTCATCCTCGCCGAAGGCGCGCGCGGAGTA
Source organism: Bryobacteraceae bacterium (assembly GCA_036557345.1). Taxonomy (GTDB): domain Bacteria; phylum Acidobacteriota; class Terriglobia; order Bryobacterales; family Bryobacteraceae; genus Bog-105. The sequence goes on from DATBHS010000104.1 coordinate 10,329, forward strand.
CGTGAGTTGCGCAGTCGCTATCCGAACGTACCTATCGTCGCCGACCTGAAAATCATGGATGGCGGCGGTCTGGAAGCCGAGCTGATGTTCAGGGCGGGCGCCGGTATGGTGGTCGTGATGGGTCAAGCTCATGAAGAGACTGTCGAATCCGTCGTCAAAGCCGGTCGCGATTTCGGGGGCAAGGTCATGGGCGACAACATGGCGATGCCCGATCCTGTCATTGGTGCAAAGCGGCTGGAAGAGTTAGGTTGCGATTACGTCATTCATCACATCGGGTATGACATGCGTACGCTTCGGCGCTCTCGCGGTCAGCATGCCCCGACTCCATTGGACCGCCTTCGGGACGTCGTGACTGCAGTATCGGTTCCTGTGCAGGCGGTGGGGGGCTTAACGCTGGAGCAGGCGACCGACGCTCCAAAATTTGGCGCGCCCTTGGTAGTAATAGGCGCTCCTCTCACCATCGATGCTTACGCGTTTCGTAGCGCTGAAGGAGATCTCGAAGGAACACTTCGTCTCATCTGTCAAAAGGTACATGCGTACGGCGATGTTCCAATCGGCAAGGAGCCCGCAGCGTGACCGATACCATGCTTGGTCTGGTCAATTATGCACGGGAGCCGCTCTCGGTCGAACTGCGGGAAGTCCCAGTCCCCCAGATCGGCGATCACGACGTGTTGTTGCAGGTCGGCGCCGTCAGCGTGTGCGGCAGCGATCTGCACCAGTGGCGCGGGTCGCATGGCTGGCACGTAAATTATCCGTGCATTCTCGGCCATGAATTCTGCGGAACCGTCGCCGCGACCGGTTCCGGTGTCAAGGGCTTCAAGGACGGCGATCGGGTAGTCAGCGAAACGGCCGCCATGATCGATGAATCGTCACCGCTAAGCCGCTCGGGACTCTATAACCTCGATCCCGCACGCCGCGGCTTCGGATATGGCGTCGACGGGGCGATGACACAGTACGTTCGTGTGCCTGAACGCTGCCTTCATCGCATCCCGGTGAATCTTGGTTTCGAAAAGGCTGCCCTGACCGAGCCCTGCTGCGTCAGCTACAACGCCGTTTGCGTGAACGGGCGGGTGCGGCCTGGCGACACGGTGCTGGTGCTAGGTCCCGGACCCATCGGCTTGCTATGCGCCATGATGGCGAAGCTGAGCGGCGCTGGAAAACTCATTGTGGCCGGTCTGCCCGTTGATCGAACAAGGCTGTCTATTGCGCGCGACTTCGGGGCCGTGACTTTGGAAGGCGGCGTTTGCGACTACATAGCATCGCTCGGTGATGGGCTGGGCGTCGATGTTGCCATTGATGCTGCCGGCATCTCCGCCACCCTGCAGACGGCCATGCAGGCGGTACGTCCCGCAGGGCAGATCATCAAAGTCGGCTGGGGCCCGCAACCCATGCAGTTCAGCCTCGATCCGCTGGTGCAGAAGAACGCCACCATTTCGGGCAGCTTCTCGCATAACTGGCCGGTTTGGGAACGCGTCATCTCCATGATTGTTTCCGACCAGATCAACCTTGACTCGATCATCAGCCGCGTCGCGCCGTTAACCGAATGGCAGGAGTGCTTTGAGAAGATGCATCGCGGAGAATACGTGAAGGCGGTGCTCACGCCGGAGCGCCATTGAGAATCTCGGCGTTTCCGAAGTGCTATCTCGAACAGATTTCTAACGGCCAGATGTCTGTTTTCGAGTGGATCGGGATGGCCAAAAACCTGGATGCGGACGGCCTGGAAATGTACGAAGGCTTTTTCACCAGCCTGGAGCCCGCGTACCTGGATTCGGTCGGAGATGCGATCCATTCCGCCGGATTCGCCATGCCGATGCTGTGTTGCTCGCCCGATTTTACAGCCCCCGATCCGGACCAGCGTAAACGCGCGATCGAACGGGAAGCCGGGATGGTATGTATCGCGCGGAGGCTTGGTGGCCCCGGGGCCGTGTGCCGCGTATTGAGCGGCCAGCGATACCCGGAAATAACCTGGGAGCGCGGCAAGGAATGGGTCATCGAGTGCATCCTGCAGGTGCTCCCTGTTGCGCGAGAGAACGACGTAGTGTTGGGCATGGAGAACCACTACAAGGACGGTTTCTGGAAATATCCCGAATTTGCGCAAAAAATGGATCGCTTCGTGGACATCGTGAACGCAATTCCCGACCGCGCGCACTTTGGCGTGCAATACGATCCATCGAATGCCATTGTGGCCGGCGACGATCCTATCTCGCTGCTTCGGGCAGTTGCCGGCCGCGTGGTCAGCATGCATGCCAGCGATCGGTATCTCGCCGAAGGAACTACGCTCGATGAGCTTCGGCAGGGTGACGGAACCCTGGGTTATTCATCCAATCTTCGCCACGGAGTGACAGGCCAAGGCTTGAACGATTACGATGCGATCTTTCGCATTCTTGCCGAACATCATTATGCAGGCTGGATCAGCATTGAAGACGGGATGAACGGGATGGAAGAGATGGCGGAATCGCTGGCATTTCTGAGGCGGATGAGCGCGCAGTATTTCGGTTGAACTGAATCCTTTTTCTTGGGAGACATATCGATAATATGGTTTGCAGTATAACTAGTAGACAGCGCTGAGAAAAAGTGCTTCGAGTAGGGAAATGAGTTTGCGCTGACTCGGGCTCACACGGAGAGGAGACCATGAAGAAAGCATTGCTAGCGCTTGTAGCATCTGGATTTTTGATGGTAAGCGGGGCGCTTGCCCAGGATGCAACTCCCAAGACGGTGATCCACGTGATCACGGTCAAGTGGAAGTCCGATGCATCCCAGGCGCAGATCGATAAAGCGCTGCAAGCAGTCGTCGCATTGCCGTCCAAGGATCCGGGTATCAAGCACGTATGGACCAGGCCCATCAAAAAGCAGATTCCCGAGGGCTACAACAC
>DATBHS010000105.1:0-30940 GCA_036557345.1 Bryobacteraceae bacterium
CGCCTGGGGTAATCTGCATAGGGGCTCCCTCCTCGTTTTCTCGTTGCCTGGAAACAACAGATTACAAGGACCGCGCCCCTTCTTCAAAACATTCTCATCCTCTAATGTTTCGATCCTTAATTTTGCAAGTGGCTTCTGTGATCGAGTTTCGGCAGAGCGGTTCTGCATATGCGGATAGGAATGGCCCGCGCTTGCGCTCACCACGGAAGCAACGATAGCGTATGTCCATGAGGCCTCGTCTCATCTTCGCCAGTTTCGCAGCGCTCGTGACCGCGCAGCTTTCGGATTCGGCGAGGGCATTGCAGACGGAGCGAACTGCGGCACCACAAGAAAGCCGTATTCCGGTCGGAAAGGCATCGCTCTATTGTCGAGAAATCGGGCGTGGGCAACCCATCATCGTCCTCCATGGTGGGCCTGATTTCGACCATTGCTATCTCCTGCCCGACTTGGATCGATTGGCGGATGCATTCCGGCTCATTTACTACGACCAGCGGGGACGTGGGAAATCTGCAGATCAAGTGTTGCCCGAGGAAGTCACACTCACATCCGAGATCGACGATCTCGACAAGGTGAGGCAACATTTTCACCTAGAATCAACCAATTTGCTCGGCCACTCCTGGGGCGCAGTTCTTGCGCTTGAGTACGCTCTTCGATACCCGGAACGCGTATCTCACCTAATCCTGATGAATCCTGCGCCTGCCTCTTCAAGTGACGTCGCGGTGTTTCGAAAGGCATACCTGCAGAAACTAGGTAGCGATATGGATCGACAGAGAGAGATCGTCGCGAGCGCCGCCTACAGAGAGGGTGACCCTGAGACCGTTGCCGCGCGCTATCGTATCCACTTCAAGTTCGCGCTGCAGCGGCCCGAGGACTACGAGAAGCTGATGACCACGATGGAAGCAGACTTTATCAGCCAGGGGAAAGAGGGAATCGTGAAGGCGCGAGCGGTTGAAGCTCGGCTGATGCGCGATACCTGGGACGTTGCCGGATACGATCTGCTTCCCAAGCTCCGGGCCTTGAGCATGCCGACATTGGTTATCGCTGGCGATCATGATTTGATCCCCAGCGAGGTCTCCGAGCATATCGCGCGGGCAATTCCGAAGGCTCAATTGGTCACGCTCAGAAACTGCGGACACTTCGCCTATCTCGAGTGCCCTGGCGAAGTTCGCAATGCGTTCAACGAATTCTTTCGGCGAACGGGGGCGACAACCAAGTGAATTTTGTCGGCTAAGCGTGCTGTTTACGGGATCAGCGGTTCAGTGAATGGTTCGATAGATTTGCGAACCGTACTCCTTGACAGCGCTGATGTGTTTAGGCTCTACAGGCAAGCAATGCTCGGCATGATGCGCTCGGGGCTAACTTGGGGAATCTGCTTTTCGCTCGAAGCCAACCCAAGTAGGCTCAACGAGCCAGGTTTTGTCACGGTTTTGCCACGGCCGTCTCTATCTCTCAGCATTTGCCCGTAACACGGAGCATGAACAACCTCCGGAAACGAGGCGGTAGTCGGATCGTTCGAAAACTCACGTGCCTCACCGAGATTGCCTGATTCTTTCGAGACATAGTCGGCGCGCTGTCAGACCAGCACCGTGTCTTTCGATCTAATCTGATTCCTCTCTGCGTCTTTCGCGCCAATAAACCGGATCAGATCTGCGACCCGGCTTGCATAGCCCCACTCGTTGTCATACCAGGCTACGGTTCTCACAAGGTTGCCATCAAGGACGTTGGTGGATCCGCCATCCACGATCGAGCTGTGCGGATTCTGTTTGAGGTCGCTCGAAACGACGGGATCTTCCGTATACTCCAAAATTCCCTCAAGCTCATTTTCGGCAGCGGTTCTAAGGCACGCGTTCACATCTTTGGCGGTTGTGGGCTTCGCCGTCACCGCCACCAAGTCAACCACGGAGACATCGGGAGTAGGTACACGCATAGCAGCCCCGCTTAGCTTCCCGTTGAGATCGGGAATGACCAAGCCTATGGCTTCAGCCGCGCCCGTCTTGGTCGGAATGATATTCAGGGCGGCAGCCCGGGCCCGGCGCAGGTCTTTGTGTGGAAAATCGAGCACATTCTGATCGTTTGTGTAGCTGTGGATGGTGGTCATCCACGCTTTTTGGATCTGGAAGTTTTCATGCAGAACCTTGACTAGCGGCGCCAGGCAATTCGTGGTGCAAGAGGCGTTCGAGATAACCGCATGCTTTGAGGGGTCATACGAAGATTCATTGACTCCGAGTACCAACGTGATGTCTTCGTGCTTCGCCGGCGCGGTAATGATCACCTTCCTCACGCTCCCTCGCATGTGTTTTCGCGCTGCGGCGGCCTCGGTGAACTGGCCCGTCGATTCCACGACAATTTCGGCGCCACAGGAACTCCAATCGAGCGCTTCGGGATCCCTTCCTGAGAGAAGTCGGATCGCGCGATCGCCGACGATAATGGCATTCGATTCGAACCTCACGTTCTCTTGCAGCGTGCCAAAGAGCGAATCGTACTTCAAAAGGTGCGCCAGCGTCCGGGCGTCGGTTAGATCGTTTACCGCAACAAAGTCAATACCGTTGCGTCCCAGGCTCGCGCGCAGAAGACAGCGTCCAATTCTTCCGAATCCGTTAATCCCGACTTTGATAACCATTCCCAGTCCTTTCCAATAGGCAACAACTTGCTGCAGAGTAGGCGGTGCAATCTACGTTCCAGTGGGTTGGATGAGAGGTTCGGCTTCTATGCCCATCCTGCGAATCCCAATGTTAAAGCCGCTCCCCCGCTGCCGATGCGCGCTGCGTGAAACGGCGCACTACGTATGAGTCAATTTGCTTTGCCGGGGCGCGGAGTCAAGGCTTCCGGTTGATTCTTGCGGAAATCGGCCCTGCGTTGCGTGGTCAGAGTGACCTGATGCGTGCATTCATTGTAAGAGCGGAGGCGATCATGAGTCCACGAACAAAACGGAATCTGAGTGCCGCGATGCAAAGCGAAGCCTTGGCTTATGCCAGATTGCGTCTTGCCGCGAGAGTTGGGCAACATGCTCCTAAGGGCGCTTGGGCATCCATAGCAGAAGGAACCGGGACTGCGCTAATTCGCGTGACGCTGCGCGAAGACACGCAAGCCCGAATGGCTAGACGCTCAGTGCACGATGCGTTCTTTCCGCATCCGCCGCTCCCGGTCCTTGTCATCCGGCTCGGAGGGAGCGTGGCGCCTTGCGTGCTCAGGAGCATGGCATGGAGTTCCGTCACATTCTCTTTCCTGTCGATTTTTCGAAACCGTGTCAGGACGCAGCTTCTTGGGTGAATGCGATGGCTGAGCTCTTCCAAGCCAAAGTGACCTTGCTCAGCGTGATCGAGATACCCTCCATTCTATGCAGCGAATCGGGCGGGACCCTGCGCTTTGGAGCAGTCAGTTCTGAGGACATCGAGCACTTCTGCCGCGGCCAATTAGAGGCGTTTCGGACGAACCACTTTCTCGACGCAAGAGCTGAAATCGTTCAGGCTGAGGGCGATCCTGCTACTGTGATCGGCCGCCACGTTGAAGCGAACTCTGTGGATTTAATTATGATGCCGACGCGCGGGCACGGGCCCTTCCGGCCGGGGCTGCTCGGATCTGTGACCGCCAAGGTTTTGCACGATGTGAAGTGTTCCGTGTGGACCACGAGTCATTCCGAAACGCTGTCCCCGGATCCGCTGCGGTGTGACACGATTCTATGCTCCGTTGATGCCCTGGAATCAGCAGAATCAACGGCTTCTTTGATTCGATCGGCCGCTGCTCTGGCGGAGCGGTTCAAGGCGAGATTGGCGCTCGTTCACGCGACGCCCTCCCATTCGGAACTGGCTGACGAAGCTGCAGGCATTCCGGCACGTTCGGCAGAGGCACAGATTCGGGCAAATGCGGCCCGGCTGCAGGAAATGGCCGGCGTGAAAGCGTCTGTATGCATAAAGCACGGTAGCGTAGAAGCTTTGATTCGATCGGCCGTCAGAGAATATCGGGCCGGCTTGGTTGTAATCGGTCGCGGGCATCTCGCGGACGAGAAGGATCTCTTCCGCTCGCACGTGTATTGGATTGTGCGGGCTTCCCCCTGTCCAGTTCTTTCTGTATATGTCAAATCTCCGGCGACTCTAAACCAATAGCAACCTTGGGCAGAACGAATGTGGCGTGCCAAGCGGGAATGCGTGCGTTGCTCCCGACCGGGCGCGATGGAGTGCTGGTGCAGTCAGGCGACGACTGCACGCCGCTTGGACTCATGTCTGGTTAACCATTGGTGAAGTTTGGCAAAATTCCACGTGTTCACTACTGTCCGCGCTTCGATCCATCCGCGGCGCGCTTGAAAGATACCGTAACGAATTTGGTCAAGTTGCGCTGTGCTATGTGCATCGGAGCCGATTGCCAGTAAGGCTCCGGCCTCTTGGACAGCTCTGGCCATGACATCGGTCAAATCCAGGCGGTACATCGACGCGTTCATTTCCAAAGCAATGCCAGCCTTGACCACCGCCGCGACGATTTTTTGGAAATCAAATTCAATGGGTTCCCGGGTTCCCAGCTGGCGGCCAGCCGGATGGCCAAGGATATCCACGTGAGGATTCGATAACGCCTCAAGCAAGCGGCCCGTCATCCGGTCCTTGCTTTGCCGGAATACGGAATGAATGGAAGCGATTACGACGTCGAGGCGCGCGAGGATCTCATCGGCATAATCGAGGCTGCCATCGGGCAGGATATCTACCTCTGCGCCGATCAGGACACGGGGAGTGCGGCGTCCCCACTTTTCCCGAAAGCGTTCGACTTCTTCGAACTTCTGCTCCAGCCGCTGGCGATCCAGGCCGCGCGCGATGCGTGCGGAAGGAGAGTGGTCGGTAAGAGCGATGTACTCATAGCCCAGCCCGGCTGCATGCTGCACCATTTCTTCTACCGTGGCGGTGCCATCGGAATACTTGGTGTGGGTGTGCAGATCTCCCTTCAGATCGGCTAGATCGATGAGTTTGGGGAGCCGGCCTTCGGTCGCCGCTTCCACTTCGCCGCGGTCCTCACGCATTTCCGGCGGAATGAATGGCATTCCGAGCAGGCGGTAAACTTCTTCTTCGGTCTTTCCCGCAACGTACTTGTCGCCACGGAAGACGCCGTACTCATTGATCTTCAATCCGCGATCATGAGCGATGGACCGTAAATGCACATTGTGCTGTTTCGATCCAGTAAAGTACTGAAGCGCAGCTCCATAAGACTCTTTCGCGACTGCCCGGATGTCGACCTGTATTCCTCCTTCGATCAGAATGGTGGCGCGCGTGCCCCCCAAAGCCAGCACCTCTTTCACACTGGGTAAGTGAGCGGCTTGTTCGAGAGCCCGCGAACTATCGGAGGAGGCGATAAGAACATCCAAATCCCCAATCGTTTCGCGCCAGCGCCGGATGGAACCAGCCAGATCGGCGCATTCGACCAGCTTAGTCTCGCGAATGTTTTCCAGGAAATTATTTGCGATCGGTAGAGCAACTCCGAGTAGCATACGCTGCCGGCTCGAGACCCAAAGATCGATACCGTGCTTAAGATGCTCGATCTTCTTTTGTCCGAATCCCCGCAGCCGCAAGAGCTCCCCACTCTCAATGGCTCGCCTGAGGCTCCTCAAATCACAGACCTGACACTTCCTGAACAGCAGTGCGGCCGTTTTCGGACCAAGGCCTGGAATGCCCATGAGCTCGATCAGAGCCAGAGGGATTCCGCGGCATTCGCGCTCGTAGCGGCCGATGGACTTGGTTTTGATGTACTCTTCAATCATTTCGGCGAGATCGTCACCGATGCCGGGAATTTCCTTGAGCGTGCCAGCCGCAGCAACTGTCACCAGATCCTGCTCTAAATCGCGGAGCGAAACAGCGGCTCTTTCGTAGGCCATGATGCGGAAGCGGTCCTTCCCTTTGAAGGCCAGGACCCGAGCCATGTTCTCAAAAATCTTGGCAATTTCTTCGTTAACCAAGTCGACTGCTCCTTACGAACGAACCTCCTCTGGCTCGAAGAGCATTCGCTAGATATAGAGCATGATTCGTGCCAATGTCCAAAGGTTATGACGGCAACCGCGCACCGGCTCTTATCAAGCGTGCAAGCGGTACAGGTGGCGGATTTCAGTAACTGTTGTGGCGTCCTCGGGCTTTTTGTCCTTCCTGATCCCGCCTACCACTCGTGGAAAGCGCAAAGCCAAGCCTGACCCTTTCTGATCCAAGGCGCACGTGTGGACCGGCGATCGGGTCACTTGATCCGCCAGAACCTGGACCACATATTTTGGCTGGGTCCAAACGTCAGGAATCATTCTTGAACGAACCCGAGCCGGCTTTCGAGTGACTCGGTCGTTGTCCAGCTTTTTGCGCAGGTCCATCCATTCCTCATTGCTGAATCCGGTTCCCACCTTGGCTACTGTTGGGAACGAATCAGTCTTGGGGTCATAGACAGACACAAGGACCGCGCCAATGCCAAGAGAAGCCCGGGCGCCGCGCCCGCGCAGATACCCGACTATGACAGCATCTACGGTATCTTCCAGCTCTCCTCGATAGGTCTGCTTCAGCTTAATCCAGTTGAAATTCCTCGCGCCAGCTTCATAAGCGGCATCCAGGCGCTTGGCCACGATACCCTCCAGACCCTGTTCGACTTGCCGGTCGAAGACACGCTGCAGTTCCTCCGTGGTTTTTGCGATCACGCGGTCAACGATCCGGATTCTCCCTTTCGTAGACAGAAGCTTCTCAAGCAGTTTGCGCCGCGCCTCATAGGGTTTGCTCGTGTAGTCTTTCCCGTTCGCGCACAGCACATCAAAAACAAACAGCACGAGAGGAAACTCGCGCGCCATCTCTTCGATGGAGTATCTGCGCTTGCGCTGCACGGTTACCTGAAAGGGATAGAGTTCGCCGGTCGATTCGTTGAATGTTACGGCCTCGCTGTCGAGAATTCCAGAGAATCCTCGTAGCTCATCCGAGGCGGCTCGAACGAGATCCGGAAACATGTCTGTCGTCCGTTCCAGATTCCGGGAGAAAATCTCCAAGTGTTTTCCCTTCTTGTGTAGCTCGCAGCGGAACCCGTCGAGTTTTGACTCGACGGAGCAGACCCCGAGGCGCTCCAGGATGGCTTCGGCAGAGGGTAACCGTTCGGCCAACATGAAGCGGATGGGATGTCCGACTTCGGCCTTGAATTGCTTCAGTCCGCCGAGCCCGCTAGCGCGAACCGCCGCAAGCACCAGGCCAAGATCGGAGCACAGGTTGTAGGCACGCTCCAGACTGGTGCGCGCCAGTTTACGTTCCGGAAAGCGGCGCGCGATTGCCTCGAGAAACGTGATGGGCCCGACTCCGAGGCGCCAGCGTCCTTCGACAAACCGGACGAGATAGCGTACTTCTCGTGGCGATGACTGCCGGAGCAGGTTGGCCATTAAAGTGATTTTTCGTTCCACGCTGCCGGCTCCCGCAGTTCGAGCGATCTTGAGCAATTGGGCGTAGGCGCGCGAGATCGTCAGGGCGCGGTGCTTTCCTTCGCGCGACATCTGTTCGGCCACGCTCCCCAGATCCCCAATCATTTTGTATGCAGCTTCTATTTCAGATTCTGGAATCTCAACCGCACTTCCGATCGCTCGCATGAGCATGTGTTCGCCCACGCCCAGTTCGAGGCCGGAGAAAGCGGGAAGAAGCCGCCCTTCGCATAAGTAGGCGATTGCGCGAAGCTCCGCTGCGCTCGCCTTATGGAACAACGCCCCGAGAACAGCGTACATTTCGAGCCGTCCTGATGAATTCTCGAGGCGATCGAAGTAATGTGTCAGTTCCGCGAGCAGCATGATCCAAAGATGAGCGACGGAAAACGCGTGTGCGTGAGTAAGCTAATCGATGCACGCGCTCATGACCGGACACTCCAGCTCCTGCAGGAACGCGAAAAAGACTTCCCCTGACAGTGAAGCTTGACGGTTCGTTCATTGAATCCCTCGCCGAAAAAATCCACTTCAGCACCTTCGGGCAGTTCGGAAATGCCTCCATAGTGCAGGTCTCCCTCTTGACTTGGGATCAGCCGGATGGCAGAAATATCTCCCCGCAGTTTGAAGGATTTCGTTGAGCACATGGCATCTGCCCGCAAGGAATAACACCTTCGACTACAGGGAGCAAATGCAGGGCCTTTCGGCTACAAGTTTCGGGTGTGCACGTATGTTCGCTCTTTGATCGTGCCGGAGCGATGTCCTGGGTGATCTGACACATGATTGCGCGAAATCGCGCGGCGACCGAAGCCCCCAGCAGGCAGTGGTCCGGCTGCGGACAACTTTTCTGCTGCTGACGAGTCACAGAGAGAAAATGCGAAAACATCCTGTCGAGGTGCTGGAAGCAAGGTTGCCTGCGTAAAGTAACTAATAAGAATGGTATTTTTTCGGTTGTGCCTACGACTCTTACAAAGGAGAGAGCAATTCTGATGAGCAAGGGCCGGGAGATTCGCTGCTATGACTACGTCAATCGTCCCTATGAGCAAGTGCGCGATGCACTGAGTAAAGATCCACTTCGAGTCTTCCAGGCTGCCACCAAAGCTGCTGCAACTCGCGCTCAATCGATCGCTTCTGAATTGCGCTTCGAGATGGGCGGAATTGGGGTTCAGGCCGATATCAACATATCGATCAAAAAGGTTGACGAAGAGAAATCCAAAACCACGGCCAGCCCTATCACCCGGTTGCAGCTCGAGTGGCAGGCGGCGAAAACACCAAGCCTATTTCCACTAATGAAGGCGGAGCTCTCAATCTATCCATTGACTCGCACCGAAACGCAATTGGATTTCTCGGGCTATTATGAACCTCCGCTCGGAGCAGTGGGAAAGGCCGTGAATGCGATTGTCGGTCACCGCATCGCTGAAGTTTCGGTTCACCGCTTCGTCAGCGAGGTCGCGGGCTCTTTGAGGCAGACCCTTGCTTAGATCGCAAATCTGAAGTTCATCTTGGGTACGTATGATCACAATTACCGATACGAAACGCTTGCAGCCTGACGCCCTATTCCGGCGCTGTGATCGGCGGAATTCCACTTTAATACCACCGCTGAACTGGAAGATCTCACGGAATTCGTTGGCCGGGATCGGGCACTGATCCGGCGCTGGCGCTGGGTATACGGAAGCTCCGGCTGCCCGAATCTTGGAGCGGTCGCCGCAGGGTCGTCATCTACTCGATCGGTCAGTGCTCTTACGCGCCTTTGGCCTGTTGGGGCTTGTCGAGGCGCTGGTGGAGATGACAGCATTCATCGCCGCAATGCTAGCGATTGGCTGGCGGCCAGGTGCGGCGTTTCCGACGGGATCTCAGTTTCTGGCGGCCTCGGGCGCAGCATTTTCGGCTGTGGTGATCGGACAGATGGCGAACGCTTTTGCTTGCCGGAGTGCAACACGTTGGCCGGGCGCGTTGGGCTGGCCCACGAATCGCTACTTGGCGTATGCAGTGGCTGTGGAGTTAGGGCTGCTCCTGGCGTTTCTGTATTCCGGTCCACTCGCCAAGATTCTCGGGCATGCTCCGCCGAACCCAGCCGGAGCGGCTGTTGCAGCGCTTGCGTTTCCGGCAGTGTTGGTTGCCGATTTGCTGTACAAGTCGATGCGGAGGATAGGCCCAACATGATTCTGTTTGCTTTGGAAGCATATCGTGAGATGGCAGCAGTACTCGAGAAGGCCACTGGTTTCACGCCGGGCTGCTCCCGAGCGGCGCGGTTTGAAAATCGGGAACTGTACATCGATGTCCAACCCAGAGTCGCGAAGGAAGACTGTTTCATCCTCGGCTCGATTGGTCCTCCGGATGAGCACCTGCTCTTGGCTTTGCTGCTTGCTCACACGCTGAAGAAGGAAGGAGCGCATAGGGTCACTGCCATCTTTCCCTACCTTGCCTATGCCAGACACGACAAGAACAAGCCAGGGGAAAGCCTGGCAACCGCCTGGGTGGGTATGCTCGCGCAAGCCTCCGGAATCGATCAGATAATCACCATCGATGTGCACAGTGAAAGAGCCAGAAAGCTGTTTCCGATCCCCGTGGTCTCGCTCTCTCCCGCAGAAATCTTTGCCGCTGCATTCCGTCGATGCAGTCTGCAAGGAGTCACGATCGTCGCTCCTGATGAAGGCGCGCTCAGGCGCTGCCGGGCCGTGCAAGCGGCCATGGGCGCAACAAACGGCGAGATTCCCTATTTTGAGAAGCATCGCACCGAGGCGGGTATCACACATTCAGGACCCATCGGCAGAGTCAACCGCCAAGTCCTGATCATTGACGATATCCTCGACACGGGCGGCACAGTGATATCGGCATGCGAAAAGCTAGCCCAGGCAGGAGTGGAAGAGATCTCGATCGCGGTGACGCATGGCCTGTTCACTGGGGATCGCTGGAAGAAGTTATGGCAGCTAGGCGTTAAGCGGATCTTTTCAACGGATTCCGTTGCTTTGCCGGCGGTCCTCGAAGGAAACATTGTCCAGCTCTCCATTACCCCGCTGCTTGAAAAAGAACTATGCTTGCTGGCTACGATCTGATCAGCGAAAATGCCCGGCGGGTACTCGAAGCGCGTTATCTGCGTCGCGGTGGCGATGGAAAGATCATAGAAACACCGGACCAGTTATTCGAGCGCGTTGCGCGCGCCATTTCCCAGGCCGAGTTGCTTCATCGGACCGCGGCAGATGCCAGGCTCTGGGAAGAGCGCTTTCACCGGATGCTCGCATCGCTCGATTTCCTTCCCAATTCGCCCACCCTCATGAATGCAGGTACCGCCCTCAACCAGCTTTCAGCCTGTTTTGTGCGTCCCATTGAAGACAACATGGAGTCCATCTTCGACACGCTGCACGATGCCGCTTTGATCCAGCGCACGGGTGGAGGCACCGGGTTTTCGTTCTCCCGCCTTCGACCGGCCGGCGACCTGGTCGCTTCTACCGGAGGCAGCTCTTCGGGTCCGGTTTCTTTCATGAGAATCTTCGACTGCGCTACCGAAAACATCAAAATGGGCGGCCGGCGGCGCGGGGCCAATATGGGCGTGCTGCGTGTGGATCATCCCGACATCGAGGAGTTTGTCCAGGCTAAGTGCGATGGGACGAGCTTCCGCAATTTCAATATTTCTGTGGGCGCGACTGACGAGTTCCTATCGGCAGTTGAGTCCGGCCAGGACCTTCCTTTGCGGCATCCAGCGGATGGACGCGTCGTGCGGACAGTCGCGGCGCGTAAACTCTTTGACGAGATCTGCGAGGCGGCCTGGGCCACCGGCGATCCAGGGCTGATTTTTCTCGATACTATCGCACGATCGAATCCGTTGCCGGCGTGCGGACGAATCGAAGCGACGAATCCCTGCGGGGAGCTGCCGCTTCTGCCCTACGAGTCCTGCAATCTGGGTTCGATCAACCTGGTTCATTTCGTGTGCCACGAGCATGGGGTCGCTCGCATCGATTACGAGCGGCTCCGCACACAAATCCATGACGCGGTTCGCTTCCTCGACGACGTGATCTCGGTCAACCATTTCCCGCTCGAGGCGATCGCGAGCGTGACGCTGGCGCATCGCAAGATCGGGCTTGGGGTAATGGGTTTCGCTGACCTCTGTATCCTTCTTGGCGTCTCTTATGCAAGTGAGGAGGCGGTTCGGCTAGGCGACGACCTTATGTCGTTCATCGGACGGGAGGCTCAACTGGCCTCGATGGGTCTTGCCGAACAACGTGGAGTCTTCCCCAACTGGAGCAGCAGTACGTATCAGGCCACAGGCGTGCGTATCCGGAACGCCACGCAAACTTCGATCGCCCCCACTGGCACCCTTAGTATCATCGCGGGGACCAGCTCCGGAATCGAGCCTCTTTTCGCGTTGGCTTACCGACGGCGTGTGCTGGGCGGCCAGGTTTTTGCGGAGCTCAGTCCCCTTGTGCTGCGCTATTTGGAGAAACTCGGCCAGGATCCAGCGAAGGCACTGCAATCGGTCGCAGCGGTCGGCCAGTTGAAACTCGGCAGCAAAGACGACCGCTTGTTCGCGACGGCGCTCGAGATTTCGCCGGAACAGCATGTCCGGGTTCAGGCGGCTTTTCAGAAACATGTGGACAACGCGGTATCGAAGACGATCAAGCTGGCGAACGAGGCTTCGCCGCGCGAGGTGGCCGACGCCTACTTGCTCGCCTACCGGCTCGGCTGCAAAGGAGTGACAGTCTTTCGCTATGGCTCCAAATCGGAGACGATGCTGGAAGTCGGCATAGGAGAGACACCGGAGGAACGCGAGCACTTCGCCAAGTGCGACCCGGGTGCGTGCCGCCTGTGATGCGACGTTTGAAGATGTTCGAGTAGGAGGTAGTTATGAATGAGGAGCAGCAAAATTCATCGGAGACGCTTTGCCCGCGCTGCGGCGCACAGGCGAGCTGGCACTTTCTGGATGACACGAAACAGATGGTGGGAATTACGTGTCCGGACTGTGGCCGGTTTGACCTGCCGCGCGCCGAGTTCGAACAAGCAGAATTCGATATGGCGCAGGCGGACGAGCGGCGGGATTGAACTCGCAGACGGAAGCTCCCAGCACGTCGCGTGAGCGGGCAACGATCAGCGAACCTGTAGCTCTTTCTCCATCTCCTGGACGGACTCTTTTCCCCGCCGGAACCGCTCGGCGTGGTTTCGCTCGGCCTTGGACAGTCTTTCCAACCACTCTGCGATCTCGGGGAATCCCTCCTCTCGAGCGGTGGCGGCCATCTCCGGATACAGTGTTGTGTACTCGAACGTTTCCCTGGCAATCGCGGCCTCAAGATTCGCCGTAGTTGTGCCGATGGGCAAACCCGTCACCGGATCTCCCACCTTGCGCAGCTGATCGAGAAAGCCGTGCGCGTGGCCGGCTTCGCCCTCCGCTGTATCGCGAAACGACCCCGCAATCTCGGGAAAGCCCTCGACATCGGCTTGACGGGCGAAGTAGAGGTATCTCCGGTTGGCCTGGGCTTCGTTGGCGAAAGCCGCTTTCAAGTTCTCATGAGCGCTCGTTCCTTTTAAAGTTGCCATGTGATGCTCCTTTTCATTCGTCATTCCTCAATCCATCGAGCGCGCGACACCCTGATATGCTTCTTTCCTTTACGCAACAAGCGTGGCCTGCGCTATGTGCCCCGGCTCTCGCGCGAGATAACTCTGCTGGATCAATTTCGCGACCAATGCTGTCCACCCCTGGTGATTCGCACCCAAGCCGCACCCATCTTCGCCATGGAAGTATTCGCAAAACAAGAGATAATCGCGCCAGTGCGGGTCAGTTTGGAACTTCTCGGTTGTCCCGTAAAGCGGCCTGCGCCCTTGATCGTTCCGGAGAAAGAGCCGCGTGAGCCGGCGCTGCAGCTCCAGACTCACCTCCCACAAGTCCATCCGGCGGCCAGAACCGGTCCGGCACTCGACCTGAAATTCATCGCCGAGGAAGTAGTGGAACTTCTGAAGCGCCTCGATGATCAGGAAGTTGATCGGGAACCAGACGGGCCCCCGCCAATTGGAGTTGCCGCCAAAAAGCCCTGTCCGAGACTCTGCCGGCTGATAATCGATCCGGTATTCGTTTCGGTTGAGGCTTTCGGGCGTCCCAGCCCCAGGACCAGGTATTTCGGAACCAGATCGTGGGTAAGAGATCGAGGCGGGCCATTTCGGTGCCTCGATTGACCGCAGTAATTCGAATCAGAATGTCATCCGGGGCTGCTCTGGCATATTCCAGGAACATATCGAAGTACCGGTCTTGGTCAAATACTCCGGTATCGAGCAACTCGTATTCCGGCTCGGCGCGGCTGCGGCGCCGGTTGCCCTCGATCAGCTTCAGATAAGGGAAAACCGCGTGTGGGTACTTGACGGGAATACTACGGCTCGCCTACAAGCTGCTCGTTAATGACAAGGCGAAACTCACGGCATTACTGATCGGGATTACATTTGCCGCGTTTGGGATGATGTTCGCGACTTCGATGTTCATCGGCGTTTTGCATCACGCTTCTTCGACGATCATCAACATTGGCTCCAACATGTGGATCATAGATCCAGCGGTGCAGACGCCGGCCAACTCGATTGGCATCCCGGACTACGTTTTGGACGCAGTTCGAAGCATGAAAGGCGTGAAGTACGCCGTTCCGTTGTATTCCAGTGGAGCTCTAGTCAGGCTTTTAGACGGCACGTATCAGGCAGTCACCGTCATTGGATTGGATGACACAAGCCTGTTAGGACGGCCGGAACTGATGGAAGGAAAGATTGAAGATATCTATGCGGAGAACGGTTTTATCGTCGTCCGCGATTCTGAATTTTCAAAGCTCGAAAATCCCCACATCGGCTCGGAACTCGAGCTGAATGATCATCGTGGAGTCATTGTTGGCATTGCGAGAGTGCCCACTTCCAGTCTTTTTGGAATTCCAACCTTATACACAACCTTTGAAAGAACCATTCAATATATTCCTAATCCCCGTTACACAATCTCTTACGTGCTAGTCGAGCCCAATAGTCCAAGCGACGCGGGGCAAATCAGAGAGCAAGTCGGGGCGCTCGGCTATCTAGCTCTGACAAAAGAAGAATTCATAAGTCGTACATCAAAGTTTTATATCTACCAAACGGGCATGGGAACCAATCTTCTCATCATGACAGTCAGTAGTTTCATCGTTGGCCTGTCCATCTCAGGCCAAACGTTCTACACATTCATTCTCGAGAACCTCGAGCGATTCGGCGCCTTTAAAGCGATCGGCACGAAGACTCGCGAACTGATGATGATGATCCTGTTCCAGGCAACCTCTACGGCACTTACTGGTTATGGCTTGGGAGTCGGCTTGTGTATGTTACTGATCTGGCTCGCGCGGCTCAGGCTGCCAAACTACTTCGCCATGGTGAGCTATTTCAATCTTGCACTTACGTTCGCGATGGTTCTTGTCATTGTCGCGGTTTCCTGTTATGTGGGCATTCGCAAGGTGCTCCGCATCGAGCCCTTCGACATTTTCAGAGGGTGACATGGCAAAACCCGCTATCCAGGCAACCGGTCTCCAAAAATGGTTCGGAGAAGGCGAGGCGCGAACCCGCGCGCGCAGCGGCGAAAACATCAACATTTATCCCGAAGTGCCGGGCACCGTGGAACAGATCCTCGTTAGCGAAGGTCAGCCAGTGTCGAAGGGTGCGCCGCTTCTCAAAATCGACGACTCCATTTCAGGCGGCAATGGCCGAGCAACAACACGCGCAGGCAGAAGCGGCCTTCTCGTTACTCGGGAAATTGCGGGCACAGCCCAGAAAAGAAAACCTGGACGTGACCGAAGCTCAGCTCGCTTCCGGCCGGGCAGCGCTGAAGACCGCCCAAGACACCTTATTAAAGCAGCTGGCCTCATCCGAATTCGACCCGCGGTCCGTCAGCAGGGATGCCCTGGACAGCGCGAGGAACGCGGCCGAGGTGGCCAAAGCAAATCTCGCGGTCGCGCAACGGCAGTACGACCTCACAAAAGCCGGAGCTTGGAGCTACGACATCAAGAATCAGGAACGGCAGTGTCAGGCGCTGCTGAAATCGTATGCCGCATCGAGCGCACTTCTTGCCAAGTACACCCTGAGAGCGCCGGGAGACGGCATCGTGTTGTCAATCAATACAGCAGTTGGCAGCTTTATATCCACACAAGGCGCTTACGGAAGCTACACGCAAACGATGAATCCAGTACTGGTGCTAGGCAGCCCGCAAACCCGCCTCAATGTAAGATGCTATGTCGACGAGATCCTGGTTCCCCGCCTCCCACCTGCTTCAAAGATGAAGGCACAGATGTCGATACGAGGCACCAATGTCAAGCTGCCGATGACTTACGTAAGGGTACAACCTTACGTGTCCCCAAAGATACAGCTCTCCAATCAAAGGACCGAGCGCGTGGATGTCCGGGTATTGCCCGTCATTTTTAAGATCGCGAAATGTGCGGACGCGCAACTTTACCCGGGTGAATTAGTAGATGTTTACATCGGCCAGTAACATTCACGGGAATGTGCGGTGAACGAGATGAGGAGACGAATTCGAGCGGGGGACCAATTCTCTGCTCCCTCGTTTTGAGCACTTCGTGCACAGTCGGCCCCAAGTATGTGAGGCCGCCCGTCGAAACGCCGCCTGTGTACAAAGAACTCGGCCCGGAAGATCGCGGTGTTTGGGAGCCAGCCGAACCCAAGGATGCCGCTCTTCGGGGCAAATGGTGGGAGGCGTTTCATGATCTCCAGTTGAATGTGCTCGAGGAGAAGGCCAACCTTGCCAACCAAAACATTGCCGAGGCAGCAGCGAGTTTCCTTGCGGCACGCGCGCTAGTTAGAGAGGCGCGAGCCCAGTATTTCCCTACCGTGACAGGCGGAGCGGGCATTACAAGGTCGCGCCTAGCGACGTTCGGACCGTACCCGGCCGGCGTCACATTTACAACCTATTCACTGCCCTTTGATGCAGCTTGGGAGCCGGATCTCTGGGGAAGAGTTCGCCACACGGTTGCGGCCGATACCTTTGCCGCGCAAGCGAGCGCAGCCGGTCTTGAGAATGTGCGCCTCACGGCACAGGCCGAGATCGCCGTCGACTATTTTCACCTGCGTACCCAGGATGCGCTGCAGGAGTTACTGGATGCGACCGTAGTGGCCTATGCCGATACAGTTCACCTCGCAGAAGCGCAATACCACGCCGGAATCGGGACGGATGAGGCGGTCGCACAAGCCGAGGCGCAATTGCAGGCAACCGAAGCACAGGATCTGAACCTCGCAACGGTTCGCGCCCGGTACGAGCATTCCATTGCAGTCCTAGTGGGCCAATCCCCCTCGACATTTTCGATCTCCAAGCAGGAATTGCCCGCTGATCCTCCGGTGGTTCCCGCCGAGCTTCCCTCGACACTCCTGGAGCGTCGGCCAGATATCGCTGCAGCGGAACGCCTGGTCGCACAAGTCAATGAGCAAATCGGCGCGGCAAACTCGGCATTCTTCCCCAACATCACGTTGAGCGCTTCCACCGGATTCGCCGGTCTGAACTTCACGAAATGGCTGACCTGGTCGAGCTGGTTTGGTCTGTGGGGCCCAGTGTCGTCGAGACCATTTTCGATGCCGGTTTGCGCAGAGCCACGGTGCAGCAGTATCGGGCTTCCTACGAGCAAGCGGTCGCGAACTACCGGCAGATCGTGCTGGCAGCGTTTCAGGAAGTGGAAGACAACATGGTGTCTCTGCGAGTGCTTCCACAGGAAATCGAAAAGCAGGATGGCGCGGTGGAGTCGGCCCGCAGAAGCCTTAAAGAAGCCACGGCGCGCTATAGCGGCGGGCGTGCGCAACAAATGATAGCTACCGTTCAATTGATTAAGGCACTCGGTGGCGGGTGGGATGCCTCACGACTGCCGTCAGCAAAGAGCGTAGAATCCAATCCTGCACGGTCGCCGGACTCTCGAGCTACAGGAGATCGCAGATGACCTGCTGGCCCTTGCGTTATGCCCTACTTACATAATGACGACTTGCCAGTTTCGGTCCGGAGCCACCTGCCCCAGCACGCGCAGGACATCTTCCGCGAAGCCTTCAATCACGCCTAGCAGGAGTATGCCGCCGATCCGCGCTGCGAGGAGATCGCACACCGCGTCGCCTGGGCAGCAGTGAAGCGAGTCTATGTCAAAGCGGGCAAGGAATGGGTGCCGCGCCAAGAGCTGCTCCCATAAAGTCTACGAATCAGCCGTCACGTTGCAGAAAATCCAGGGCTACAGACTCAACACAGGACAGGGCGAATTCCAAATGATCTCGTAGGCATGCGTACGCAAATGCCCCGACGGCTCGTCCAAGTGCCCGCGGCCAATGACAACCAGATCCGCGTCTTCCATCGCAACGGCTTGCCGGATCCCTTCTCCCACGGTTCCCTCTAAGACATGAAGAGGAGCGCTGATCGAAAGTTCTTGGAGAAGATCCTGTAAAGCTGACACAGTTTCGCTCTTCAGCGACCGCACAGAAGGGCGCTCCGAACAGGAAACGGAACGGGGCGCGGGACACGGAATCGCCGTCATTACGCTCAAGCGGCTCTGAAATAAGTGTGCCGCCTGCGACGCACGAGCCAGCAGATCTTGTGACAGTACGCGGTAATCCATCGCGCAGACGATTTGCCGGTAGAAGCGAAATGTCTCGAGCTCTCTCGGATGCGGAGTGGTCCAAACAGCACAGCGCGCATCGTGCAGCACTTTGGCGGTCGCCGAGCCGATAAGAAATGGCCGTGGGGGACCCATCCCGCGCGTTGGCATCATGATTAGATCCGCCTGGATCTCCTGCGCATATTCGACGATGGACTCCGCCACACCGTCGGTTTTGACACAGAGATCGCATTCCATCGCCTGGAAATGCCGCTTCTTCAACGCTTCGAGCGTTTTCAGACAGGATGCTTCAGTTGCTTTTTGATTGAGGTCCAGCTTTCTCAATACATCATCGCTGACTGTAAAGTGGGGCTCTGATTTACCGTGCCAACCAGAAAGCCATGGCACGAGATTCAAGATCGTTACTGTGGCGTTTACAGCCTTTGCCAATCCAGCGACATGGGGCGCAGCAGATTCACTCGATTTCGAGAAATCGGTGGGGAAAAGGATCCGTTGGATACGGAAAGGTGTTTGCGTCATCCTACCCGATTCTCCTAGTGAGGGCACACGGCCCACAAATATAAAACTGCCATGCGGCCAACTGTGCGCTCTCGCGCGGCCAACTGAGCCAATTGGCGCAAAATTCGCACAGTACTCACGCAGGTGATCTCTCTCATGAGCCAATGAAGCAATTCCCGCACCACTTCGAAACGCCTCATTCCAGGTTTGGAATGCCCCATGCTTATGTCAGCACAGAATCCAAGAAGAAGTCCGCACC
Source organism: Bryobacteraceae bacterium (assembly GCA_036557345.1). Taxonomy (GTDB): domain Bacteria; phylum Acidobacteriota; class Terriglobia; order Bryobacterales; family Bryobacteraceae; genus Bog-105. Next base: position 18,731 of record DATBHS010000105.1, read on the forward strand.
GTTCAAAGAGGAATTCAAGAGACGATGAAAAACGATCAAAGAGCCCGAGGGGCATGGCCGTGGATCACTCTTCTCGTTGCGGCAGTTTCGATCTACGTCATCCTGAGCTCTCAACCGGCCCTCAATCCGCACGAGCTTACCTACAGTGAATTTCTTTCGGAAGTGCGGGCCGGGCACGTTGCCGAAGTGCAAATAAAAGATAGAAGTCTGATAGGGAGGCTCAAAGCCGATAAAAGCGCCTCAAAGCAGCAGCCGGCTGCTGAGCGTTTGATTTCGACGAGCCGGCTGCCGGGTATTCCCGATACCGAGCTCGTAAAGGAACTGGATGCTCAGCACATCAAGTTTTCGGGATCCATCGAATCTGGGACTGGCTGGCTCGGCACCCTGTTCCTTTGGGTGCTTCCGCTCTTGCTGCTCGCCGGCATGTACTTCGGCGGAATCAGGCGCCTGCGGCAATCAGCAGCGCTGACCTTCGGAAAGAACCGTGCGAAGATCTATGACCAATCCAAACGCCTGAACATCAGTTTCGACGACGTTGCTGGGGTGGATGAAGCGAAGGCAGAACTGGTAGAAATCATCGATTTTCTCAAAACGCCGGAAAAGTATCAGCGCCTCGGCGGGCGGATCCCACGGGGCGTATTGCTGGTAGGTCCGCCCGGCACTGGAAAAACACTGCTTGCCAAAGCGGTGGCAGGTGAGGCCGGTGTGGCATTCTTCTCCATTTCCGGCTCGGACTTCGTCGAGATGTTTGTGGGCGTGGGAGCCGCGCGCGTAAGAGACCTTTTCGAGCAGGCGAAAGCGAAAGCTCCATGCATTGTCTTCATCGATGAACTCGATGCTATCGGGAAGTCTCGCTCCGCGCATCGCGCCCTTACTGGCAGCAATGACGAACGGGAGCAGACGCTAAACCAGCTGCTGGTCGAAATGGATGGATTCGACACCTCCAAAGGGGTGATCATTATGGCGGCTACGAACGCGCCGGAAGTGTTGGATGCCGCATTGGTCCGGCCAGGCCGCTTTGACCGGCAGGTGGTGATCGACCGCCCAGACCTGGTGAGGCGGAAACAGATTCTCACGCTTCATGCCCGGAATGTAAAGCTGAACACTGGGGCTGATCTCGCAACGATTGCTGCGCGGACCCCGGGGATGGTGGGCTCAGACTTGGCGAATATCATTAACGAAGCTGCGCTGCTGGCCGCGAGACGCGGTGCCGACGAGGTGCAAATGCGCGATCTCGAGGAAGCGATCGATCGCGTGATGCTCGGCCTGGAGAGGCGTACACGCGTCATGAGCGAAGAGGAGAAGCAGCGAGTTGCTTATCATGAAACCGGCCATGCTCTCGTAGCACTCTCGGTTGAACATGCAGACCCAGTCCATCGCATCTCCATCATTCCTCGTTCCGTCAGTGCACTCGGATATACGCTGCAATTGCCAACCCATGAGCGATTCCTGATGACTCAACCCGAATTGGAAGACCGGGTCGCCGTGATGCTTGGAGGGCGGGCGGCAGAGGAGATCATCTATCATGGCGTGATCTCGACGGGTGCGTCTGACGATCTGGAAAAGGCTTCCGAGCTGGTGCGTCAGATGGTGATGCGATTCGGCATGAGCGAACATCTCGGCCAGTTGACGTATGGGCATCCCTCAACATCTGGCTTTCTTCCGAATGTGCTAGCGGGTGAGGAGCGCAATTACAGCGAGCGCACCGCACAAAAAATCGACGAAGAAGCACAGCGAATGATCAATCAGATTCATCGCCAGGTCCACGCGATCCTTGCCGGGAAGCAGGAGGAATTGCGCGCGGTTGCGGAGGCACTCATGCGGAAGGAGACGCTCACGCGTGCCGAAATTGACGAGATCATGGTGAAGCATAGCGCTGTTCTCACACTTCACGATTAGCCGCTAGCCGCGGTGGCCATGCCGCGGATGAAAGTTGGTCGCGAACCGGGACGTTTCCGCGACCGCTGGGCGCGTGCAGTCCGTGGAGAGCCATCGGCGGCAGCCCACCGAACTACAAATATTCTCTTTCGATCAGTTTGCCGATTAGCCTCGTGGCTGCTGCTTCGGGGCTTTCGCGATCTCCAGGAATAACTAGGTGCTTCGCCGCCCCGAGCTTGACGATAGATCCCCTTCGGATCTCGGGCGAGGCACGTCTCGAGAGGTGTGTCTACATACACTTCCAGAAATCGAGGGATTTGCCCGCGGGCCATCTGACGATACGCCCGTCGATTCGCAGTTGCATCGAATAGTACCGTCACGCCATGACTTGTGAGCAGGACGCCGATGTACACCATCTGCCGGTAGAAGGCATCTCGTTCTCTTTCGTCATAATGCGGCTCCGGAGTGAATATCTTTCGCAGTTCATCGGATTCCAACACGGCCACGTCCACGCCGCGCGCTGCAAGCTGCGCTTTCACGGCAGCTGCCAGGGTAGATTTTCCGGAAGCAGGGAGTCCGGTGATCCACACAGCAAAAGCCGGTCGATTATTAAGTGCCACAGTATCGATTCACCTGAGCAGGATCGAAAACCTCTTCGTCCAGCACTCCAAATAGAAATGCCAAAAGTTGCGAGCGCACACCATCCGGCAGGCTGGGATACCAAACGGGACTCGCCATAACCAAAGTTCGAAAATCGAAGAACGGCGCTACGACCTGAAGCATCTCCCGATCTCCGATCTTTTCGAGATAACAGTCCCAAAATCGCCGGAACAAAGTCTTGAACGCTCCTTCCAGCCGTTCGCTGCCTTGGAGGGAGAAGAAAACATAGTTCAGAATCATCGAGGCGGGGGCGTGGGGCGAAGGAGCGCTGCCGGCGCACATTGGCGACGCCTTATGTATCCGCCAATTCAGAGACTGGCCGCCAAGCGGCGGCTGTTTCGGGCTCACTGCGGAGTAGCTTCGATGGCAATTAGCTTGATTTGGGCTCTCCCGCAATCCGTTCAAGCTGTCCAGCAATCGCCTCCGGCTCCAAAATATAATCCACCACTCCGGTTTTGATCGCCGCCGACGGCATCTCGCGGCTCGAAGCAGTATCCGGCTCTTGGGCGATAACGATTCCGCCACGCTGCTTGAAGGCCTTCAACGCCTGCGCTCCGTCGGCATCCATGCCAGATAGAATCACGGCAATTCCTCCATGCCGGCTCTCCGTCAAAGAATTCAGGAAAACGCTAACCACATTTGCCCAGCCACGCAGCTTGCTCCGGGCATGCACGGCAAACGCTCCGTCCGTCAAGATTATCTCCTTTCCGGAGGGAATTACGTACACGTGGTTCGGCTGTATCGCAATATATGGCTTCGCCAGTTGCACGGGCATCGAAGTGCAGCTCGATAGGATGACAGGTAACAGGGTAGGATGTTCTTGGCGCAAATGATGAATCACTACGAAGGCCATACCCGTGTTGGGATTCAACGCTCGAAACAGCATCTGTAATGGAGCAATCCCGCCCGCCGACAGCCCGATGCACACAACGGGAAACTGAACGGTGTGTGCAATTGGAGAATCGCCCGATCCATCGCTCCACTTGTTTTCTGCACCGCTTTCAGGATCGTCGATTTCGGCAGTGATCCCCGTGTTATCAGAGGCAGTTTGATTTGGCTTGGGCTTCATTTCTTCTCCCAACGTTCAGAAGCAATCATCTGGCCGTCCGATACTGCCGCACTTGCCCTACCCATTTGGCCGCCCATGTGCGACCAGGATGGCATAAGAGTTTAGAATCGTGATTCCTACAGAGCAGGTCCAACTGCTCTTTGAAGTGGCCGGTCGTAACGGTCATCGAGTCCGTGCGGACCGGGCCAAACCGGTGACACACAAGAATTGGAACGGCAGGCTCTGCGGCGTTCAGAAGAATGGGTGGGAATGCAACGCTGAAGATGACTCCGACCAAACAGCGCAAAAGAGGTGCATGAGTCGCGATGTCTAGCTTCACCCAAACTGAAGGGCAAGATGCCTCCCAATAATCCGGCCGCAGCAGGAAGTTTTTGGACGAGCTTTAAATGCAAGAAATTTCGTATTTGGCTCACGTTCTTCGCAGATTTCAGAACTGGGGTTAGCTTCCACTGAGTGTTTCAGCCCCGGACCTGCGCGAGAAAGCGCAAGAGATGCCGTGATCCGCGTGTCAGCATCCTGCCAGCGAGGATTTACAGCGGCGACAGCGCAAAGGAAAAGCGGCGGCTGCCGGTTCCGGGCTCACTTTCAAGCCACAATGGGTCGCCATGCTGTTCAACCAGGTGTTTGGTAATCGAAGTCCTAACCCCGGTGCCTTCTGGCACAGCCTTCGTTGTCGAGCACGGCGTTTAGCGAACTGGCTCAGTCCCAAAGCAAATTATGAGCATCTTCCGCATTCTTATATCAAGTGTCTGTTCGTTATGAACACTGCTCTAAAGTGTATTTGGCACGTCGTTTGCCCAATTTCATCAAGTGTCTGACCAATTGCCCATCCAAGACACGACCGATTTGATTGCGGTTCAAACGGTTATCGTCGGTATCGTGATGTCCTTGCCCCAAGGAATATCGCTATGAAACATTTAGGAAAGACGCCGCCTTTTCGCGGACAAACGGGCGAGATCCTCCCGGGCAGCATCGCAGAGATCGCTTATCTCCGCTTGGGTGGGCTCGACCAATGGGTGATGATCCGTGGCGAGAGCGTCGTCAATCCAGTGCTGATCCTCCTGCATGGCGGACCCGGCTTCCCGGAGATGCGCTTTTTCCGATTTTTCAATGCGGCGCTCGAGAAGTCTTTCACCGTCGTCTATTGGGACCAACGCGGCACGGACAAATCGTTTCAGCGTAAAATTCCACCATCCTCCATGACGATTGAGCGGTTCATCGCGGATCTCGACGAGCTGGTTGATGCGATGCGCAAGCGGTTCGGGAAGGACAGGGTCGCCATCTATGGCCACTCTTGGGGCTCAGCGCTCGGCATCCTCTATGCCGTGCACTCCCCAGAGAAGGTTGCGGTGTATGTCGGCGCCGGGCAGGTTGGCGATTGGCTGGCGAGTGAGGTTATTTGTTACAACTTCACGCTCGCCGAAGCGGAGCGCCGCGGCAACCGGAAGGCTCTTCGGGAACTTCGCGCTATCGGCCCGCCGCCGTACACCGCCCGGAGAGTGATGGTGCAGCGCAAGTGGCTGACACGCTTTGTCGGCATGGTGCGCGGCATGTCGATGTGGAGGGTTTCGCGAATCATTATTAGCGGACCAGAATCCTCGATCTTCGATCTGCCCAATATCCTATGCGGCACGCTTTTTTCCACTTACACGATGTGGGATGAGGTCTCACAGCTTAATCTCGTGAAAGCTGCGCATGTGCTTCAAATGCCGGCGTTGTTTTTTATCGGTCGCCACGACCATGTGATTGCTCCGGAGATCAGCGTCGCGTATTTCGACATGCTGACCGCGCCATCGAAGAGGCTTATATGGTTCGAGGAGTCGGCCCACGAGCCACCTTTTGAAGAACCCGCCAAGTTCAACGCGGCGATAATGGAATTGGCACGGCCAGCCGCCGTGGGATGAAAACTCGCCTCTCGTCCCCGGGTGTCAGTCTCCTCGAGAAGACTGCACGAGAGATTCCTTTTCGGCGTCGTCAAACCGCGCTCGCGAGAGAAGAACTTGCACCTCTTCATCTGCCACCTGGGGAAACGACTCGTACCATTGGCCCACTGAGTAAAAGGGTTCCGGCGTCGCCAGGCAGATGCATTTGTCCACTTCGGCATGAAAGGTCCTACAGGCTTCGCGGGAAGCGACGGGGACCGCGATCACGATTTCCTTGGGATGTTGTTGCCGGATAGCCTCGGCAGCAGCGAGCATCGTGGAACCCGTCGCCGCGCCATCATCGACAAGAATGACTCTGCGCCCAGAGAGAGCTGGCGCGGGATAACCATTGCGAAAGAGCGCCTCCCGTCGTTCGATCTCTCTTTCTTCTTTGGCGATCAGGCCGTAGACGTAATAACTCGATAAATTGAGAGAACGGATGAGGTCGCGATCGAGGATCCGAACACCGCCACTGGCCACGGCTCCCATCGCCAGCTCCGGTTGCCAGGGCACTCCGAGTTTTCGCACCACAATGACATCAAGCGGCGCGCGCAGACGTCTGGCTATCTCGAAGGCGACGGAAACCCCTCCGCGTGGCAACCCCACAACGACAACATCCGCTCTCCCCTCATAGCTCTCAAGTTTTGAGGCAAGGAGGCGGCCCGCTTCGATTCGATCTAAGAAGGGCAACATTCGTTTTCTCCTAACAGGCGCTCGTCTTTTTTGTGGCATTCGGCTCTTGCGGAAGAACGGGGCGCTCGCGAGCCCGCCCCGGTTCGGAGGAGATTGAGCAACACAGAATAGACGTGCAGTCGCCTCAAGCGGCAGTCGTCTTCTTCTCTTGGTCCTTTGTGCCCCCACTCTCACTCACTGGAATCTGCCGGCTTTTTTGCTTGGTTTCTTGCACGGGCACTTTGATCTCGAGGATGCCGTCGTTCATTTGCGCCTTGATCTGCTCCGTCTTTGCGCCATCGGGCAGTGGGATCGACCGGTAGAACCGGCCGTAGCTACGTTCGGAACGATAGACCCCCTCTTTTTCTTCCTTCTTCTCCTGTTTCCGCTCGCCCTGAATCGTTAACGCGTCATCTGTGACCTCGACCTTTAGGTCTTCAGTCTTGATGCCCGGCAATTCTGCCGTGACCACGAGATTGCCGTTCACTTCCTTTACCTCGAGTGCGGGCATCCAGCCTTGCGATGGGAGTTCACCTCCCCAGGACGTAGAGAAAGCGCGATCCATCTCCCTGGTGAACTCTCGCATTAGAGCGAATGGATTTATCCCAAATACGTCTCCAAACGGAATCATCGGGCCAAACAGACCGCGCGGACCAAAGAAGCCGGATTCAGGCCAGCTGCGCACAGGACGCTCGGATGTGCCTTTGACCATTTTCGTTTCTGCCATTGAAGTTCCTTTCTTTGCTGCGAACTCCAGCCCTCGGCTATGGAGCTCACCGCAGCCTCATTAAATGCATCCGCGCTGCCATTCTTTGACGCCAGGATTCCTCATTTGTTATTCAAGATCGCCGGTTTCTAATTGGGTGAGCAGACCCAGGCCGGGCGAAACCGTGGGTGAAAAGACGCAGGCACAGCAACTCGGAACGATAAAGCTGCTTGTCAGGAGGCTTGCATGCTGACAAAGTTGTTTCCGTGCCTCATTAGGAAGCATGCGAAAGCGCTTCGTAGCCAGCTATCACGTCAAATAACTCCTCGTCAATCGCATTTTGCCGGGACTGGTTGAATTCCAACCGCAGCTGGTCGATCAGATCACCGATTTTCCGTTCGGCTGCCTGCATCGCCGCCAGGCGGCTTGCACTTTCGCTAGCAAGCGATTCGGCACAGGCTCGGAACAGAGATACCAACATGTACTCGCGAAGGAGCGCCGCAAGCGTTTCGGTCTCAACAGGCATAACCTGCGGGATCATTTTGGTCGGGCTCTGGGACGAGCTCCGTGGCCCGTTCGAGCAGGCGCGAATGCAGATAGAAAATATCACCCGGAAACACCTCCCGACCCGGCGGCCGGCGCAGCAGAAGTGAAATAGAACGATAGGCGCAAGCGTGGCTCGTGAGGTCGTCATAAACGACGAGGGCGTGCTGGCCGCGGTCCCGAAAAAACTCGGCAATCGCTGTGGCAGCGTACGGCGCGACATATAGAACGCCGGGCGCTTCATTTGCTTCCGCCACCACCACCCTGTAACCGAGAGCCCGCTTCTCATCGAGCGCGCTAATGACACGCGGCAACGGAGGCACTGCGCTGGCCGATTGCACAGTAGACGCAAATCACGTCCTTATTTTTCTGATTAGCGATGATATCGACAGCAATCGCAGTTTTGCCGGTTGGCCCGTCGCCCAGGATCAGCGCCCGCTGGCCGCGCCCAATGGGAATGAGGGATAGTTTAAGCGCTGACGAAAACCGCGATCGAGCGTGGCCCGACTCCATACGAACGCTTCACAAAAATCGGTGCGTCACGCTCGTCGATGAAATCGTCCGGTGGTTGCGCAAACGTGTCGACGATGCGTGTCCAGTTGCTCCACTCCTGAATATTGAACTGTAAGGGCTCCCAATATGTATTGATCATCGCGTATATATTTTTGTCGCCTTGCGAGGCCCCGTGCAGACAAAACGCAAAAGCATGAGAGTCCCGGGAGAAGTCAATCCCGGCTTCGACACCGTACCAACGAACGTCCTCGCGCCAAAAGGTGGAGCGCCCAATTGAGGGATGCGCTTTTCGAAAGCCAACCATCTTCGAGAAAAAACGGAAAATATTCCGGTGGGCATCCAGGCGGCTCCAGTCAATCCAAGTGAGAGGACCGTCGACATTGTAAGGATTTTCGTTGCCATACTGAGTTCGAAGAAATTCGTCGCCAGCGCGGAACATCGGTGTGCCGTTCGAAAGCATCAGCGCGCAGCAGAAGTTCTTGACCTGCCGTTTACGCAGCCGCATGACTTCGGTGTCGATGCCGGCATCGCCGTCGCGCTCGCCACAATTCCAGCTCTCCAGAGTCGTGTAAGAGACGAGGTCATAGAGTGTGAGGCCATCATGAGAGTCTACGTAATTGACACTCTGATAAGGGCGGCAGGATTCCTCGAGCGAGTCAGGAAACAGATCGGCGCTGCCATAGAGCCGGGTGACGAAATCGCCGAGCGTGCCTGGATCGCTTTTGATAAAGTGGCGCACCGTGGTTCGAAAAACATCATTCCATTGCCGCCATCCATTGCCGGGGAAGTGCGGCTTGGTCCGGCCCTCACCCAGCTCGTAGTTCGGGTACTTGGGATTTCCTTCCCAGGGCTCCGCAATGAGGCGAACTTTCTCGAGATCCGGATGTTCGGCGATATCCCCAAAGATCGGTGGATCCGAAAAATCGATCGACCCGGCCGGCTTGCGCGAAAAGACTGATGCCAGATCGAAGCGGAAGCCATCTACGTGCATCTCGTGGACCCAGTACCGCAGGCTGTCCACAATCAATTGCCGGACAGCGCGGTTGGCGCAGTTGAACGTGTTTCCGGTTCCCGAGAAATCGGCGTAAGGATGCCGGGGGTCGCCCGACGAAATGTAATAACTCCAGCAATCGATACCTTTGAAGCTGAAGATGGGACCCAGTTCATCGCCTTCGCCCGTGTGGTTGTAAACCACATCCAGGATGACTTCGATATCAGCCGCGTGCAGGGCTTTGACCATGGATTTGAACTCGACCACCTGGCGCCCGGGTGATGAATCGGAAGAGAATTCATGGTGTGGCGCAAAGAAGTTCAAGGGCATATAGCCCCAGTAATTAGGTTCGGTTTGGTCGAATTCAAATACCGGCATCAACTCCACGGCCGTAATCCCTAGCTCCTTCAAATGCGGGATTTTCTCGACAATTCCTTGGAATGTGCCGCGCTTCGGGGCGGCGATCCCGGAATTCGGATTCATGGTGAAGCCGCGCACCTGCAGTTCGTAAAGAATCAAGTCGTTATCGTGACGTGGCGGCCGATCCTCACCCCAATCAAATGGAGGCTCAGGAAGCGGCAGAATTCCAAGCGGCGCCTTACCGGCATTACTCTCCTCGCCGTACGCGGCAGCGCGATCGAACGTGGGCGGAAAGAAGATCGCTTTCGCGTACGGGTCAAGAAGCAACCTATGCGGCCGGAACGCTCTAGAGGGACCGTCTATGGAGTAGGCATAGTAGCGGGCTCCTGGAAGTAGATCCCAGCCAACGCGAGCGTGCCAAACCGGCCCTGTTTTGTTTCGACGAATGTCGAACTCATAAGTGAAAGCCGGGTTCAGCCAGTCCTCTGCACTAAACAAAAGCAGGCGGGCACGCCAAGCAGAACTCGAGTAAATGGAGAAATTAAAGGCTTGCTCTTCGTCGATCCAGATTGCGCCCAGCGGATAAGGTGAGCCTTCGGCGGATGACCATCGTACGCTCAAGCGGCGGCCCTCTGCGTTACCGGCAGTGTCTCGCCACTTGGGCGCGCAGCCGACTCGGCATTCTCAATTGTGGGGATCCTCACTAGCACGCGGTTGTGCTTCAGCTCGGCAGTGATGCCTTCGCGCCTGGCACCGGGTGGCAGCGGCCACCAGAAGAACGCACAGCGAGCTACCTCTCGAGAGCCGCCATTCGTTTCAGAGCACCAGTCTGGTACGTTTCCCTTGATAATAAGACCATTTTTGCAGGGTGTAAATCTTGAGATCCTGCGCTGCAAACCCTGGCAGGGACATCGAGACGTGGTAGCTTCCCACCTCGTGGATTACTTCGAATTTCGCGGGAAAGAGAAGCTCCGCCTCGGCCCGAAGCCAATCCTCCAAGTCTGTTCCGTGTTTACCGCGTCGCTTTTCGAACAATTCGTATGCCCGGTCCCGGACACGCTCGGTCAGATCGTTAAATTGCTCGGTCAGTTCTTTCGCTATTTCCGGCTGTGATGCGACGTCTTCCATCTTGATTGCCGGCATGGCGTTGCCCTCCCAAGACTTGCCGTGGCAATCACCCTGCCAGATCGGAGCCCGTCATGCCCCGTCGGCAGCCCCACGCCGAAAGCGCGAGAGATACAATCTGCATCTGCTGATTGGTCGTTTTGAGCAAAATGACGCAGAGATGTGCGTGAAACACGCACTCATTGGCAAGCCACGCATATCAGGAATGTCTAAACTTCACTGCCTCAAGACGTGCTATTCGATAGTCTTGCAGCAGCGGAAGCCTAGATGATAGTTCGCGTGACTGTGTTCATCCAGGACGCGACTGCCATGCCAAAACGGTGCGCGCCACCGGCACCAATCCTCATGCGCTCGAATCGTGTCGAAGACGAACCAGCTGCCCTTCATCTCCGTATACCCTAGCTCGCGACTACCGCGGCTTGCCATCTGGCGCTCATTAAGAGGCAAATTCATATGTTCCGCTGCATTGCCGTTCAGATCGTAGACCTGATGGGCGCTGTGGCAATCGGGAAAGGCTCCATCTGGAAAGTATTGGCCGCAGGCGGTCCAACTTCCTCCATTGCACCCTGGCGTCTTCTGACTGGAAGTGGCACAAACTCCCGTCCGATACGCTGGGCCACAGCTCCAGGTCTTATGGGTGCCATCAGCGTTGTTGTGTGCTATCCGCATCCGCTCAATGGCGGCGCCAGGGCTCAGACCCTTGACCACGTTCCACTCATAGTCGGGAGGCTGAAGGGTTCCCGCGCAGGCGCCTTCCCATTCATGGGCGTCGCAGAGGCGTTTCTACATGGCCCAGCAAATCTCGGCAGCTTCGCGGGCCTTCACCCAGACCACAGGATAGGCGGTGGGGATATCAGGGAATTCGAACTGGTCGATGCAAGCCTTCGCATCTTCTGGCCGCTGGGTAGCAAGGTTATACAGCGGCGCCACGTATTTGGCTCCACAAATTCTCTCAAACCGCGGGTTCGCATAGCTGATTCCCAGCCGATTCAGCTTGACCTGTGCCTCTTCCCGCGTCATCGGATGCCGCGCAATCGCCGGATTACCTTGTCCGATATAGCCGGACCGGGCGAATATTTTCCGGATAGCGCTCATCTGCGCATCGGACAATGCATGGACGCCCTGCAATTCCCGGAATAACGCCTCGTTTTGTTCTTGAAAAGAGGAATTGTGGCCGAACAGTGCCAAGCATGCCAGAGTGATCGCTCCCAACACCCCCGCCTGGGAGATTCTCATGGTTTGACCCCGCTCTCGCGCCGGATCACATAAAAAAAAATCCCGATTATCGGCGTATCCCAGAAACCTCGGGATGATTTGCCCGGAAGCGGACTTATCCAAAGTGCTCATGCTTTTGATGAGGTGATCCACGAGCACTTGCGATCGTGAACGCCGGTATAGCGCAAGGTATGTGTGCAAGAGCATTCATATCCAGAAGCATCGCGTAATCGCATCGATAAGCTTGAAAGATGCGCGCCATTGCCGATGGTGTCGCGTCCGAAAACACTGCATAAATTAGGAAGCGCTTGCCTTGGTTTATCTGAAGAGCAAGGCCGGAGCGCATAGTACGCAAGATCCCTGCTTCGGAACCGGACCAATTTCCAGCGCCCCACCGGCCTACCAAAGCGCAGGGACCGGCGATTGCGAGGCTTCATCGAACTCGACGAGTGGCACACCATTCTGGCGAGCGTACTTGATCCTCGCGAGAAGCCTGTTATCTTGCTCCGTCCACGTCTTCATCCTGACAGAGCCGTCGTCGAGCACAAGGATCGTC
>DATBHS010000106.1:0-8059 GCA_036557345.1 Bryobacteraceae bacterium
GGTAGGCGCGCGCCAAATTGTAGTGCAGGCTGCCGTCGTTGTCCAATGTGAGTGCTCGTTGCAGATGCGGCACCGCCTCCGTACTTCGGTCCAATAGCGCTAGCGACATTCCAAGCGCCGCGTCCGCCGCCAGCATGTCGGGTTGACCTCGTAAGGCAGACTCCAGGTATGGAATCGCCTTTTCGGGCTGCTGTGTCTGCCGCAAGCTGTCGCCAATGATGAAATTGAGGTCGGGCGAACCGGGCTCCTGACTGAGCAGTTTCTCGGCGAGGGGTATCGCGGAACGATAATCCTTCCCAAGAAACAGCGCCTTTACCAGTTCATGCTCCAGACGCAGGTCGCCGGGATTCAGTTTCAACGCGACCCGCCACTCATTCGCCGCTTCGAGATCTTGCCCGTGATCCCGCAGGATCTGGGCTTTTAAGGCGTGGATCTCGACAGAGTCGGGCAGAGATCCCAAGTGATCGAAGGCTTTGAGCGCCAGTTGGTTATAGGCCTTTGTGGCCCAGAACAGCGCGTCCGGCGTTGTGCCGGATGCTCCAACTTTCGAAGCGTCTAAGAAATTTCCTTTTAGAAATTCGCACTCGGCTGTTTGCGGTGTGCAAGTTTTGGCGGGACGCTCCTGCTCTTTTTGTTCCTCCGCTGCAGCCCAATCATCGTGGCCGGTCTTGTGATACACCCTTGCCAGGCCGGCGTGAAGCCCAAGCAGGTCAGGCAGCTTCGCCTCCGCTTGATGGTAAAAAAAGAAAGCGCTCCGATACTGCTGGCGTTGTACCCGCGAATCCGCGATGAGCACCGCCACGTAGGGCGATTCGGGCGCAGCCTTAGACAGCTTGTCGAAATAGCGACCGGCAAGGGACTCGTATGCCTTGCCCAATCCATACCAACCCTTTGGATCGGATGGATCGGTTTTGGTCAGCTTCTGATACTGCTCAGCCGCTTCACCGAATTGATCCTGGCTCATCTGTGCTCCCGCGAGCATTCCCCGCGCCGCAACATCGTCGGGGCGCAGACGAAGCAGTTTCTCTAAAGGTGGTATTGCACGACCCGGTTGGTGAAGTTGCAGTCGAGCCATGGCGAGGCTGGTGAGTGCCGGAACACTCTCCGGCTGCACCTTGAGCACAGCTTCGAAGTGCGGAACGGCTTCCGCCGGATGTCCCGCCATTTCTTCTGCTAAGCCTAAATTCAGGACTAATCCAGGGTTTCCGGGCAAAGCCTTAACCAGCGATTCGTAGATAGGAATCGCTTCTTCGTATCGGCCCTGCGCCATCAGCTCTTTCGCTTTGTGCGATTCGGAAGCTAGATCGTCAGTCTGTGCAGTCGCCCCATAAACGAAAAGGGCGGCTGCGCCCAGCAGCCGCCCGATGGCTTGATTGAACCCGCGCACTACTCCTTATTTACCAACTGAACCGTCCGGCAAAGCGTATGTTGCGCTCGCCGAAGGAACTCGTAATCTGCATGAAGTTCGAATCGTTCACCGTGTTGTCAGGAGCATTGAAGTGCGATGTATTTGGCAGGTTGTAGAACTCCGTCCGGAACTCAAACTTCAGGTTCTCCCGTATCGGGAATGTGCGCGAAATACTCATATCGGTATTCCAAACTCCCGGTCCTGCCAAGGTGTTACGTCCAGTATTGCCGAACGTCTGCGTCGTGACCGGGGCAAAAGCTGCCGGATTGTAGTAGAACGCGCCCGGACCGGCACCTCCGATAAACGGAACACTCGTCATGACCTGATTAGCTGTTTGAGTATTGTCAGGCGCATTGAGGGAAGTACCACTGGCGTAGATATACATGGGCGCGCCTGTGTAGCAATTCTCGATTCCGCTGAACTGCCAACCACCCAGGATTTTCGAAGCAATGCCGGTGCTCACGTACTTTTTGCCAGGTCCGAACGGAAGTTCGTACACCCAGCCGAGTGTAAACACGTGGCGATGGTCGAATCCGGCCGAAGCACGGTTGCGCTGGAAATCAGGCGCATAATACCAGTCCACGCCTTGCCAACCATCATCGTCGGCATAATCTATGGCGTGCGACCACGTATAAGCACCCTTCAACATCAAGCCATTCGAGAACTGCTTGTTGAACGAGACCTGCAGCGAGTTGTACTCAGAGCTCAGATACCCATCCCACATGTCGGTTGGAACAGTCCGACCGATATTGGCCTGCGGTAGAAGCGCCGTGCCCGAACCTGGGAAGCCGGTATTAATGTCGTAATCCGCCAGTTGATGCACCGTATGCTGGGCCACATAACCTGCTGATAACACAACCTGGCCCGGAAGCTGCCGTTCGAGCGTAAAGTTCCACGACTGCACGTAGCCGCGATGGATGAAACTGTTGGGGCTGCGTTCGCTCGCGGTCGGATCCAGGGGCACAATGCCCGTCGACAGATCGGGGCCGACCACCGGAGGAATCCCGTTGGCCAACGTGGCGGGTACGAATGTATTCGCGTTCCCAAGATTTGCTACCGAGAAGCTATTCGCGGCGGTGTAGTTGTTGTTGATCGTGAGCGGGTAAAAACCACGCAGAGGCCGTGAATATGCCAGGGGATCAAAGTTCAAACCATAGCCTGCGCGTACGACAGTTTTTTCATCGATTCGATACGCGATACCGACCCGCGGCGCGAACAGTTTGTGGCTGACGCTAATGCCGGCATCTTCCGGTATATCGCCGCGACCGCCCATGTACACATCGTTGGTGGTTGGATCATAACGCTCAATGCCCTTTCCGCAGCAGCGGGTCATTAAGGGATACAGTTCGTAGCGTAACCCAGCCGATACGGTTAGCTTCTTCGATACCTGCCAGCGATCCTGAACAAACCAGCCGAACTGCCACTCACGGCCCGTCATCAGAATGTACTGCTCGCCCTTTTGCGTATTGTCGGAAAGCCCTAGGAGGAACTGGGCATAGGAGTTAAATTGGTTCGCCGCAGGAGCAGTTGGGCTATTTGAAGTGGTAATCGATCCATTGAAATCAAACAAACCTCGTGGACCTCCCGGGCTCAACTCTGGCTGCCAGTGGTTCAGATGGTGACGAACCATGTCGAAGCCGAAGCGCACTTCGTGAGCGCCCTTAGTCCACGCCAAAGAATGATTTGTGGTATAGGTTTCATCTGTCCGGTACAGTGGCATCCAGCTCGGTACACCGAAAGTGAGGCCATCCGCCCCACTGCTATAAAAGGACGATCCAAAACTGATATCGGGGAATCCACTATCGCGAATATCGGGGCCATTCAAACCCGGAATGCCAAGGGTGCTTGAATAATTTTTTCCGAAGTCAGTTCCCAGAACGTCTTGGTTCATGCGCTGGTAACCGACGTTTCCGTCCAGCACCAAGGTCGGCGAAAAGACATACGTATGCCCGATGGAGGCTACCTGTACACTGGTGCGTCCGCTGCCGGGGTCGGAACCCGGCGCGGGTCCGCCGGCGTCACCAAAGATGCCAACTCCGCCCGACGTGGCAAACATGTTGTCGTATTTCACAAAAATCGTATGTTTGTCGGTTCGATTCCAGTTGACCTTCGCGTCGTATTGGAAACGGTTGACTGCGGGGCTAGCCGCGGCGGCGTAGTTGTTGACAGTTCCTGGAAGGTTTGGAGCTGGAAAATAGCTCTGAATAGCCAAAGCCTGTGGGCTGACAAGAGAGGTGGGAATCTTGCCGCCTGCAAACAGACTTCGTCCCGTTCCGTCCGCGTTGCCGCTTAACGGAAACGGGTTGTAGATCGGAGTATCGTAAGCCGAAAAATCTCCGGCCCGCTGATCCGCTGTCGGTACAGTATAGAGGCCGTTGGCGCTGGTCTTCTGCGTGGTTCCGTCAAAGCTAACGAAGTAGAAGAGCTTGTCCTTTTTGATGGGGCCGCCGAGGGTGGCGCCATAGTTGTTGTAAATGCCGACCGGCTTGTCCGTACCCGGCTGCAGGAAGTAGTTCCTTGCATTGAGATGCTGATCGTTGTGGAATATAAACGCGCTTCCATGTAGGTTGTTGGTCCCGGATTTCGTGACAAGCGTAATCGATGATGCGCCAGCCAGGCCCTGGTCGGCATCGGCCGCGCTGGTCGTAATGTTAACGACGTCAACTGTCTCGGCTGGCGCTACATAACCGGTGTATTGCGGCAGCCAGACGTTGATGCTTTCCGCTCCGTCAATCTTCGTGATGTTGGTCTGCCCGGCCGCGCCGTTGACGTGGGTGTTCAGCGGCCGCGCGGGAACATCGGTTTGAGAATTGTAAAAGCTCGAGGGAGCTGTGCCCGGCGCCAGATTGATCAGTGTCTGATAATTCCGATTCCCGCCTAACGGCATATCAACTACAGCCTTCGATGTGATCTCAGTATGCGTATCGGCCTTATCGGTCTGCAGTTGGACGGCTTCTGCCGAGACGTTTACCTGCTGGGTCGCGGCGCCCACCTGTAGCTGGACATCGACACGTTGAAGCGTATTCGGAGTGATAGTGATGCCGGCCTGTTGCAGCGTCTGGAACCCCTTGGCAACTACGCTCAGCTTGTATGAGCCAGGCAGAAGATTGGTGAGGTTGTATCGACCGTTCGCGTCGGTTGTGTCGCTCCGGGTCTGCCCCGTTCCAGTGGAAGTTGCCGTGACCGTGGCGCCGGGAATTACTGCGCCGCTCGGGTCGGTGGCGGTCCCCACCATTGAGCCGTACAAAACCTGACAGTTCGCGGGCGACTGCAGGGCAAAAATCGAAAATAAAACGGCAGAAACACTACATATTACTTTTGGAATTTTGATGAAGATACGATTGCTTACTCTGTAGTTACTCATAGATCTCCTGCGTGGCAGGGCCTCAGACACAAAACCCTCTTGTTTTAAACAGAAGGACCCCTGAGCGCCCTTCCTTATCTACGCGCAAGCACTTATTGCCGCTTAAAATTGACCTACTGAAGCTAGTGGGATGATACAGCAGGGAGGATGGGATTACAAGGTGTGTGACGCATTTTCACATAAACGAACAATAAATGCCCACGTGGTACTAATAGAAAAAGATGACCTGAATAGGTGCCTTATAGCATAAAGTAATTACTATTGAAATACTAATTAGTTACCTCTGCAGCCTGAGTGCGAAACGAACGTTCCATTCTCCGTATGAGCTGTTTAACAGCGGATAGGGAAGAAGAGCCCAAGCTCTCACGGCGGCGTAATTTTCATTTCCTGATCGAGCCTGTTCTTTTCATCACGGTCGGCTTTCTGTCGCCGTCCGTATTCCTCCAGGGCTTTCTGTGCAAGGTCCGGCTGACCTGTGGCCCGGAACGCTCGAGCAAGCTGGTAGTGCAGGCTGCCGTCCTCGTCAATCGACGCAGCAGCCTGCAAATGAGGAATGGCATCGGCCTGAAGCCCTGCCTGCATGTAAGCCTGTCCCAGCGCCTGATGGGCCGCCACCAGATTTGGATTGTACTTCAATGCCGCCTTCAGACAAGGAATTGCCTTGGCCGTGTCTTGCGATGCAACGAGAATTTCGCCTTTCAGCAAATTGAGTCCCGGCGAAGATGGATTCTCGCGAAGCAACTCGTCCGCCAATTTCAGAGCGGCAGGATAATCCGCGGCACGGTAAACAGAAGACAGCAGCTCTTCCCTGAGATGTTCATCGTTCGGGGCATACTGAAGCGCCTTGCGCCACTCTTCTGCCGATTCGTGATACTGCCTCTGCGCGCTTCGCTGCCCGGCTCGTAGTTCGTGAATTTCCGGATTCTCGGGCAGTTGCTCGAGCCGCTGAAATGCGCTTTGAGCGAGCCGGGCAAACGCGTGGCTCTGCCAATAAAAAGCCTCCGGGGTCGTCGCTCCGCGCCGGACGATTTCTTCGTAATGGCCGGCAAAAAACTCGCAGGCTGGCGGTTCAGCTTCACATTTTGGGCTGGCATTCCGTTGCCGTTCCGTTTCAGCCCAATCCGCATGCCCGGTCTTCAGGTAAACATCTGCAATGGATGCATGAAGGCCGGGCAAATTGGGGTCAGCCGCCTCGGCTTTCTTATAAAAGAAGAATGCGCTGTGAAGCTGTTGTCGCCTCACACGCTCGTCTGCCACGAGCGCGAACCACCAGGCAGATTCGGGCGCACGCTTTTCAACGGCCTTGAAAGCCATATCGGCCAAAGCCGTATAGCTTTTATTCAACCCATACCAGGCGTGCGGGTTGCTCGCTTCGAATTCGCTTAACCTTTTGTATTCGCCTACGGCTTTAGGGAAGTTATTGGTTGCAAGCAGCGCATCTCCCAAAGTCTGATGGCCGCCGGGATCCTCGGGCTGAAGGCGCACAAACTTTTCCAGAGGTTGAAGCGCGCGCTCCGCATCGCCGGCGTCCAGGTACGATGCGCCAAGAAAGAGCCAGGCCGGCGCAATACTCGCGTCGAGGTGCACAGCATTCTGAAGAGGCGCTAGTGCCTCATGAGAGTGGCCGGCCAGGTGCAGCGCCATGCCAAGGTTCAGCAGCAACCCAGGGTTATCGGGCACGGCTCGCACCAGTTGCCGGTAGACGGTTGCCGCTTCTGCGAATTTCTGCTGTGCCATGAGGTTCCTGCCGCGCTCGGATTTCTCGATCAGATCGGGAGATTGAGCCTCAACGCCGAAAGTGAAGAGCAGCAGCAGGATGGCAGCAATCACAGATCAATTATCATAGACAATCAAAGTTGCATGCCTCGCTTTGCCTGGTTGCTGCTTGTTGCCATTTCCGGACAGGCAACGAAAGCGGCAGTGACGTTCAATCACGACATCGCGCCCATCATTTACCGCCATTGCGCGGCTTGCCACAGACCCGGCGAGTCGGCTCCGTTTTCGCTTCTGAGTTATGACGATCTAAAGCGGCATGCGTCGCAAATCGCCGATGTCACGAAACGGCGTTATATGCCGCCGTTTCTGCCACAGCCCGGCTATGGAGAGTTCATCGAAGAGCGCCGGCTCACCAATACAGAGATCGAATTGATTCAGAACTGGGCAAAAGAGGGCGCGCCCGAAGGAGCACGCTCCGACGCGCCTCCGGTTCCGAAGTTTTCATCGGAATGGCCTTTGGGAACGCCGGACCTGGTACTTCGCGTCAGCGAGCTTTATCACTTGAAGGCGGATGGTCCGGAGATCTTTTGGAATTTTGTCATTCCTGTACCTCTCACCAGAGCGCGCTGGGTGAAAGCGGTTGACATTCGCCCGAGCAACCCCAAGGTGATTCATCATGCAAGCATTATTCTCGACCGGTCGCGCTCGGCAAGCCGGCAGTCGCATGGGGCAAGCGGGTTTGCCGGAATGGATCTCAATATCGCTGAAAACACTTTCGATCCCGACGGCACATTTCTTGCCTGGAAGCCGGGCAGCGTGCCGATGGTTTCGCCGGACGGGATGGCGTGGCGGGCCGATCCCGGCATGGAGCTGATTCTGAACACCCACCTCCGGCCTTCGGGCAAACCAGAAATCGTTGGAGCCGAGATCGGACTTTACTTTACCGATAAGCCCCAAACAAAATTTCCACTGCTGATCGAGCTGGAGCACGACGGAGCGATCGATATTCCACCGGGCAAAAGCGACTATATCGTGACAGATGAGTTTCGCACGCCTCTCGATCTGAACGTCCTCGCCGTCTATCCGCACGCGCATTATCTGGGCAAGCTGCTCGAGGGATATGCAACGCTGCCGGACGGTTCGCGCAAATGGCTGGTTCGTATTCCTGATTGGGATTTGAGCTGGCAGGGCGTGCTGCACTACAAACAGCCGGTCTTTCTTCCGCGCGGCACGGTCATTGGGATGCGGTTCCATTACGACAATTCGAACAGGAACGCGCGCAACTCTCACCACCCGCCAAAGCGGGTAAAGGGCGGCAGTCACGCCGATGACGAGATGGGCAATCTCTGGCTGCAGATCTTGCCTGTTGAGAGCGGCGACAAGCGCGCGATCTTGCAGCAAGCGGTAATGAGAAGGCTGATCGAGAAATACCCGGACAACTTTACAGCGAACTTCAACCTCGGCGATCTGCTGCTCACACAAGGCAATGCGGCAGGAGCAGTGCCCTATTTCGAAGCGGCATGCAAGGCGGAACCCCGCAGTGCGCTGGCTGTATCTGAATTGGGTGTGGC
>DATBHS010000107.1:0-16529 GCA_036557345.1 Bryobacteraceae bacterium
TTGGGTTCGTTTGGTTCTCGGGCAAACATGCCGAAGTCAAACTGGCCAAACCTGTCGCCGCGATTGGCACGTCCACGACGATCCTGGTCCAGGCTAGCGACCCGAACGGGGTCAAGGCCTTTTCCGCCGCCCTCGAGCAGAACGGCGAGACAAAGACCATATTCGAAGACAAGAGCCGGTCGAAGCAGAAAGGCGTGATCTACTCGTTCACGGCCGGAAAGAAGGAAGCGCCATTCCTGAAGGAAGGTTCGGCCAGGCTTATCGCAAAAGCCAAATCGAACGATTTTCGCGGCGCAACCACAACGTTTGTCCAGGAAGTCCAGGTAGTCCTCAGACCGCCAACCATCGTGGCAGACGGACGGCAGCACTACATCAACCAGGGCGGCTCCGAACTCGTGCTGCTCGATCTGGGCGGTAACTGGAGCGAGGCCGGCGTACGTGTCGCGAATTACTCGGCCGGGACCTTTGCTATGCCCGGCGAGCCGGACACCAGCCCGCACAGATTCTCGCTGTTTCCCTTCCCCTGGGACGTCTCCTCCGATGCCGTCCCGCTCGCCTTTGCGAAGAACGGCGCAGGAACCGAAGTCACCACCACGTTTTGGACGAAAGTCTTTCCGAAGAAATTCCGGTCGAGCGATATTCAACTCAACGATCGGGAACTGCAAAAGGTTGTTGGAGAGTTGGATCCTGAGGGAACCGGCAGCTTGATCGAGCGCTTTGTCAAAGTCAACCGCGAGACGCGGCGTGCGAACGCCCAACAGATCTACGACCTGCGCAACAATACAGAGCACCGCATTCTGTGGTCCGGCCCCTTCATTCCGGTTAAGGGAGCGCGGGAATCATATTTCGCGGACCGCCGCAGCTATTACTACCAGGGTAAGAAGGTCGATGAACAGGTGCATCTCGGCTACGACCTCGCGCAGACTACAAACATGCCTGTGAAAGCTGCCAACTCGGGCAAGGTGATCTACGCCGACCGGCTCGGGATTTACGGCAATTGTGTCATTATCGATCACGGCTATTCCTTACAGAGCCTCTACGGCCACATGAGCCGGATTGGAGTGAAAGTGGGAGAGATGGTCCAGAAGGAGCAGCAGATCGGAGTCAGCGGATCAACTGGAATGGCGTTCGGCGATCACGTGCATTTCAGCATGCTCGTGGATGGGATACAGATTGACCCCAAGGAGTGGTGGGACGATCATTGGATTCATGATCGGATCCTGAGCAAGATCGGTCCCCAAGGGAGCTCGGGGCAGACGAGCCGTTTGGGTCGTCCGCCCAAATAACTTACTTCTTCTCTTCGCCTTCAGTGCCCTCTCGGATCGCTTTCAAGCGTTCTTCGCGGCGTGCCGCGCGATCCGCGGCGCGCTTGACCAGTTCCGAGCCGACGAGTTCGAGCTTCGCCGTCTCGGCGCCGTCGCCTTTGCGCCAGCCGAGCTTCACGATTCTCGTGTAACCCCCATTGCGCTGGTTGAAGCGCGGCCCAAGCTTCTCGAAGAGCTTCTCGACCGATTCCTTGGTCATGAGAAACGCTGCCGCCTGACGCCGGGCATGCAGATTGTCCTCTTTGGCGAGGGTGATCATTTTCTCGACCAGCGGCCGCGCAGCTTTTGCCTTCGGCACGGTCGTTGTGATGCGTTCTTCTTCGATCACGTTCGTCACGAGGCCACGCAGTAGTGCGCGCCTCGCGCCGATATCGCGTTTGAGCTTAACTCCGGCTTTACGGTGCCGCATGCCTTATTCCTCGAGTCCCGCGTAGCGATCCTGATCGAAATCGGACGGCGGGGCCATGGGGGCGCCCCCAACCAGGCGTCCCTGGGAATCAAACTTCATGCCGAAGGACAGCCCAAGTCCGGAAAGGATCTCCTTGATTTCGTTAAGCGACTTGCGCCCGAAATTCTTGGTGCGCAGCATCTCGGATTCGGTCTTCTGAACCAGGTCGCCGATGGTCTGAATGTTGGCGTTCTTGAGGCAGTTATACGAGCGGACGCTGAGTTCCAGCTCTTCCACCGAGCGGTTCAGCACTTCGTTCATCTGGTTGATGGCGCGCTCCGCCGGCTCTTCGGCAACCTCGGGCATCTCCTCGAAATTAATGAAGATCGTCATATGATCTTTCAACAGCTTGGCGGCTTGCCCTACAGCATCCTGCGGCGAAATCGCTCCATTCGTCCAAACCTCGAGGGTGAGCTTATCGTAATCCGTGTTCTGGCCGAGCCGGGCCGCTTCGACGGTATAGTTGACCTTACGAACGGGCGAGTGGACCGAATCGATCGGTATGTAGCCGATGGGCAGGTCTTCGTCGTAGTTGCGATCGGCCGAGATGTACCCGCGGCCGCTCTTGATGCGCATCTCGATATCGAGCTTGCCGCCCTCACCTACCGTGGCGATGTGCAGATTGCGGTCCAGCACTTCCACATCAGCATCGGTCTCGATCTGACTGCTCATCACTTCGCCCGGCGCCTCGATATGCAGACGCGCGATGTGCGTGCCCTCACCCGCCATCTTGAATGGAACCTGCTTCAGGTTCAGGATGATGTCGGTGGCGTCTTCGACTACGCCTGGAATCGGGCTGAACTCGTGCGAGACCCCCTCGATGCGCACACCCGTAATGGCTGCGCCTTCAATGGAGCTCAACAATACGCGGCGCAGACCGGTACCGATCGTGGACCCGAATCCACGCTCGAACGGCTGTGCCGAGAATTGACCGAAACGCTCGGTAAGAGTCTCGGTATTCGCGACTAAGCGCTTGGGCTTCTGAAATCCTTTAAACATATCTGCTCTCTCAATCCTCAGGTTTCGTCGATTGTCGAAAGATCATGTTACTTCGAGTACAGCTCGACGATAAGCTGCTCGTTCAGTTGAATCTGGACCAACTCTTCCCGCTTGGGCTGTTGGAGAACGCGCGCCCGGAGGGCATCACGGTCCACCTCGAGCCACGATGGGCTCGGCGCATGAGCAGTGGCGTCCCGGGCGGAAAGAATGCTGGTATTTTGGCGGCTGCTTTGGCGAACTTCGATAACATCACCTAGTTTCACATGGTAGGAGGGGATGTTTACTTTTCGGCCGTTCACGGTCATGTGGCCGTGCCGGACAAGCTGGCGACCTTGTGCCCGGCTAGTCGCCAGGCCCATACGGTAGACGACATTATCCAGCCGCCGTTCGAGCGTGGCCAGCATCAATTCGCCCGTGATACCTTTTTGATTCACAACCTTCTCAAAAAGGTTCCGGAACTGGCCCTCGAGAATACGATAGTAGCGGCGCGCCTTCTGCTTTTCGCGGAGCTGCAGGCCGTAACCGACTACTTTGGCCTTCTTGTCTTTGCCGTGCTGGCCCGGAGCAAAGTTCCGCTTTTCGATAGCGCACTTTTCCGTGTGACACCGCTCGCCTTTCAGGAATAATTTCATGCCCTCACGCCGGCACAACCGGCAAACGGGGCCACTATAACGTGCCAAGTAAGAACCTCCAACTTGAGCGCACAGGGCGTTTTGCTGCCCGTCGTGCGCGCTTCAATCTTAAGGTGCGGTTTACAGCCGGCAAGGCCTTCGTCCCGCTTAGCAAATAAATAAATCGTTTACACCCGGCGCTTCTTTGGCGGCCGGCAGCCGTTGTGCGGAATCGGCGTAACGTCTTTGATCGTACGGACCTCGATACCGGCCGTTGCCAGCGCCCGCACCGCCGACTCACGACCCGATCCGGGACCGGCCACGCGTACTTCCACCGCGCGCAGCCCCGCGTCTTTGGCTTTGTTCGCTGCCGTCAAAGAAGCCTGTTGAGCCGCGAAGGGCGTGCCCTTTCGCGAGCCGCGAAAGCCCAGCGAACCCGAACTGGACCAGGCCAGCACGTTTCCCAGCGGGTCCGTAAAGGTCACAATCGTGTTATTGAACGAAGCCTGGATATGCACGGTCCCGTAGGGGACGTTCTTCTTTTCCTTCTTTTTGAAGGTCTTCTTTTTCGTCGTCTTTGCGGGTGCTTTCGCCATTATGTCTTCGAAGTCGCTTTCTTTTTATTCGCGATGGTACCCTTGCGCGGGCCCTTCCGGGTGCGCGCGTTCGTGTGCGTGCGCTGCCCTCGTACGGGCAGGCCGCGCCGGTGTCGGAGACCACGATATGATCCCATTTCCATCAGGCGCTTGACGTTCATTGAAACTTCTTTGCGAAGATCGCCCTCGATCGCTCCCTCGCCCTCGATGAGATTCCGGAGATGGTTTACTTCCTCTTCCGAGAGGTCGCCCACCTTCTTGTCCGGATCAACCTGCGCCCGGTGAAGCAGCGAAAGCGAACGGGTGCGTCCGATGCCGTAGATGTAAGTCAGTCCAATGACTGCCCGTTTCCTGACTGGTAGATCAATGCCTGCGATACGCGCCATACAGTTTCCGCCCCCTTTAGCCTTGCCGCTGCTTGTGTTTCGGATTGGTGCAAATCACCCGCACTACACCGTGGCGGTGAATCACCTTGCATTTGTCACAGAGTTTCTTTACGGACGCTCGAACTTTCATCGTCGTTCTTCCCTCGCCAAATCAATATACGTGACGTGAATATCTGTCAAGGCCGCGTCAGCACCCACGGACCGTTCTCTGTCACCGCGACCATGTGCTCGAAGTGAGCCGAGTACGATCTGTCTTTCGTCACAGCCGTCCACTTGTCCGATAGCACCTTTGTTTCCGGCTTGCCGGCGTTCACCATCGGTTCAATCGCCAAAACCATGCCCGGCTTTAGTCGTGGATTCTCGCCGCGCCGGTCTACATAATTCGGAATCTGTGGCTCCTCGTGCAGCGACGTACCGATGCCATGACCCACAAACTCCCGGACAACGGAAAAGCCGTTCGAAGTCACGTGCTTTTCAACTGTCCCACAAATATCAAACAGGCGATTCCCGGCGCGAACCCGGTCAATCGCCAATTCCAAGCTCTCTTCGGTGACCTTCAGCAGGCGCTTTACCGAATCGTTCACCTCGCCGATCGCCACTGTTACCGCCGAATCGCCAAAGTAACCGTCGAGCTGAACCCCCGTATCGATCGAAACGATATCGCCCTGCTTCAATTTCACCTTGGCCGACGGCATGCCATGAACGACTTCCTCGTTCACGGACGTACACAAGACATACGGAAACTTCGTCCCGGCTGCCTGCGAATAATACCCTTTGAACGCCGGCTTCGCTCCCGCGTCCGCAATCATCTTCTCTGCGACTACTTCCAGATCCCGCGTAGTGACCCCTTCCGCCACCATGGTCTTCAGGTCCTGCAGAATCCGATAGACGAGCAATCCGCTCCGGCGCAATTTATCCAGTTCTGTGGCGCTTCTACGCACAATCACTAACTAGCACTCGTTTCGGAAACCGGACCCGTTGCCGCCACGCTTCCCGGAGTAAGGCCCGAAGCAGCAAGCGCGTCACATATCTCTTGCATGATCTGCTCTGGGGCCGCACCCGCGCCGCGAATTTCAAACATCGGAACGCCCGCTTGCCGGAAATAGTTAAGTATCGGCACTGTCTCTACGTCGTATTCACGTAACCGCTCCCGAATGACCGATTCACGATCATCTTCGCGGGTCACCAGCTCCGCTCCATCCAAGTCGCAAATCCCCGCAACTTTAGGCGGATTCGTCTTCGAGCTGTAGAGGGTTCCACAAACGGGACACTGCCGGCGGCCACTCAGGCGGGCTACAATCCGATCGTAGTCAACTACCAAGTGTACCACGGCTGGTTGCAACGCGTTTGGTCTCAGTATTTTGAGCAGAACCCCGGCCTGGTTCAGTGTCCTCGGATAGCCGTCCAGGATCACCCCGGACTGGCAATCCCGCTCCCCCAGCCGGGATTTCACCAACCAATTGACCAGTTCGTCCGGTACCAGCTTGCCCGCTTTGATTAACCGCTCTGCTTGCAATCCGATTTTGTCTCCGGCTTTTATGTGCGTCCGCAGCATATCGCCGGTCGAGATATGCGGGCCGCTCAGGCAGTGCCGCAACAGCTTCGCCTGAGTGCCTTTTCCGGAACCGGGCGAACCGAACAGGATAATTGCCGGGGCCAGCGGCTTTGGCTTCTCCACTCCCAAGCGATTTAGACGGTAGTGCTCCGCCGCCCGCGAATACGTCCCGAACGTGGAGTGAACCCTTCGTAATGGCGCATGATCAACTGCGCCTCAATCTGATTGACTGTATCCATTGCGACACCCACCACAATGAGCAATGACGTCCCGCCGAAATAAAAATTCACCCCTAGGCCGTCCAGCAGCCAGCGAGGAAAGTGGGCATCGATAAAGTTTCCGATCCCGGGTAAGCGCTGCAGCTTGATCCCTTGAATCATGATCTGCGGAATGATGGAGAGCAGGGCGAGGTAGAGGCCGCCGACCACAGTTATCTTCGACAGAATCTTGTCCATGTATTCGGCGGTATTTTTTCCTGGGCGGATACCCGGAATAAAGCCGCCGTACTTGCGCATGTTGTCAGCTGCTTCGTTCGGATTGAAAATGATCGACACGTAGAAAAAGCAGAAGAACACGATCAAGATGATAAAGGCCAGGTAATAGACCGGTGATGAGCCGGCGAGGGCACCCAGCATGCTGCTCAGCCAGGGACTGTTCTTCACCACCGGAAATTGCAGGGCGGTTTGCGGCAGCGCGAGAAGCGACGAAGCAAAAATAATGGGAATCACGCCGCCAGCGTTGACTTTGAGAGGCAGGTGCGTGGATTGTCCACCCATCATCCGGCGGCCGATCACGCGCTTGGCGTATTGCACGGGAATCCGGCGCTCGCCGCGCTCCACCAGCACGATAAACGCCACGACGGCGACCATCACAATCAGGATGGCTACCATTTGGAGCACGGGCCACTGATGGGTTACGAACGTATTGGTGTAAATCTCCGAAATGGCGCGGGGCAAGCCCACGATAATCCCGACGAAGATGATGAGCGACATGCCGTTGCCAATGCCGCGATCGGTGATCTGCTCGCCCAGCCACATGATAAAGGCCGACCCCGCCGTAAAGGTCAAGGTGGTCATGAACAGAAACGTGAACCCCGGGTTGAGCACGAAATTCCCATCCGAGTTCTGCAGCGCGAACGCGATGCCGATGGATTGAATGACGGCGAGAGCCACCGTGAGGTAGCGGGTCCACTGCGTAATCTTGCGGCGACCCAACTCCCCCTCTTTCTGCAGCTTGTCGAGCGTGGGAATTACCACGGTCAGCAACTGCAGAATGATGGAGGCCGTGATATAGGGTGTAATGCCGAGCGCAAAGATCGTCATGCGCCGCAGCATACCTCCGCTGAAGAGGTCGAAGTAGCCGAGAAAACCTCCCGCCGCGTTGCGGGTAAAGAAGTCCTGAAAGCGGTCGGTAGCGATGCCAGGCGTGGGAATATACGCGCCGACGCGATACACCGCGAGCAAAGCCAGGGTGAACAGCACGCGCTTCCTGAGATCCGGGATCCGGAAGATGTTCCCGAGAGCTTCAAAGAACTTTGTCATATCTCTATCAATTCACGCGCCTGCTGCTGGAGGACCCGCTCACGCCTGCTTCGCGTTCGTGGGGTTAGCCGCTCGAGCCACAACTCCCGCGGTGCCGCCAAGTTTCTGGATTTTATCGAGAGCTGATTTTGAGTATACGTGAGCCTGGACCGTAATTTTGCGCGTTAACTCGCCGTTACCGAGCACCTTGAGCCCGGCGTTCAGTTTCTTGACGATACCGGCGGCTATCAGCGATTCAGGAGTAAACGAATCACCCGGCAGCTTGTCGAGCGCGCCCACATTTACGATGGCATATTCTTTGTGGAACACATTTTTGAAGCCGCGCTTCGGTAGCCGGCGATGCAGCGGCATCTGACCGCCTTCGAATCCCCGCATTTTGCTGTAGCCGGAGATAGATTTTGCACCTTTCGCGCCGCGGCCTGAATACTTGCCGCGGCCGCTACCCATCCCTTGACCGATCCGCTGTTTCTTGTGCCTCTGCCCCTTCGGGGGCCGCAGGTTGCTTAAATTCATGGTGTGCTCCCGGTAAAGCCTATTCCTTCACGATCTCGAGCAGGTGCGGCACCTTAGCTACCATGCCCCGGAAACCAGGTGTGTCGGGCCGTTCTACTACGCGATTGATTTTGTGAAGCCCCAGCGACTTCACGATCTTCTTGTGCTTCTCCGGCGTGCAGATAGGACTGCGCACCAGCTTGATTTTGATTTTTTCTTCGGCCATTCGAGTCTGCCTTGAGTCCTGTCCGTTTGCTTAGAGCTTTTCGATGGGAAGTCCGCGCATGTCGGCGATTGCATTCTTATCGCAAAGCTGCTCAAGCGCGTCGATGGTGGCTTTTACGACGTTGTGCGCGTTATGCGAGCCGATCGACTTTGTCAGCACATTCGGAATACCGACCGCCTGAATGACTGCGCGCACCGGACCTCCCGCAATCACACCAGTGCCTTCCGGAGCCGGTTTCAACAGAACGAGGCCACTGCCGAAGCGTCCCAAAACAGGGTGACGAATCGTTGTCTCGAGCACATTTACCTTGCGAAGATTCTTCTTCGCCGCCTCAATCCCTTTCTTGATGGCGGAAGGGACCTCTTTCGCTTTGCCGGTGCCATAACCGACTACTTTTGCGCCCGGGTCGCCCACCACGACCAGCGCGGAAAAGCTCATGTTCTTACCACCCTTGACGACTTTCGTCACGCGATTGATGCTGACCACCTGTTCCTTCAGGTTCAGATTCTGCGTGTCAAGGCGCTTGGCAGCTCCGTTTAATGCCATCCGATTAAAACTCCAATCCCGCTTCGCGGGCCGCATCGGCGAGCGCTTTCACTCGTCCGTGATAGAGGTAGCCACCGCGATCGAAAACAACCTTTGTGATGCCTTTTTCCTTAGCCCGCTGAGCCACGGTTTTTCCGATCAGTTTCGCGCCCTCGACGTTTCCGCCCTTGCCCCGGAGGTCTTTTTCAATGGATCCCGCCGCTACGAGGGTGTGCCCCTGCTGATCGTCGATCAACTGCGCATAGATATGGTTCACGCTGCGAAAAACGGCCAGACGCGGGCGTTCCGGCGTCCCGGCGACGCGGCTGCGAATACGCTTATGGATGCGGAGCCGGATATTGTTTCGAGATTCCCTGGCCATTTATTTCGCTCCTGCTCCGGTCTTGCCGGCCTTCTTGCGCAACACCTCGCCCGTGTAGCGGACACCCTTGTTCTTGTAAGGATCGGGCGGACGGAGAGCACGGATCTGCGCTGCGACTTGCCCGACTACTTGCCGGTCAGACCCGCTCACGATCAGGTGGGTCTGCTTGTCTACTTTCAGATCGACACCGGGCGGCAAAAGCATTTCGATCGGGTGCGAATAACCCAGCGTAAACGTCGCCACCTTCCCTTTTACGTCGGCGCGATAGCCGGTGCCGACAACATCCAACTCGCGCGTGAATCCGGCCGAAACACCCTGCACCGCGTTGGCGGCCAGCGCCCGAGTCAAACCGTGCAGCGCGGCGAACTGATCGCTTTCGCGCGTGAGCTCCAGATGGTTGTCCTTCTGCTCCAGACGAACACCCGCTGGGATCGGAACGTTCAGCTTGCCCTTCGGACCTTCGACGAGCAGTTCCTCGCCGACCTTGATTTTGACTCCCTGCGGCAGGGGAATGGGCTTCTTTCCTACTCTTGACATGCTGGTTACCAGATTTGGCAGAGAACTTCTCCGCCGACGCCTTCCTTGCGGGCCGTGGTGCCCGTCATCACGCCCTTCGGCGTAGTCAGGATGTTGATCCCCAATCCGCCGAGAATACGTGGGATCTCCTTGCTCCCTACATAGACACGGCATCCGGGGCGCGAAACGCGCTCAATACGCGAAATGACAGGCAGATTCGACGGCGTATATTTCAAATAGAGGCGAATGTACTTCTTCGAACCCTCTTCAGTCAACTTGTAATTGAGGATGTAGCCTTCCTCTTTCAGAATGCGTGCCAACTCATTTTTCAGCCTGGATGCAGGGACATCCACCTTGGGATGACGCGCGACGAGAGCGTTCCGCACTCGCGTCAGCATATCGGCAATGGGGTCTGCTGTCATTTACTTACCTTTCTTGGTGGAATCTTCGCCACGCCGAGAATCGCGGGCTCATCCACGCTCAAATACCGGCTGGCTCCTTACCAACTCGCCTTGGTCACGCCCGGAATTTCACCTGCCAGCGCGAACTTGCGGAAACAGATGCGGCACAGGGAGAACTTGCGTAAAAATCCGCGCGGCCGGCCACAACTCTTACAGCGGTTCCGAAGCCGAACCTTAAACTTTGGCTGCTTTTCTTCTTTTGCGATCTTCGCGGTCGTTGCCATGAAATCCTTTTCTTACTGACGGAACGGCATACCCATGTGGCGCAGCAGCGCCAGGCCTTCCGCGTCTGTCTTTGCCGTGGTGGTGATCGAAATGTTCATGCCTTTCACTTTGTCCACCTTGTTGTAGTCGATTTCGGGAAAGATCAACTGATCTTTTAATCCGAGCGTGTAATTGCCACGTCCGTCGAACGACTTAGGCGATACGCCACGGAAGTCGCGAACTCGTGGCAGGGCAACATTCATCAGGCGATCAAGAAATTCGTACATCCGATCTCCGCGCAGCGTCACCATGCACCCGATCGACATGCCCTCGCGCAATTTGAAAGCAGCAATCGATTTCTTCGCCTTAGTAACCACCGCTTTCTGGCCGGCGATCGCTGCCAGCTCATTCACCGCGCTGTCCATGAGCTTACTGTTTGCCGTAGCTTCCCCGAGACCGACGTTGATGGAGACCTTTTCGATCTTCGGAACCGCCATCGGATTCCGGTAGCTGAACTCCTTCTTCAACGCTGCCGCAACTCGTTTGTTGTAGTGTTCGCGAAGGCGGGCCTTACCGCCGCTCTGCGCCTTCGGCGCAACGTCCTTCGTCAGGGCCGCTGGTTCAGCCGTAGTTCCGCCCTTCGCCGCGCGGGGCTTTTTCTCGCCGGCCGGCTTAGCGGCTTGCGGCTTTGCGCCTGCTCCTGATTTCTTCTCTGTATCCTTCGCCATTGGCCTATCTCTTTTCCAGCGTTTCGCCGCCTTTACGGGCTACGCGGGTCCGGCGGGCCTTGCCGCCTATGCTTTCCACCTTGTAACCAATTCGAGTCGGAATCCCGCCCGCCGTGAGCATCATGACGTTTGAAATATCGATCGGCATGGGCTTGTCGGCGATGCCTCCCTTTATTTGCTTGGAGGGATTCGGCCTGGTGTGCCGCTTCACGATCATCACGCCCTCGATCGTGACCTTGCGGCTGAACCGGTCCACTTCGAGGACCTTGCCTGTTTTCCCCTTGTCCCGCCCGGCAATCACGCGAACGAGGTCATCCTTTTTGATCTTGACGCGGACAGGTTTCCGCTCGCCGCGTTTCTGCCGGCGCTGATATGCAATCTTCGGCATGCTAGATTACCTCCGCCTCCATTGCCTAAAGCACCTCCGGTGCCAGCGAGACAATCTTCATGAAGCGCTTGTCGCGCAGCTCGCGCGCGACCGGGCCAAACACACGCGTTCCGACGGGCTCGCCGACATCGTTGATGAGCACGGCCGCGTTCGAATCGAAGCGGATGTACGTTCCGTCTTTGCGGCGTGTCTCCTTGCGCGTTCGCACAACCACGCAGCGCACGACTTTGCCCTTTTTAATATTGGAGTCCGGAGCCGCTTCTTTTACACTGGCCGTGATCACATCGCCCAAACCTGCGCGCAATCCGAGATCGCCGCCGCGCGGCAGGATGCACTGCAGCTTGCGCGCGCCGCTGTTGTCGGCCACCTCCAGAATCGTTCGCATGCCAATCATGACGTTTCTCCCTGAACCTATGCTTTACGCAACGGCTATTTCTTCTTTACGGTCTGCTTCGCGCGCGTATCCGCGCTGGTTTCGAGCGCCGGGTGCTCGACAGCGACTTGTACCGCGCGCCGGATCACCGCTCCCAGCTCCCAGTGCTTCAGACGGCTCAAGGGACGGCACTCCACGATACGAACCATGTCGCCGACCTTTGCCGACTGCTGCTCATCATGCGCATAAAACTTCTTGCGCTTGGTGACGGTCCTCTTGTAAACCGGATGAGCCGCCCGCCTCGTGACTTCGACCACGATCGTCTTAGCCATCTTGGTCGAGACAACTTCGCCGATCTTCTCATTCTTGTGGCCGGTCTTACTTGATGGTTGTTCTGCAGCCATATCTTGTCCCGCCATCTTCTACTTTTTCTTTTCCTTTTTGGATGCGCGTTTCGCGACAGGTTCGACCGGCACTTCGCCGGCTGCTTCCTTCTCACAAAGCACGGTGAGCATACGCGCCCGCTCCTTCTTCAGATTGCGGTACTTCTTCAGACCTTCTAGTTGACCCATGCCCATCTGAAAACGAAACCGGAATAACTGCTCCTGCGCATCCTGTGCCTGGCGCTGCAACTCCGCGGCATCGATGCCGCGCATTCTTTCTGCCTTCATCGTGTTCCTCTAACCTGCCTTCGCGATCTCAGCCGGTTGATTCCGGGCCACAAACCTGGTTGGAACAGAAAGCTTCGCTGCCGCCAGACGCATGGCCTCCTCGGCCACTTTATGGGAAACTCCCTCCATTTCAAACAGAACCTTGCCTGGTTTGACGACCGCGACCCACGCTTCCGGCGCGCCCTTACCCTTTCCCATACGGGTCTCCGGCGGCTTTTTGGTAATCGGCTTGTCGGGAAAGACGCGGATCCAGACCTTTCCACCGCGCTTAATGAAACGGGTCATCGCGATGCGTGCCGCTTCGATCTGGCGGTTGGTCACCCACCCGCAGCTCAGCGACTTTAACCCGAATTCTCCGAACGAGAGCGCCGAGCCGCGCCAGGCTTTGCCCGTCATGCGGCCCCGCTGCTGCTTCCTGAACTTCACTTTTTTCGGCATCAACATAACGTGTCCTCTTCAGTCGCGTACGGAATCAGGCGCCCTGACGTCCCTTGCCGCAAGCCTTGTCCTTACTCGTTCGACTCCTTCTTCTCTGCCTCCCCGGCGGGTTCGGATACCTGGGCCGATGGCTCGCCGGAACCGGCTTGCTGCTGGTCCTGTTTCCAAGATGGCGTTTGCGGCACGGTCATCGGCGGAATGATCGGCGCGACAGCGGGTTTCGGCAGTTCTCCGGGCGCCTGCTGGACCACCGGACCTGCCGGCTCGGCCACTTGCGTCAAGGGGCGCCGGTCGCGATCGTCACGACGACGACGACGCGGTTCGCCTTCATTCCGTAGCGAACTCCGCCGGCTTCCACCGTCCAGCACTTCGCCTTTATAAATCCAAACCTTGATACCGATCACGCCATAGGTGGTATAAGCTTCGCTGAAGCCGTAATCGACATCGGCGCGCAGTGTGTGCAACGGAAGCTGCCCCTGCAGGTACCATTCGCTGCGCGCGATCTCTGCACCGTTCAGACGCCCGGAAACGCGCACCTTAATGCCTTTGCATCCGAAGCGCAGCGCGGAATCCACGGCTTTCCGCATGGCGCGGCGAAAAGCCACGCGCTTTTCGAGCTGCAGCCCGATGGATTCGGAAACCAATTGGGCATCCAGCTCGGGCCTATGCACTTCCTGAATATCGATGAACACCTCGCGTTTGGTCTTCTTCGCCAGGTCGCTCTTCAGCTTCTCGATTTCCGCGCCTTTGCGGCCGATGATAATGCCCGGCCGCGAGGTCCGAATCGTAATACGCAGCTTGTTGCCAGGCCGGTCGACTTCGATTGAGCTGACGCCCGCGGCTTTCAAGCGCGTCTGCAGCGATTCCTTGAGCTCGAGGTCTTCATGTAAGAGCTTCGAGTAGTCCTGCTTGGCGAACCAGCGCGAGCGCCAGTTCTTGGTAACGCCCAGGCGGAAACCGTACGGATGTACTTTCTGACCCACTTTGTGCTACTCCTCTTCCGCTTCGGCCCGTTCGCCGAGCTTCACGACGATATGCGAGGTGCGGCGCTGATACCGATATGCGCGGCCCATCGGCGCCGGCCGGATGCGCTTCTGACGCGGACCCTCGTTCACGTACGCTTCCGCCACATACAGCCTGTCAACATCCACATCCTGCGATTTGTTCTCGGCATTCGCAATGGCCGACCGCAGAACCTTTTCGACCGCCGGCGCGATGCGCTTGTTCGTAGCGCTCAGGATGTTGATCGCATCGCCGGCCTGCTGGCCGCGGATCATATCCACAACCAACCGAGCCTTCTGCGGTGAAACGCGAATATATCGGGCTTCGGCCTTCGCCAACTTTGCTGCTTGCTCAGCCATCGTGTCCCTACCTCGCTGCCTTCTCGGTCGCCTTGGCCGCATGTCCTTTAAAGACACGGGTTGGCGAAAACTCGCCGAGCTTATGGCCAACCATGTTCTCGGTGATGTACACCGGGATAAACTTTTTCCCGTTATGCACCGCGAACGTGTGCCCGATGAAATCCGGCACAATCGTAGAGCGGCGCGACCAGGTCTTGACCACAACCTTCTGATTCTTCGTGTTCAAGTCTTCCACCTTCTTCACCAGGTGGTCATCCACGAACGGTCCCTTTTTGAGCGATCGACTCATCCTTGTTAGTCCCTAGCGCTTCTTTGCCTTCCTCGTTACAATCCGTCCATTGCTAAGACCGCGCACAACGGGCCCCCATCGCCCTGTGCGCTCCGGATCGGTTCGCGGCATCAGCGTTTCTTTGCCTTTCTTGTCACGATCCAACGATCCGTACGCTTGTTGTTCCGCGTCTTGAAACCGCGGGTCGGCTGGCCCCAGGGTGTGACAGGGTGGCGTCCACCGGAGGTTTTGCCTTCTCCGCCGCCGTGCGGATGATCGACCGGATTCATCGAAACGCCGCGATTGTGCGGCCGACGTCCCAGCCAGCGCCTGCGTCCCGCCTTACCAAGCGAAACATTCTCGTGCTCGACGTTCCCGACTTGTCCCACTGTTGCCATGCACTCGACTTGCACGCGGCGCACTTCGCCGGAGGGCAGCTTTAGCAGCGCAATTCCGCCTTCTTTTGAAACCAACTGCGCCTGTGCGCCAGCCGAGCGAGCCATCTGGCCGCCCTTCCCGGGCCGTAGCTCGATATTGTGTACAACCGTGCCGGCAGGGATATTCTTCAAGGGCAACGCATTTCCGACCAGGATGTCAGCTTCCGGGCCGGAACTCACCGTGCGACCGACTTCAAGCCCGACCGGACAAATGATGTAGCGCTTCTCACCGTCGGTGTAGTGCAACAGGGCGATGCGCGCCGAGCGGTTCGGGTCGTACTCGATCGCTGCGACCTTCGCCGCGACGCCGAATTTGTCGCGCTTAAAATCGATGATGCGATACGCTTTCTTGGCGCCACCCCCACGAAACCGGCTCGTCGTAAGCCCGCGGGCATCGCGGCCGCCGCTGCGCTTCTTGCCTTCTACGAGCGACTTCTCCGGCCGGTCCTTCGTGATGTCTTCACGAGTGAGATACGTTTGAAAGCGCCGCGTCGCCGTTACCGGTCTGAAACTCTTAATAGGCATTGGATTGGTCTCCGATGAGCCCGCGTTTCTCAGCGAGGCGAAGGTCAATAATGAGCCCGCGTTTCTCAGCGAGGCGAAGATTCAATTTAGACATCCGCGTACTCCGGCAGCTTCTGCCCCGCTCGCAACCGGACATAGGCCTTTTTCCAGTCCGACGCATAACCGGTAAACCGGCCGCGCCGCCGCAGCTTGCCGGCATTCACGCTGGTGCGCACTTCGGCCACCTTCACGCGGAACACGGTTTCGACAGCCTGTTTGATCTCAATCTTGTTAGCTTCCGGATGCACCTCGAAACACAAGGTGCGCTCTGCTTCGCGCTTTGCATGGCCCTTTTCCGTAATCAGCGCGCGGCGAATCACATCGTAAACATTCATTTCGCTAGCGCCTCCGAAAGTTTCCGGGCAGCTGTCTCGCTCAACAACACTTCCTGGTGCCGCAACAGATCATAGACATTTACATCCTTAGTTGGCAACAGCTTCACGCCGGGCAGATTCCGCGAGGCCCTCGTCAGGTTCGTGTTCTCGCCCGCCTCCACCAGCAATACCGTCTTCTTGGCCTGCAGATTGCCAAGTGCGCTCACCATACTCTTGGTCTTGTGATCGGCAAGCTCGAATGCCCGAACGACACGCAACTCGCCGTCCCGCAGCTTGGCGGAGAGGGCGGAGCGTAGCGCGCCTAACACCATTTTCCGAGGCAACTTGTATTCGTAGCTGCGCGGCTGCGGGCCATGCACCGTGCCGCCGTGCCTCCACAACGGCGACCGGATAGAGCCCATACGGGCGCGTCCCGTCCCTTTCTGTTTCCAAAGCTTTTTCCCTGAGCCGGACACCTCATGGCGCGTTTTCGTAGCCGCCGTCCCGGAACGCCGGGCAGCCGTGTATTGCCGAACAGCCTCGTACAGCAGCGCTTCATTTACTTCGGCGCCAAACACCGCGTCGGAGAGCTCGATGGAGCCTACGGTCGCGTTGTTCAGGTCCACAATATTTACACTCGGCATCGTCTCTTGCGTCCTATCGTTTTACGCGGCGGACCATCACGTAGCCGCCGTTCGGACCGGGGATGGCGCCCTTCAC
>DATBHS010000108.1:0-14939 GCA_036557345.1 Bryobacteraceae bacterium
CGATTTCGGGCGGCGCCGCTTCAGCAACAACATCTATTTCAATGGTCTACTGGACGAATTCCGGATTTCGAAGGGCATCGTGCGCTCTGCCGATTGGGTGCAGACCGAATACAACAATCAGAACCACCCCTCCTCGTTCGTGAGTGTCGGAGAGACGCTCGCGCCTCAAGCTGTTGTGACACCAGCAAGCTTAGACTTCGGCAACCAGACAATTGCGACAAGCTCACCCGTTCAAACGGTTAGGCTTTCGAACCCCGGAGGTCTTCCGCTTGCAATCGACAGTATCTCCATAACCGGCGTCAACGCGGAAGATTACTCGCAAGTTAATAACTGTGGGCCGTCGCTTCCGGCCGGTGTGAGTTGCACCATTTCAGTTACTTTTACTCCTTCGGTAGCCTCGACCGAAGATCCGACTCTCACGATTGTGAATTCCGCGAATGGTTCGCCCCAGATGGTCCAACTCAATGGCACCGGCCAGAATTCAACGGTTACCGGTCTGACTGTGAATAGCGGCGCGCTGACCGTCAATACGTCCGGACCTTCGGCACAGAACAGCGGGACAGTGACGTTTACCTCCAGCCGTCCGGTCAACTGGTCGCTCACGCCCGGAAGCACAGGAGCCCTAAGCGTAATAAATGGCACTCACGCCATCTACTCGGCCCCTGCTTCCATTCAGAACCAGAATGTGCTGGCAGGGTGCCCGGTGCTGCCCAACGACTCGGTCTTTAACACCAGAATCGATAGCCTTCCGGTCGGCGCCAAGAACGCGAACTGGACGAGCAGCGCAAACACCGGTACGAATGGCCTCGGCTTTGATACCGCCTGGGGAACCAGCATTGTCGACAATACTGTTCCGTTGACAAACGAGCTGTTCTACTACACAGCCCAGTACAATGGACCCTGGCTGCTGCCCTCGCTGCCCCAATTGAAACGCGAAATGGGAACTTATGTGACCGATCAGAACAGCTCGGATCACCACATTCTGGCGGTGAACAAAGATAACTGCCAGTTCTGGGAGACATACAACAATTACCAGGCGCCGCGGACCGTCAATGGAAAGAAATATACTGCTACGAGCGGCTACTCCTATAACGGGCTAAGTTACGGATTACCGACAAATGGCTCGACAGATGCTGCGGGCCTGCCGCTCGGTCCGCTCACGCTCCATCTGGATGAAGTGAAGAACCTGGCGGTCCATCATGCTCTGCGGTTTACTTTGGCCGGCGGGTATATCTATGGAAACAGCAACTTTGTGTATTGGCCTGCCACGCAGCCGCATTACGCCAGTTGCTGCACCAACAGTCCGCCGTATGGCGCTCGCTTCCGGCTGAAGGCCAGCTACGACATCTCGAAATTCAGCCCCATGGCGCAAGCGATTCTGACGGGGCTCCAGCAGTATGGGATGATTCTGGCGGATGCGGGAACCGGACCGACTATCACGGTAGATACCGATCTGAGCCGAGACGCCTCAGCCAGGGCGGCTCTTGGACAGATCGGGGCTGCGCACATCACGCTGGCCAACTTCGAAGTGGTCGATGAATCAAGCCTGATGCTGAGCCCAAAATCCAGCAGGGTCGACCCGAACAACGGCTTCGTCCAGCCGGCCACTTTTGCGGTTATTAATGCAACAGATCAAAATAATCCGAACGCTCAGGTTACTTACCCGGTTGCGTTGCAAGGAGTGAATATCGGGTTGCCCGAGCCGGTTGTTTATGTTGCGGCTGGAAGTTACAGTTATCAACTCTTGTGGTGGGTGACAGGAACCGCGAATCAAAATGTGACGTGGGCGCTAGCGTCCGGGGCGGGCAGCGTGAGCGCGAACGGCGTATACACCCCGCCGGCCACCGTTTCGGCAGCTACGCCGGCAGTGCTTCAGGCAACGAGCGGAGCCGATCCGAACGCAGTTGCTTATGAATACATCTATGTGGTCCCGACGGGTGCGGACGGAGCCATTCGTATCAACTCGGGAGGGCTCCGAACAACTGACCGGAACGGCAACGTCTGGATCGCCGACCAGGGCTTCGAGGCGGGTGACTATGCTCAGTTGAACGGCGATTATCCCAATTGGCCGGCTCAGTCAAACCCGGAGATCGGAGTTTATCAGAGCGCGGGAAATACCTACGGATCGGATGTGGAATACCGTTTTGTTGTGCCCAATGGCAACTACAAGGTCCGGTTCATGTTCGGCCAGCTTTATGACGGCGCCTATACTCCATCAGGCTGCAAATTCGGAGCAAAACTCCATGCACCGATGATGGTCGATGCACAAGGACAAACCGCGGCGCACAATTATGATTTCGGAAAATCGATTAACTATTCCTGCGCTGCACCCGTGGACCTCTACGTTCCGGCGCAAGTGACGGACAACACGCTTCGAGCGGCTTTGCGGCTGGTTGTGCCAGATGGTCAACAAGGCAATTCGGCCCCTGAGGTTAATGGCTTCGAAATCATTCCCGACACGACGACTCCGTACCTCGCCATCGACACACAGCAAAACGCCGCAGTGAACGCGGGAAACACGCTGCAACTCTATTCTGTGGGCTGGTACATGAGCAACGCGGTGACTTGGTCCATTTCCGGTCCCGGTACAATCAGCTCCACCGGGCTCTATACCGCGCCAAGCGTTGTCGTGTCCTCGCCACAGACAGTGACGGTGACTGCGACAAGCACCATAGATCCGAGTATTACGGCAACGGCGACGTTGACGGTGCAATAGACCGCGCAATAGCAAAACAATTCCGCATGGGTGGACTCGGACGCATAGTCGTACTAGTCCGCTCATTGCGCTTTCGGCGGTTCTTGCGGGTCTGGAGCCGAATTTTGGTTTTCTTGCTCCTGAACAAATTGCAGAATGTCGAAACGCTTGACCTCCCGATCCGGGAAGAAGCTGTTTATCGCCGCCTGCTCATCGTCGAACATCTCGAACACGGTCGAGAGCTTCGTCAGGACGAGGAGTTCCGCACTGCGCTTCGAGAGATTCAGGAGCTTCAGAGCGCCCCCCGCTTGCTTCATCGCCGAATGTCCAAGTACCAAAATGCCCAACCCGGTGCTGTCGACAAAATGGACGTGCTGCATGTTCAGGATCAGATTCGGGTGAGAGCCTGCCGCGAATTGCGTGAGCGCATCGCGGAGCTCGGATGCCTCGGGTCCGGCCACAATGCGCCCGTTAAGGTCGAAGACGGTGATGCCTTCCGTTTCCCGCTGCTCGATCGCAAGAGCCATATCTTTGGTGCTCTTACTATAGCTGGCGCGCATGCCACGTTTCGGTAGAACTCCTTGCATCCTGTTCTGCCGACGAGGGGGTACATTGAGTATTGCGACTCCGCAAGGAGGGAACGCCGATTGTTAAAGCATGCATTAATCGCTTTCCTACAGACCAATGTTCCGGGGCTTCCTGAGCATCGAGTTGCGAACATTTTTAAGCCACTGGCGAGTCCCGGCGCATCGGAGAAAGAAATTGCGCTGCTTACCTTCGCCATCACCGGCGCCATTTTCGTCGTCGTTGCAGGATTAATCGTGTATACGATGTGGCGCTTCCGCCGCAAGGCTGGCGACGACGAGCATCAGGAACCGCCTCAGGTATACGGAAGCAACCAGATTGAAATCGCCTGGACCGTGATTCCGATCCTGATTGTTTTCGTGTTGATCGGCGTGTCAGCTCGGGTCATAGCAAGTGTCGAAAACGCCAGTCCGCCGCCGGCAACCGCGAAAGTCACGCTCGTGGGACATCAATGGTGGTGGGAAGTCGACTATCCGCAGTTCAACGTGCGCACTGCAAACGAGATTCACGTACCGGTATCCCGCAATGGAAATCATGCTACGTACTTGACCCTCGAGAGTGTCGATGTAATCCACAGCTTTTGGGCGCCTCAACTGGCGGGCAAGATGGATTTGATTCCGAACCGCCAGAACTTTACCTGGATCGATCCGAGCGAACCAGGCGTCTACTTTGGCAATTGCGCCGAATACTGCGGCACTCAGCATGCCAACATGCTGCTGCGGGTCATCGCGCAGGAACCGGACGACTTCAAATCGTGGGCAGTAACAGAGGCCAAGCCGGCGGTGGATGATCCGAGCGTGGCTTCTGGCAAAGCAATGTACCAATCTCTGTCATGCGTCAACTGCCACACCATCAGAGGAACAAGTTCCATCGGCCAATTTGGTCCGGATCTGACTCACCTGATGTCGCGGCAAACCATTGGCGCGGGAATGCTGACGAACACGCCCGAACATTTGCGCGCCTGGGTGAATGATCCCCAGGTAATCAAGCCTGGATGTCTGATGCCGAGCATGAACCTGACCGACAGAGAACTGAACCAGGTGGTGGGGTACCTGGAGACCCTGAGGTAGGGAGACGATGGCTTCGATAGATTATCCGCTTGAGTATCCGAGGGAGGACAAGGCGTACTCGTTTTCAGAAACGCTATATTCCTGGGTTGCGACGGTCGATCACAAGCGGCTTGGTTTGATGTATGTGGTATCGGCGCTGCTCTTCCTCGTTATAGCCGGCGCCATGGCGGTTGTGATCCGGCTGCAGTTGATGTTTCCGGAAAGCCATGTAGTTGCGCCCGACACATTCAACCGGCTTTTCACGATGCACGGG
Organism: Bryobacteraceae bacterium; assembly: GCA_036557345.1. Classification (GTDB taxonomy): domain Bacteria; phylum Acidobacteriota; class Terriglobia; order Bryobacterales; family Bryobacteraceae; genus Bog-105. The sequence continues at coordinate 4,604 of DATBHS010000108.1, forward strand.
ACAACTATGGTTTTCCTGGTCGGAATGCCGATGGTGGCCGGATTTTCGAATTACCTTGTGCCGCTCATGATCGGGGCTCGTGATATGGCCTTTCCGCGAATGAATGCTTTCGGTTTTTGGATCTTTCTGTTCGGCGGGTTGCTGCTCTATTTCAGCTACATTGGCGGGGGTGGACTGGGAGGCGCTGGCTCGGCTCCCGATGTAGGCTGGTTTGCTTACGCGCCGCTCACCTCCAAGGCGTTTTCGCGCGGAGCGGCCACTGACTACTGGGCGTTGGGAATTCTGGTTTCGGGAGTGGGCAGCATCGCCAGCGCGATTAACGTGATTGCAACGACTGTGTCCCTGCGCTGCCCCGGGATGACTCTCAGTAAGATGCCGATATTTGTGTGGGTCATGCTAGTCGATTCCTGGCTGATCCTGATTGTGCTTCCTCCGTTGAATGCGGCGCAAATCATGCTGTTGATGGACCGGCACCTCGGTTCCAACTTCTTCGAGACGCAGGCTGGCGGCTCGGCTGTTTTGTGGCAGCACTTCTTCTGGATCTTCGGGCATCCCGAGGTTTACGTTCTGATCTTCCCGGCGTTCGCAATCCTTTCGGAGGTCATTCCGGTCTTTTCCCGTAAGCCGATCTTCGGTAGGGCAGCCATGGTGGGCGCGGTGGTCGCCATCGGCTTTATCAGCCTGGGAGTCTGGGCGCATCATATGTTCGCTGTTGGAATGACTGCGTGGTCGAATACATTTTTCGCCGCAGCCAGCATGCTGGTCGGCGTTCCCACTGGAATTAAGATATTCAACTGGACCGCAACCATGTATGGAGGCAGAATCCGCTACTCCACCGCGATGATGTATTGCTGTGCGTTTCTGCTGCATTTTCTGGTGGCCGGGCTTACAGGCATCATGCTGGCGGTTGCGCCGTTCGACTGGCAGTTGCACGACTCGTATTTCGTGGTTGCGCATTTCCATTACACGCTGATCGGCGGCCTGGTGTTTGGATTGATGGCGGGCATGTACTATTGGTTCCCCAAAGTAAGCGGCAAGCTGCTGAGCGAGAGCCTTGGCAAATGGAATTTCTGGCTGTTCGTTATCGGCTTCAATATGACCTTTTTCACGCTTCACTTTGCGGGCTTTCTCGGGATGCCGCGGCGCATTTATACCTATGCGCCGGATCGAGGATGGGACACCATTAACTTCATTGCTTCCGTGGGTGCTCTTGTTCAGGCGGTGGCGGTCGCATGCTTTGCGTGGAACGTTCTTTACTCCCTAAAAAAGGGCGAGCCCGCCGGGGACGATCCATGGGACGGCTGGACACTCGAGTGGGCGACTACTTCTCCGCCGCCAGAGTACAACTTCGAGAGGCTTCCGGTAGTTCGCAGCAGCCGGCCTCTGTGGGATCTGAAGCATCCCCAAGATCCGGATTGGAAATACGAATAGAACATGGCGGATAACGACGTATTGACTGCTGACGCGCTCACCTTGGAACAACACTGGGCGCTTCCAGATCGCGGCAAAGTCGGTATTATCTTCCTGATTATCACCGAGACGGCGCTCTTCTCCATCTTTGTGGCCGCCTATCTGGTGTACATCGGCAAGAGCCTTGTCGGGCCTTACCCAAAGGATGTACTGGACGTCCCGATTCTTGCTACGATCTGTCTTCTTTCAAGCAGCCTGACGGTCTACCTGGCCGAGCACGCACTTTCAAAGAACGAATTGGGCCGGTTTAAGTTCTGGTGGATTGTGACAATCTGTCTGGGGCTCGAATTCCTGGTTGCGACTGGTTTGGAATGGAAAAAGCTGATCTACGAGGATCACCTGACTATCAGCACAAACCTGTTCGGTTCAACCTTTTACCCGCTGGTGGGCTTGCACGCGAGCCACGTCACAGTAGGAATGATTTTTCTGCTGATTGTTCTGGCAGTCACGCTGATGGGATTTCCAATTCAGACCCAATTCCGGCGCGTTCTCTTTCTCTCCTGGTACTGGCACTTCGTCGACGCGGTATGGGTCGTGGTCTTCACAGTGGTGTACATCATCGGCAGGTAGGGAACGGTCATGTCACACGAAATACATCATGGTGAAGCGGGAGAACGGACAGAACAGTCGCATATCGAGCTGCCCCATCCAACCTTCTGGCCGATGGTGTTTGCGTTTGGAATAACGCTACTCTGCGCGGGATTACTCACTCATTGGGCGGTAAGCGCGGTAGGCTTCGTCCTGGCATTCCGCGCAGGGCTTGGCTGGTGGCATAATCTGATTCCGATCGAGGAACACGAAGAGGTGCCGGTTGACCCGGTACACCGGCCCGCACCCATTATGGTTGAAACGCGCACGGTGGTACGGCTGCAGCTAGGCGAAGCGGGCCACCGCGTGCACATTCCAGAGCGCGCGCATCCCTATTCAGCCGGAATTCGAGGCGGCCTGGCGGGCGGAGCGGCCATGGCTGGACTTGCCTGCTTATATGGTTTAGTTGCACAACACAGCATCTGGTATCCGGTGAACCTGCTCTCCGGAGTAGTGATTCCCAACATGGGTTCCATGCCTCTTGCGCAGTTGCGGGCGTTCAACGGATTGGCGTTCATCGCCGCGTTGATTGGACACGGAATTCTGTCGATGCTCATGGGTGTCGTCTACGCGGCGATCCTGCCTATGTTTCCGAAGTACGCTCCGTTTTGGGCGGGCATTCTTATGCCGCTGTTCTGGAGCGGGCTGGTGGCGACTACGCTCGGCATCCTGAATCCGGCTTTGAACGACCGCATTAGCTGGCCGTGGTTCATCGTCTGCCAGTTCGCGTTCGGGCTAGTTGCCGGCTATGTGATCGCCCGCAGCACGAATATCCGCACAATGCAGTCACGGCCCCTAGCCGAGCGAGCGGCTCTCCACGCTCCCGGGTTGGAGCCGCCGCGTGAGGATTCAGATAAGTGACGAGATCTGCGCGCGTCAGCCCCGAAGCACGATTGCTTTATGCACTGGCAAGCATTGGTATCTGTGTTCTGCTGACCTCGGCCTGTGAGCCTCCCGGTAAGCCCAAACGCGAGATTAGTCCCGCGGAGGTGACGGATTTCAACACGCTATTTAGCGAGAATTGCTCCGGGTGTCATGGTGCCAATGGACGAGATGGCGCAGGCCGTCCGCTAAACGATCCTTTGTATCTGGCAGTGATTCCGAGACAGACGCTCCAGAGCATAATTGAAAATGGCCGCGAAGGAACCGCCATGCCGGCCTGGGCGCGCAGCCAGGGCGGGCCGTTATATCCCAAACAGATTGCTGCTCTGGTAGACGGAATCGAGAAGAATTGGGCCAAGCCGGTAAATCTCGAAGGCGTGGTTGTGCCGGCTTACAGCGGATCGAGTGCGACAGGAGATCCGGCGCGGGGCAAGAAATTGTTCGGCCGCGATTGCTTCATCTGCCATGGCAAAGGCGCGCCGGTCGGCTCAGTTACAGATCCGGCCGTTCTGGCTTTGGCGAGTGACCAGTACCTGCGCACGTCGATCCTTTTCGGGCGTCTCGATTTCGGTATGCCGAATTTTCGAAACTTGAGCTTGGGCCGCGCACTGCGTGATCAGGACGTGACAGATCTGGTCGCATATCTTTCCTCTCTGCGCCTAGGTTCAACGAGCAAGGAGTGAAATGACAGAAGATTCGAACCGCAAGCTGACGGGCACGGAACAAGGAGAGGAGAGCCCTCAGGCCACCCGGCGCGACTGGCTATTTGCCGCGGGCGTAGCGGTGAATGTCGCCGCTGGTGTGATCCTCGCCATACCGCTGGTCGGATTCGTGTTCTCCAGTTTTTTGCAGCGCAGGGATCCGAGGAGCTGGATCTCGCTGGGTGAACTGGAGAACTTCCCGGAGCAGACCACCCGTATCGCAACCTATCGGAATCCCTACACGCGGCCATGGGATGGCGAAACGGCAAACATTCCTTGCTGGGTGAGACGGCTGCGAGGTAATACATTTCAAGTCTTTGCTATCAACTGCACCCATCTCGGTTGCCCTGTCCGGTGGTTCCAGGAGTCCGGACTGTTCCTGTGTCCGTGCCACGGCGGCGCTTATTACGAAGACGGATCTCGCGCTGCGGGTCCTCCGCCGCGAGGACTTTTTCAATATGACAACAAGGTGGAAAACGGACAGCTTTGGGTGAAAGGCGGGGAAATGCCAACCCTCTCAAACCCGGTATAGAGAACAACACGAGCGATGAATAGTTTACGCAAGATGGCGGTCTGGCTCGATGAACGGTTGCATCTAACGGCTCTCTATGCTTCGACGGCCGGACACGAAGTCCCCGCCAGTTCGGGAAGCTGGTTCTATGTCTTCGGCAGCGCGACACTGCTGTGTTTCATCATTCAGGTCATCAGCGGCACGTGTCTCGCGTTCGTCTACATTCCTTCCACGAATGAAGCGTATACGAGCCTGCAGTATCTGAATCACGCGCAGTTCTGGGGCTGGTACCTGCGGGCCGTGCACTACTGGGGCTCGAACTTCATGGTCGCTTTGATGACCTTGCACATGATCCAAGTGTTCCTGTTCGGAGCGTATAAGTATCCGCGAGAGCTGACCTGGGTGAGCGGCATTTTTCTTTTCGTCTCGACGCTCGCACTGGCGTTCACAGGACAGGTGATGCGCTTCGACCAGGACGCATATTGGGGCCTGGGAATCGGCGCTTCCATTCTGGGCAGAATTCCGTTTGTGGGCGCGGGACTGGTCCACCTGGTTCTGGCCGGACCGATTATCGCGGGCGAGACGCTATCGCGCTTCTTCACGCTGCACGTCTTTATCATTCCGGGCTTGCTGATCGCACTCATCACGATGCACCTGCGCCTGGTCCTCACCAAGGGAATCAATGAATATCCGCGTCCGGGGCATCCGGTTCGAAGATCGACGTACGACGCTGAATACGCCGACATTTTGCGGAAAGAAGGCGTTCCGTTTGTCCCGAACGCGATCGGCAAGGATCTCATCTTCGCAGCCATTACAATCGTCGCCATTTTGGGTGCGGCCCTGCTCTTCGGTCCAAAGGGCCCCCACGGGCAACCGAATCCCACCATTGTTGACACGGCTCCGCAGCCGGATTTTTACTTCCTGGTTATTTATGCGGCGCTAGCGCTCCTTCCGGATTGGATGGAAGGGTGGGTCATGTTTGGCTTTCCTGCAATTGCCCTTCTCATCCTGCTGTTTCTGCCTTTCTACGCGAATCAGGGAGAGAAGAGCGCTCGCCGGCGGCCGGTTGCGGTACTGGCTGTCGTGTTCATTCTAATGGTTATCGGAATACTGGCCTATATGGGCGTGACCGCGCCTTGGTCTCCGAAGATGTCAGCCTGGAGCGGCGACGCGATTCCGGTGAGATACCTGAAGGGCCGCACGCCGCTCGAGCTGCACGGCGCAATCGTGTTCCAAAACAAGCAGTGCCGGAACTGCCATGCGCTCGGCGGTGAGGGTGGCCAGCGTGGACCTGCATTGGACGACGTAGCAACGGAACTTACGGGAGCGGAAATGGTCCGTCAGGTGATTCAGGGCGGCGGCAACATGCCGTCATACGGAAAGAAATTGACGCCGGCGGAAGTGGAGGCGCTCGTGGCATTCATGCAAACGCTGCACCCGAAGCACATCCCGCCCGCCCGGAATTCGAACAAGCCCGGGAACCGTCTACCTAGGGACGTCGCAACGTTGAGAGTGCCCGTTTCGCGGCATGTGAAGCAGTAGTAACGTGCAGTCTTCAGCAAGCGCCGCGCTGCTCTCCTGGACCATCGATGTTCGTGGAATCGCTCTTCTGGTGTTCGTAGCACTCATATACGTCCGCGGATGGGTGCGCATTCGACGTCTGCTACGAAACGGCAGCGATTTCAACCGGCTCTATGCATTCCTGGGAGGGCTCGCTGTCCTCTTCGTCGCGACGGGATCGCCGCTCGAGACATTCGACAGCCTCTTTCTGTCCGCGCATATGGCGCAGCATCTGCTCCTGATGATGGTAGCGCCGCCGCTGATTCTGCGGGGTGATCCGGTCCTCCCGCTGCTGCGAGGCCTGCCGAGGCGCATTGTTAAGGAAGGTTTGGGCCCGTTCCTGACGTGGATGCCATTGCGGCGCATCGGCCGGTTCATCACAGCGCCCGCTTTTGCGTGGTTCGCGTTTGCCGTCAGCACGGTTTTCTGGCATCTTCCGAAGCTTTACGAGCTGGCCCTGCACTCGACCTATTGGCACGGGGTTCAACACGCCTCGTTCTTCTGGACTGGAATCCTGTTCTGGTGGCCGATCATTCAGCCGGGTCCCCGCAGCCGGGAGTGGCCGCGCTGGATGCCGGTTCCCTATTTACTGTTCGCCGACATCTTGAATACGGCGCTCTCGGCATTCTTCGTGTTCTCGGGGCATCTTCTGTATCCGGCCTACGCAACAGTTCGCGCAAATACTTTGAGCGCGCAGGACGATCAGACGTTGGCAGGTTTGATCATGTGGGTTCCGGGATCCCTGATCTACCTTGTTCCTGCCTTCGTGCTTGCCATGCGGATCTTTGCGGTCCCGCGCGGGATGGAGAGTCCCGTGAGAGTCTCGCGCACGCGCCGGACTCGCCGAGGATCTTTACGTCTAATTCTGCCGCGCGTGAGACGCGTGGCTCAGGCCGTCATGCTGGTAATCGCAATCGTCGTCGTAGCAGACGGATTTTTCGGACCGCAGATCGCACCCCTAAATTTGGCAGGCATTCTGCCCTGGATTCATTGGAGAGCACTTTCGATCCTTGCGCTGCTTGCAGTGGGCAATCTCTTTTGTATGGCGTGTCCGTTTATGTTCGTCCGGGATTTGGGCCGCAAGATCCTGCCCGCCAAGCTGCGTTGGCCTCGGCAACTCAGGACGAAATGGGTGACGACCTGCCTGATTGCACTTTACTTATGGGCCTACGAAGCGTTCGGGCTTTGGAACAGCCCGTGGCTGACAGCGTGGATCATCGCGGGCTACTTTCTTTCCGCCGTGCTCATTGATGGGCTCTTTCGGGGCGCGACTTTCTGCAAATACGTTTGCCCTATCGGCCAGTTTCATTTCGTCAGCTCTTTGATTTCACCGCGAGAGGTGGCGGTGAAGACACCGGAGGTTTGCAGGAGCTGTCGAACCTATGACTGTATTCGCGGTAACGAGCGCGCTCGGGGATGCGAGCTCTATTTGTTTCAACCAAAAAAGAGCGGCAATCTGGACTGCACGTTTTGTCTTGATTGTGTGAAGGCGTGCCCGCACGATAATGTTTCGCTCATTTCGATCACGCCTGGAAAGGCGCTGATTCGAGATCCTTACCGGTCTTCGATCGGCAGATTATCGAAACGTACCGATATCGTTGCACTGGCTCTTGTGATTGTCTTCGGCGCTTTCGTAAATGCCGCCGGAATGGTGACTCCTGTCATGGGTTGGGAGCATGCAACGCCGGCCAATATTGCTCTTTTCGTGATTGTCGGCGCGATCGTCTGCCCGGCTTTGGCCGTTTTGCTTTCCGCAGTGCTGAACAAAATCAGCAGTCGAGGGCTGAGTGTGCGGGATTTCGCCCGGCGATCGGCTCTCGCGCTCGTGCCCGTCGGAGTCGCGATGTGGGCCGCCCATCTGCTGTATCATCTGGCGACAAGCGCCAGTGCGGCGTTGCCGGCGTTCCAACGTGCGGCAACCGGAGTCATTACAGCCATGGCAATGCCATCCACTCCCGCTTGGCTAACACCCGCGCAGATTCTACTGCTGGATGCCGGACTTCTGCTCACTCTGTATATTGCATGGCGTGTTGCTCGCCAGTACACGAATGGTGTCCGCAGGGCCGTCGCATTGGTTGCGCCCTGGGCAGCCGTGTCGTGCGTTCTTTATGCGGCGGGCATCTGGATTCTCTTCCAGCCCATGCAAATGCGAGGAATGCTGCACTGACGCGATTCTTCTACGGTTCTGCCGCTCTGCTGTTCCTCGCGGGGATCCTTTTTGCGGATGGCGGAACATTGCAGTTCCGCGAAGAAGCCGGACCGTTGGACGTAACGCTATTCAGCTCGCCCACGCCTCTCCGCGCAGGCAGGGCGGATCTGAGCGTTATGGTGCAGACGACGGCCGATCGATCATCCGTTCAGGATGCAAAAGTGATTTTGCACCTGAAGAAATCGGAGCGGGGCAATGTAGAAGAAGTTATGGCTCCAGCGACGCATGCAAACGCAACCAACAAGTTGCTCTATGCGGCGAATGTTAATTTGCCGAGCGCCGGCAAGTGGCGCATCGAAATAGAAGTAAGCAGTGGCGGGACATCGGCAACCGCTTCAGGCGAGTTGGCTGTACTGCCGCCGCAAGCTCCTGCTGCGACATATTGGGGTTACTTCGCGCTAGTGCCGTTCGTGATACTTCTTTTTGTTTTCAATCGCTGGCTGAAACGCAGGCGGTGGCTTAAGTATCCCGAAGCACCGCCATAGCGGCGTTGCGACCGTTGATTGCGATCACGCTGCCGCCCGGGTGCGTACATGCGCCGCAAAGATAGACACCCGGCATGGGAGTTCGATAATGCAGGCGATTGCTCCACATATAAGGCGGCAGGCATTCGCCCTGAAAGATATGCCCGCCGGTCAGGCCGACTTTCTTCTCGATGTCCGGCGGCCCAAGCGCTTCGGCTTCAATTACGGCGTGGGGAATATTGCTGCAGAAATGTGCGAGGGCTGCGAGAGCGCGGTTTTTCGCCGCCTCGCGCAATTTATTCCAATCGCCCTCCGCGAATGCGTACGGCACATACTGCGAGAAGACACTCATCGTATGCGTGCCGTCGGGAGCGACAGAAGGGTCATGCACGCTCTGGAAGTAAAGCTCGGTCCAGAGATGGTCGGGCAGTTGGCCGTTCCGCGCGCTCGCATAGCTGTCTTTCCACTCCGGTTTACTGAGAGGTGTATTGATCTGGGCGAAATGGTGCGGTTCGCAGGTACCGGGCCGCGCGCGGAAGTTTGGCAGTTCCCGCAGCCAGACATTCAGCTTCAGTGTGCAGCCGGTGATCGGGATGGACTCAACGTGGGCGCGCCAGCTTGGATCGGCTGAGTCGGCTATTAGTCGAAGAACTGTGCGCGGGTCGGCGTTCGACACTACGGTCGGTGCACGGACCTGTTCGCCGCTTTCAAGGACGACTCCTTCACCGGGAACGATGCGCGCGACACTGACGCCCGCGGCAATGACGGCGCCCGCTTCCTGCGCGGCGTCGGCGATGAAGAACGAGACCATGCCCATGCCGCCCTTGACGTAACCCCAAGCGGCCGCCAATCCGCCCAAGCGTCCGGAAGAATGATGGAAACGTATCGAGGCGGTGCCGGTGTGAAACGGGCTTGCATTGGTCCCGATGACCCCCTGTCCCAAATAGGCGATCTGCAGCCGCTCATCGGACAGATACCGTTCCACGAATTCTGCCATGGACCACTCGAAGAGGAGCCCGCGAGCTTCGAGATCGTCTCCCAGGCGTTGTTCGATCTGCTCGCGCGTGGGCGGCTCGCCGATCCACATATCACGTCCATCAGAAGGCCGGATAGCATCGCGGGTGCGGCGGATGACGTCGTTCATAGCTCGCCAGCCGCTCACGTCGCGCGGAGAAAGACGCGCGATCTCGGCTTCGCATTGTGCATCGTCATCGTACAACTGCACGCTGCTTCCGTCTTCGAACGGAACGAACAGACCGTTACTGGCGGGAGTCCAGGAGTAGCCGCGCGCGGGAAGCCCTAATTCTTCAATGACGAGCGGATGCAGAAGACCGGCGAGATAGGCACAGGGCGAAAGGCGAACGCCGGGCCACGGCTCTTCGACTGTGCAGGCACCGCCGATCCGTTCACGCGATTCCAGAACCAGAACACGTTTTCCGGCGCGGGCAAGGTATGCCGCGCAGGTGAGGCCGTTGTGCCCGGCTCCAACTACAATCACGTCCCAGCGCTGCGCGGCAAATTCGCGGACGGGAACAGGAAGACCGATTAAGCCGAGAGAATCGACGGCGGAGCTCATCCGCTATGCCGTGCGCTGCGCCTCCGCCTTGCTTTCATCGGCAATGGCTGCCTGCGCAGCCGCAAGCCGCGCGATCGGCACACGATAAGGTGAGCAAGAGACGTAGTTCATGCCAGTTCGGTAGCAGAACTCAACGGAACTCGGCTCGCCGCCGTGCTCACCGCAAATACCGATCTCGAGATCGGGCCGGGTCTTTCGCCCAAGCTTGACTGCCTGTTCGATTACTTTACCGACACCATCCTGATCGAGAACGGCAAACGGATCTGCTTTGAAAATTTTTAGATCTTCGTACTGCTTTGAAAATTTCGTGTAGTCGTCGCGAGACAGGCCCATGGTGGTCTGGGTCAGGTCATTCGTTCCGAAGCTGAAAAATTC
>DATBHS010000109.1:0-12802 GCA_036557345.1 Bryobacteraceae bacterium
TGCTCTATGGTCTCCCTCACAGGCGCATTCGTGGTTGAGTGGCAAAGCGTGCTCTTGAAACGAATCTCAATCAGAAGAGCATGCGGCGTCGCGAAGACATAGAGCTTGCGGGGATCAAGGCTTGCTAACGGCACCCTCAGTCTGTATTCAGACGCTCCTTCCGCAATTTCGATCGCGGGAACCTCGTCGTGAAAAGGGAGGGACCGGACATCTCGGAAAGAGCCCGGCTGCATGGAAAGCGCGGCCCGGCAGGAGCCGGCCCATGGCTTGGAAACTGGATCTTCGAAAGGCGCTCTGGCCTGTTGTACCCCGGTGCTCATGACATTCCCGGAATAGGCAAGCTCAGGACCACATAAGGGCAATGAAAATATCCCGAACCTGACAACAAAGCGCTCGAAGAGCGCACGGCTGCGTCATTTCGCTCTGTCAAAGTGCGCGATCTGACCCGATACGCTGCGATTGACGCTAGAGGCGCAATGCTGCATACCGGGTCTCCAGCTCCGTTCCGTCGCTGAACGTGAAGCCAAGGTTTCTGAACCGTCGTTCGACCGGTTGATTTTCCGCGAGAAAGGACGCCGTTAAAATTCAGGTGTAGTACAAATAGCTCGATTCGAGACCGTAATCTAACAGAAGAGGTGAGCGCTGGAACCACACGAATCCAATCCGCGTTTCGCGCCGATGGAACCGCAAGTTCATATCCAGTCTTCTTGGCGCTTCCGAGACTTACTTGAGGCTGCACCCGACGGCATCCTCGAGGTAGAACGGGACGGCACGATTGTGCTTCTCAACGCCGCTGCAGAGCGGATGTTTGGCTATTCGCGCGAGGAACTCCTGGGGCAGTTGATTGAGGTCCTCGTTCCAGATTCCCTCAGAGATCGCCATCAGGAGCACAGGCGGAACTACTCCGATCACCCGGTAACACGACCTATGGGCATGGGTCTGGAGCTCTTCGCGCGACGAAAAAACGGTTTTCAGTTTCCCGTTGAGATCAGCCTGAGCCCAATCCGATCGCCAGACGCTTTTCGAGTTATCGCCATTGTGCGGGATATCACAAGCCGCAAGCAAGCCGAAGCGCGGATCAACGCGATGCATCAAGAGTTCGCCACTGAACTGGCAACTAAAAACCAACAGCTCGAGATTCGTAACCGGGAAGTCGAGCGGGCAAACCGGCTCAAAAGCGAGTTCCTGGCGAGTATGAGCCACGAACTTCGAACACCGCTCCACACGATTATCGGATTCGCTGACCTGCTTGCAGAGGAGTTGAAGGGGCCATTGAACTCAGATCAGCAACGGTTTGTCGAGCATATCCAGAGGGACTCGCGTCACCTTTTGGAACTGATCAACGACATTCTTGATCTCAGCAAAATCGAGTCCGGGCGTCTCGAACTGAATCTCGAGTTATTTAAAGCAGCCGATGCCATCATGGAGACCCTGGCTAGTTTGCGTCCCCTCGCGGAAAACAAGCGAATCCCGATTCGCGAATCGCTCAATCCCGCTTTGACAATCGTGGCAGACCGGTTGCGCTTTAAAGAAATACTCTACAATCTGGTCAGTAACGCCATCAAATTTACAGCTGAGAAAGGCCAAATCACAGTCGAATGCGGGGAGCGGTCAGATGGGCTCTTCTGTGCGGTTACGGATACAGGTATTGGTATCGATCCTGCAGAGCAGCAAGCAATCTTCGACAAGTTCTACCAATTGGGCTCCACCACTCGTGGGGTCCGGGAAGGTACCGGACTCGGATTGGCCATCACCAAGAGCCTGGTGGAAATGCTGGGCGGGAAGATTTGGGTAGAGAGCAAACCAGGTGCGGGGAGCAGCTTTCAATTCCTTCTTCCCCGAACCGGATCCGAAGCAACGTTCGAGGCTCCACTCGATTCAAAACCATGAAACGGATTCTGGTTGCCGAAGACCGGCCCGCGAGCCTCGAATTGATCCGTATCGTGCTTGAAAGCGCCGGTTATGAAGTTGTGGAAGCGGTGAATGGCGAGGAAGCTCTAGAGAAGGCTCGAGGGGATCCGGTCGATCTCATTCTGCTCGATCTGCAGATGCCAAAGATAAATGGGTTTGAGGTGTTGGCCGAGTTGAGAAAGAATCCCAACTTTGCGAGTATTCCGATCGTTGCCTTGACCGCCAGCGCCATGCATGGTGATCGCGAGCGTGCGCTGTCGGCCGGGTTTTCTGCCTATATCGCGAAGCCGGTCGATTTGAGAGTCCTGCGCGCACAAACGGAACGCCTTATTGGGAGTACAAAGGTCCTTTGATGCAAACCAGCGAGAAAGCTTCTGAAGCACAGAACAAGAGAAAAGAAAAACCGGCGGGTCTGCCCAATGTTTCCCTGGTTATCGTGGACGATAATCCGGGCAGCCTCGAACTTCTGGCCACGGCTTTGGAGCAACCAGGGCTCGAAGTTTGGACTGCGGCCGATCCCGAGGAAGGCTTGGATCTCATCTTCCAAAAACATCCTCACATCGTCCTGACCGACTTGGTGATGCCGAAGATGAGCGGCATCGAGTTGCTTGAACGGATTGTCAACTTTGATCCTGCCATCGAAGTGCTTCTCATGACGGCTCATTATTCGACCGAATCAGCCGTAGAGGCGATCCGGAAAGGAGCCAGCGACTACCTGAATAAGCCGATCTCCGTGCCGGCGCTGCGGGAGCGATTCCGCGCCATGATCGAGGACGTGCGCCGCCGCCAGCGGACGTTGGAGATCCAAGACGAGCTGCGCGCCAGCGCTCAATTCGAGCGCATTATCGGTAATAGCCCGGTGATGTGGGAGCTGTTTTCACGAATTCGCCGGATCGCTCCCCACTTTCGAACGGTTTTGATCAGCGGCCCGACGGGCTCCGGTAAGGAACTGGTTGCGCAAGCTCTGCACCGGCTCAGCCCGGCGTCGTCGGGAAATCTCGTGGTGGTCAACTGTTCCGCAGTCGTCGAGACCCTTTTCGAGAGCGAACTGTTCGGACATGTCAAAGGCTCCTTTACGGGTGCCACGCACGACAAAGTCGGACTGGTAGAACACGCGAGCGGTGGCGCCCTCTTTTTGGACGAAATCGGCGACATGCCATTCGGAACACAAGCCAAACTTTTACGCACGATTCAGAATCAAGAGGTCCAGCGCGTGGGATCGCTGCAGGCCCGTAAGGTAAATCTGCGCGTAATTGCCGCAACGCACCGGGACCTCCGCGCCATGATTCGAGAGGGCAAATTCCGCGAGGATCTCTATTACCGGCTTTCGATGGTGGAAATGCGTATACCCTCCCTTGCTGAGCGGAAGGAGGATCTGCCATTGCTGGCAAGGCATTTCATCGATAAGTTTTCCAGACAGTTTGACAAGCCTGTTCGCGGATTGACGCCGCGCGCCAGCATTGCCCTCAGCCGGTACGACTGGCCGGGAAATGTGCGGGAGCTCGAGAATGCGATCGGGCACGCCTGCATGATGGTTTTAAGCGACACAATCGACGTCGGCGAGTTGCCCGAATATCTCCGGGGCCCCGAATCTTCTCCAAACGTACCTCCGCAACTCGCATCAACAGCCGCTACGGGAGTTCCCCAAGCGGACCCGTCGGCGTCGATGCTCGAAGATACCGAGCGGCGTCTGATCTCGGATGCCCTGGCTACGGCTGCGGGGAACCAGTCAGAAGCCGCGCGCCTCCTGCGCATTGGGAGAGATGCTCTTCGATACAAGATGAAGAAATATGGCTTGGCTGGTTCACAGAGTAGCTGAGCACCGGGCAAGGAGCAGACCGAATAATCTCGTAAGCGCGTGTCTGGAACCTGCCCAGCAGCTTTTGCGCTTTGCCGCGCCCGATCACAACCAGGTCCGCCCCATACTCGCTGGCTGCTGCCGTAAGTCCGTCTGATATCCCTACTCCGCTGACGCTGAGTGGGAACTCGGTTCCGGCTTCGCGTTGGAGTTTGGCGATCTCCACGCGCGCCGATTCCATCAGGTATTGATGCAGGTCCAAATCGAAATGCCGGTTCGGCCGGGTCTCCAGTTCGGGCACACTATGAAACAACCGTACAGTCGCTCCCAATTCCGTGGCCAACTGCTTGACAAATTGCAGCAGGGGGACAGCTTCCTCTATGAGTTCGACCGCGCACAGAATCGTCGAGATGCCGGAATCGTTCCGCCGCGCATGGAACGGCGAATCAGTCCAGACGGCGCATTTCGAGCCGTGCAGTACCTTCCCCGTTACGGAACCCAAGAGCCAACCCTGAATGGCTCCATAGCCGTGGGTACCCATCACGATGAGATCCACCTCATGCGCGCTGGCAAAGTTAAGGATTTCGCCCGCAACATTGCCCTCGGCAACGACGTGTTGCAGACGTGCTTTCGGGATCTGGAGTGCGTAGTCTCTTAGGGATTGCTGTGCGGAGTTCCTGAGGAGGTTGACACAATCCATATTGAGGAAGGAAGCCTCACCCGCTCCGTACCAGGCTGCCGGCATCTCGAAAACGTGCATCAATGTGACATGGGAACCAAAGCGGGTGGCCAACCACTCGACCTGTTGATTGAGTGCGCGGCTCCGCTCGGAGAAATCTGTTGGAAAGAGAATATGGTTGAACTTCATGGGCATCCTCAACAGGCGAAGGGCCTGGCTCGCTTCGGTGTAACGCAACCAGCTCGCCAAAGTCTTGCGATCGAACAACAGCGCTTTGGATGGCAACAACTCGCTCAGAAGCCCCTTCCAGCGTTAAATTCCGCGCATACTGAGTGAAATGACCCAACCCCGAGATGAGCCTGCTACCTGCTCTGCTTTGTTGAACTCTAGCTTGCGCTCGAAGGCGAACTCAACTCGACGCGCTGTATTAACCTCCGGCTTGAAACCGGGGTTATTCAGTTTGTCAGAACGTCAGAATCCGCTCAACGGCATTGGCCAGATCTTTGGCGGAAGGCAGAACCAATGCTTCGAGCGCTGGGGCTGAAGGTACAAACGAATCCTGCGCGGCCACGCGCAAAACGGGCGCGTCGAGAGCATCGATACAGTTGGATGCAATACGAGCGGCTATCTCGGCGCCGTATCCCATGGTGAGCGAATCCTCGTGAGCGATGATTACGCGGTTTGTTTTTCGAACGCTGCTGTAAATCAGGTCTTCATCGAGAGGAACTATGGATCGCAGATCGAGTACTTCAACTAACCGGCCGCGTTGCTCGAACTGCCGCGCAACATCGAGGGCGTGGTAGACCGTGCTCCCCCAGGTCACGATGGTGACATCGGTACCTTCGCGTCGGATTCGTCCACTCCCGAACGGCACGAGATAGTTAGGATCGGGTTCGGGCGTCTTCGCTTGGGGACGGCGATACAATCCCTTGTGTTCCAGAAAAATAACCGGATCTTCCGATCGCGCGGCGGTCTTGATCAGCCCCTTAGCGTCTTCGGCGCAACTAGGGAATACGACACGCCAGCCCGGAATGTGCGAGAAGAAGCTCTCGACGCAGGTGGAATGCCAGGGCCCCCCTTTGATGTATCCACCGACGGGGATACGCACCACAACAGGACAAGTCCACGTACCGTTACTCCTCCAGCGCACGGTCGGAATCTCGTCCCTGAGTTGCATTGCGGCGGGCCAAAGATAATCAGCGAATTGAATTTCGACGATGGGCTTATAGCCGGCGATCGCCATTCCGCCCGCCACGCCGGCGATGCTCGCTTCCGCCAGCGGTGAGTTACTCACGCGATTGCCAAATGCATGGGCGAGCCCGCGAGTGACACCGAAAACGCCTCCCTTGGGATCAGCGATATCCTCGCCCCACATGACGATCTTGGAATTACGCTCCAGTTCTTCGCGGAGCCCGTGGTTGATTGCATCAATGAACGTAATCGGTTCCGGCGACAGGTACTGGGGAGATTCAATGGCTGCAGGGCGCGCTCCGGCATAAATGTGCGCCGTCAGATCACCACCCTCCGGCTCGGGTTGTGCATCAGCCCAGTCCGCCGCGTTGTCTACTTCCGCCTTGATCTCGTGGCGGAGGCGCTTCATCCCGGCCTCGTTCAGTATCTGTTCTTCCAGAATTCTGGCTTCCATTTTGAGGAGCGGATCCCATTCCAACGCGTGAAGGATCTCGTCGTCAGTGCGGTATTTTCGATGATCGTCGGATGAAGAATGGGGATCGAGCCGTACGACCTTCGCCTCGATCAGCACGGGGCCATTCCCCGCACGGATCCACTGAATCAGCTCCGGAACATTCCTATACAGCGCTTCAAAGGAAGTTCCATCGAGTTCTACGGCGCGCACACCGAAGCCCTCGGCAATCTTTCGAACAGAAGACGCGGTCTGTATCCGCTGCGGCACGCTGATGGCGAAGCCATTGTTCTGGACTACAAACAGCATCGGCAGAGCTTCTCTCGCCGCCCAGTTCAGCGCCTCGAAAAATTCGCCTTCGCTCGTTGCCCCCTCACCGGACTCCACATATACGACGGCATCCTTGCCATCTGCCTTCAGCGCTTTGGCAGCGCCGGCAGCGGGAAGATACTGTGAGCCGGTACAGGCTGTTTGGGCAACCAGGTTCAGCTCGCGCGAGGAGAAATGCTCCGGCATATTGCGCCCGCCGGAATTCGGATCGCTGTCCCGCCCCAGCATTCCCAGGAAGACGTCTTTCAGCGCAAGTCCCAGGCCTACTGCTGTTCCCTTTGAGCGATAGTAGGTAAAGAACCAGTCGTGGCCGGGCTTTAAGAGCAGAGCGATCGACGCCTGCGTTACCTCGTGTCCACGGCTGGAAGCTACAAAGGAGCATTTGCCCTGACGTGCGAAGACCTTCATTCGTTCCTCAACGTAGAAGACCGTCAGCACTTTGCGATAGAGTTTCAGAGTAAAGTCACTTGAAGCAAAGGCTTGTGTATGCGGTTGCTCGATCAGGCTGGTGGCCATGCGAATCCTTTCCGGTTGCCTAATTTCACTGTTTGCCCAAAACGTGATCGATCGAAGTGACTTTGGTCACCGGAAATGAATCATTTCTGCGCTTGAGCCTCCTTGTTTCGCGATGTCCGCCCCCAAGACGCCCGCAATTGTTGCTACTCTGCAGGCAACTCCGTTGTTTACCGGCCTGGACGACTCGGAGCTGGCTGCCATCGCCGGGCGTACGGTAATTCGCCGCTTCTCGCCAGGTGAGCTGTTATTCAGCGAAGGTGAGCCATGTGCCGGACTGTACGTGATCGCTTCGGGGCAGGTGCGGATCTTTAAAACGTCCCCGGCTGGCAGGGAACAAGTCTTAACCGTAGAAGGCCCGGGGGGATCGATCGCCGAATTGCCCGTATTCGATGGCGGTTCTTACCCGGCCTCTGCCGCCGCCGTGGAGGAATCGCAGCTTTTGTTTGTCTCGCGCAATGACTTCCGCGCCTGCTGCCTGGAGCACCCGGAAGTAGCTCTGAAAGTGTTACAAGTAGTGGGCGCACGACTCCGGCGGCTAGTCGGCATCATTGAGGAGCTTTCCTTCACAACAGTTCGTCACCGCCTGATCGCCTGGCTGCTCCGGGAAGCCCAAACGCATGGGCGGCGAGAGGAACGAGGAACTGTCTTCGAACTTCCCCTCAGCCATCAGGATCTGGCCGCTCACATCGGCACGGTTCGCGAACTGGTCTCGCGAAACCTGGCCCGGCTTCAGGCGCAAGGTCTGATCCAGATCAAAGGCCGGGAGGTCACGGTCCTCGATCACGAAGGGCTCGAATCCGATCTCGCGTCAGGGATCTGAAAAGCGCTTCATCTTCGGAATCTGGTGACTAAAGTCACTGGCTACGCCCGCCGGACCGCCTAGCCTGGAAACAGGTAAGGCTTTATGACAATAAATGAGATCGCGGATTTCAGCGAGTCAAAGACTCAATCAATTGATACCGCTCAAACCGTTCGTGAGATTGTGCAGGAACACCCTGCGGCGGTACCCGTATTCGAGGCGCTCGGCATTGATTATTGCTGTGGCGGCAGCAGGTCGCTCGAAGAAGCATGTAAGAGACGGAACATTCCGCTCGACAAAGTCCTAACAGACCTGGCAAATGCGCTCGTCCCAAGGCCTTCAAAAGAAGATGGCCACTGGATGACTTGCTCTTTGGGTAAACTCGCCGATCATATTGTCGAGCAGCACCACTGTTACGCCCGCCGCGAGTTGAACCGGCTAACCGCCCTCGCTGAAAAGGTCTTTCTGCGGCATAGCGACCGGCATCCTCAACTCGGCCGGATCCGCGAACTTGTGAACGCCATGGCAAACGAAATGTCTACGCACATGCTCAAAGAAGAGCAAGTCCTTTTTCCGCATCTGAAGACTATCGAAGAGGCTGCGAAAAACGGAACTACTCCTCCCCCCGCCTTTTTTGGCACTTTAATGAATCCCATCCGGCACATGATGGCGGATCACGACGATACCGGTGAATTACTGCGAAGTCTCCGCTCTTTGACCAATGATTTCCAGCCGCCCGCAGGCGCCTGCATGAGCTTCCAGGCACTGTACCACGGTCTCGCTGATCTCGAGCGTGATCTCCACCAGCACATTCATCTCGAGAACAACATTTTGTTCCCGCGCGCTCTCGAATTCGAAAAAACGCATTAGAGCACTCATGCAAGTCGAGAAATCGAAGCGCGAGCCCGGTGCGCAGGAAGCCGTCTTGCGCGAACAGTCGCTCCAGCGCCTGGTGACCGCATTCATTTCGACAGGACTGGCATTCCTGCTTCTGCCCGGAACGTTTCTGGGAGTGTGGAATCTCATTTCGATAAGCAGTAATCGTTCTTCACACTCGTTGTCTCAAGCGTGGATTCAAGCGCATGGGCAAGCTCAGATCTTCGGCTGGATCAGTACGTTTGTCATCGGAATCGGCTTCTACTCGTTATCGAAGATGGGGCGGCTAATGCCCTTCGCAGTACGTCGCGGCTGGGAGAGTTGGGTGCTGTGGACGTCAGGGATCAGCTTGCGTTGGGTAATTGGCATTTATGAATGGCACTGGCGCGTGATGCTTCCTGTTTCGGCAGCACTCGAACTGGCAGGGTTCCTTCTGTTCTTTTTGACTGTAAGGCAGCATAAAGCGCCTCGGACGACAGATACTTCTGCAGCACCTCGTACTCCCGAAGTTTGGATGCGCCTGGTCATCGCTTCGACGTTCGCGTTTCTTCTGTCTTTGCTGCTGAACCTGGGCGCTGCTCTCTGCGCTTCCTTTATAGAGGCTGTCCCGGCCCTGCCGCAGGGAGCGGACCGGCATCTGCTCTTGATCTCGGCCTGGGCATTTCTTGTTGTTTCGGTCTGGGGTTTTAACGCTCGCTGGCTTCCTGTATTTCTGGGCTTGCCCCAGCCAAATGCCCGCGGGCTGATGATCGCTCTGGCGATGCTTCTTGCCGGAGTCGCCGCCGGACTTGCAAGCGCATCAACACTGTGCGCGCTCTTGCTGCTTGGGGCGTCGTTCGTCGCGGTTCGCTCGCTTCATATCTTTGAATCGGGTGTTCAGCCGCCCAAATTGAGTGGCATTCACCCGAGCTTCCCGTACTTTGTTCGAGGCGCTTACGTTTGGCTCGTAGCGGCGGCCGGCCTATCAGTATGCGCTTCACTCCTTGACCGCAAGGGCGGAATCGGCGGAGCATCGCGGCACGCCCTCACCGTTGGTTTCCTCGCCACCATGGTGTTCGCAATCGGGCAGCGTGTCCTGCCGGCTTTCTGCGGCATGCGCGTTCTTTTCAGCAAACGGCTCATGTTTGCCGCGCTATGTCTGCTGAATTTCGGATGTTTCTTGCGAGTGCTAACCGAGATCCCCGCGTATGAGCAGAATTTGGCGCTGGCATGGCGGATTCTCCCCGCCTCGGCAGTCATCGAATTGACGGCGGTGTTGCTCTTTGCGACCAACTTGATCGCGACATTCTTTCGTCGGCCAGCGCATCTATTGACAGGTTCGAGATCTGCCGTTTAAACCATCGGTCTATCCAACAATGCGATGGCATTTACCAGGGGCCGCGGCGATTGGGGCGGGGTTGCCGCAGCCGACGTCCGGAATACGCCAGCAGGGCGGAAGCGTAGCGACCTTTCCAAGCGGCCCGCAATCATCAAGGTTTGTCTAGCACAGCTTCCCGCCGACGAGATGAATCGCGTGAATGCGAGATCGCGTTCCTGTCAACAAAGACAACAGTAAAGTCGGCGTTGACTCCTGTCTTATAGTTAAATTGCTTCGGCGTGTGAGGGGCTGGTGATGTTCGTTCATCTTCAAATCTTCGATGTTTGCTATGTTTCGATCGCGAGTTGGATCGATAGCATAAAATGCTGGACGTGTGCGGAGCGCTAGCCCAGGCCCAAGCGAATGTTTCGGTGGAACACTTTGGCGTATTTTGAATGGGTAGTACAACCGAAAATGGGCCAGCAAGAAAGGTAAGACACATGAACCGGCGATATTTCCTGATGAATTCTGCGGCGGCCCTCGCTGTCGCAAAAGGTGCAAGGTTGAGCCCAAATGACACCGTTCGCGTGGCTTGCGTCGGGGTTAGAGGCCAGGGCCGCAGTCACATACAGGCTTATGCCAAGATGCCCAACGTTGAAATTGCGGCATTGTGCGATGTAGATGAATCCATCTTGGAACAGCGGCTGAAAGATGCGGAAGCGCTGATTTCAAAACGGCCCGCGGGCTTCACCGATCTTCGCAAGCTTCTCGAAGACAAAAATATCGATGCAATCTCAATCGCGACGCCCAATCACTCGCATGCGCTGCAAACGCTGTGGGGATGCCAGGCCGGCAAAGACGTCTACGTCGAGAAGCCCTGCGCACATAACATTTTTGAAGCACACCAAATCCTTGCCGCGGCCAAAAAATACAACCGCATGGTGCAGCATGGAACGAATGCCCGCTCCTCGCCTACGATGCAGAAGGCGGTCCAATTGGTTCGCGAGGGTCTCATCGGAGATCCTTACATGTCGCGCGGTCTCTGTTACAAATGGCGGGACACAATTGGTCGAAAACCGGTAGAGCCAGTTCCGGCGGGCGTGCATTACGACCTTTGGCTCGGACCGGCTCCCGAGCACGCTTTTACCCGAAACCGATTTCACTACAATTTTCATTGGTTCTGGGACTACGGCAACGGTGATATCGGAAACCAGGGTGTGCATCAGATGGATGTCGCCCGCTGGCTCTTGGGAGTGAAGTATCCCAGCAAAGTTTCTGCTACTGGCGGCCACTTCATGTTCGACGACGATCAGGAAACTCCGAATACGATGGTCGCGACATTTGAGTTCGATGAAGGTGGCCGCAAGAGGATGCTCGTGTTCGAAGTGCGGCATTGGATCACGAACAGCGAGGCCGACATCTTGACCGTAGCCGACAAGATGTCCGGACCGGCTGCTGGTACACACGCCACCGTTGGAAACATTATCTACGGTCCGAAAGGCTATCTTAGTACCGCGAAAGGCTTCGAAACATTTCTGGGTAAAGGACAGGAGCGGGGCCCGAGCGCCACCGCGGACGACGAAGGTGACAATTGGGCGAACTTCATTCAGGCCGTGCGGAGTCGCAAGCAGTCAGATCTCAATGCACCACTTGAAGAAGCCGTTCCTTCGGTCACTCTGATTCACTTGGCCAACATTTCATACCGCCTTGGACGAACTTTGTATTTCGATTCGACCACTCTAAGCTGCAAGGACGACCCGGAAGCGAACCGAATGTTCTCGAGAAAGTACCGAGCCCCGTTTGTGGTCCCGAAAGTGGTGTAACATCGATCGCCCATTGCCAGCATTGAGCTCGAATAGTGAACGTCTTGCTACAAAGAAAACCAGGGATAAGAGCCGAACGCGAAAGCGTTACGAAGCATTCGAGTACGTGCTTTCTCCTTGAAATCCCCTCCGGCGCCGGGCGGCGCGAAGGCCGGCGGCGGTAAAACGCGACAGTCCATCTTCGTTGGGCAGATTCGCTCCCAATTCGGTCGGCTTGGCAACAGGTTGCTCCAGATCGAGACGGCTCATTGTTTCGCGGGACAGGTGCTTCAAGAACTCCAGGTCTTCTATCGGAATCACCATGGCCAAATCCTTGCCACGATACGACACAATGATTCGTTCCTTGGCGTAAGCAGCACGATGGACGAGGTCAGAAAATTCCTCGCGGGCATGGAATAGATTACTTCGAGTCAAACGAGCCATGGGCTAAGGATGAAGTATTGTCATCGTATTGTAACAAACGCCGCAGGCAGAATTCCCTTGTTTGGAAAGGATTGGCCCTGCCTTGGTTTCTTGAATTCTTTCCTGCGCGATCCGTCTTGCGAAAGCCGCTTCCAACTCTACCTGCAATGGTGGCTTTGATGTGCATCACACGCAATCGGGGAATGCTCATCAATCCAGCTTTGTAGGCGGCGAAGAAGACCCCTTCCCAGCAGTTCAGACTGTCTCTTTGGGTTCTTTCGTATCCGCGGCCGTGGATCCATTGCACGAAGCGGTTCATTTCTCCTTTGGTTGTCTTTTCACCAGGGAAAATGTACCCTCCATTGGCCGCTTTTTACTCAAGCATACCAGCGTTTCGGAGCGTTCGTCCAGGGTTCACCTTGGAGCCGGTGCAATCGGTCGGCTGAGCCTCGGCGCGAGAAGTAAGTCCGCCGTAACGCTACAGCTTCCGGGTAGGGCTGGCATCCACCCACAACAATCAGCAACAAAGTAAACCGTGAACACAAGCTTGCGCCGAGCTAAGCAGTGCCTTCCAGATTTTCCACTACCAAGTCTCTCGCTGCGGGTAGGTGTCGTCGTAAACTATGCTGGATTCCCGCGGCGTTAATGGGCCTTGAGCTTTTGGAGATAGCCGTACGAGATTTGCAATGCTTCCAGCGGTGGGTGAGCCATCTTGCCTTCATGCTCCAC
>DATBHS010000110.1:0-7371 GCA_036557345.1 Bryobacteraceae bacterium
CTTTACCCGTGCCGCGCTTTTTTAAACGGGGGTATGCATCCCGGCAAAGTGAGGCCCGGGTTCACAGGCTGCTATGTCGGCTGGGGCGGCAAGGAGATCTCCGTCAATTCCTATGAGGTGCTGATAGCCGGCCCCTTTAACCAGCTTCCGGTTCAGAACTACAATCTTGGGTCCGGAAATATCCCGTTCCGCCTCGGTCCGATCATGGGCGGATTCGAAGTGGGCGGCCAGCCGCTCTATGTCTGCCTGGCGGCTTTCAACAACGGCGAGCATCCCGGAAAAACCAGACCGGCGCTTGGCGGCTGCAATATTGGTTGGGGCGGCACTGAGCATTCTGTCCCCTTTCAGAACAGTTCGGTCCTGATCTTGAACTGGAAGCAGCCTTCGCAGGTTACCTACCTGTCCTTTCAGGCAGGGAACGAAGCGTCCGGAGAACCTCTCTACATATGCAATGCGAGTGTGAATGGCGGTTTTTATCCAGGGAAATACAGCAGGCCGCTGAATAGCTGCAGCATCGGACTGAACGGCAGTGAATTCCTGGCTTCGGACTTCACGATCCTCACAGACAACCAGCAGATCCCGAAATGATGTTCGGTGCCGCTGCGGATTCCGTAGCGGCACATCATCCAGTTCAGTAGCGAGGCACGCTGGGGTCGATTTCACGGCTCCAGCGATCAATTCCGCCGGTCACACTGAAGCAGTTCTCCAGTCCGTGCTCACGGAGCCACTGCGCAGCCTGCAGGCTGCGAACGCCGTGATGGCAGAACAGCAGCAATTCGTTCTCGCCAGCTAACTCTTCCAGCTTCTGAAACTCGGCCGGAATATCCTGCATCGGGATCAGGCGGGCTCCGTCGATACGCGCCGTTCGAAACTCCTCCGGCTCGCGGACATCGATCAGAATCGCTTTCCCAGCGTTCAATCGTCGCTGCGCTTCTTGCGGACCGATCTCGAGTGCTGAGGCCACTTTTGATTAAGCAGCGGGCAATTAAGCGGCGGCGAGTTCGAGAGACTCGCCGTCGTCCGCCGGTTTACCCGCGGCCCGTTGCCGTTCGAGGGTCTCCTGACATGCAACGCAGTAGGCAGCCCAAGGCACCGCCTTCAAACGCTTCTCTGGGATCTCCTCTTCGCACCGCAAGCAAACGCCAAAGGACTCATCATCCATTCGCGCCAATGCCGCCTGGACTTCTTTGAGCAGCTTCGACTCACGATCGAGGTTGCGAATCGCCACCTCGCGATTGAGTTGCTGCTGGAGCCGGTCAAATTCCTCTGCTGCATTCTGGATCAAGATCTCTTCTCGATCCGAACCACCAACCTTCAACTCATTTCGTTTTGCTTCCAGCACTCGCCGGAAGCCGTTCAATTGTGATTTAGACATTTCGTTTCTCCAACCACAGCCACGCTGATCTGTTTCGTCAGCTCTCTTCTTTGTGTTGCGAACCTAACCCTAAACAAATAACCGCTTGTGGCTGTTTCAGTGGAATCAGATGCGGCTTTATGACCTAAAGTTTCAAATATCGAAGATGCGATATGAACAAACTAAATCACTTGTTTTGATTAGCTTAGAGCCACACGCCGCTTTCAGCTTCAACTCCGCCCGGGGCGAAAGTCGCTTTCCGCAACCCCAAACGCAGTGAGGCTCATCTATTCTGTATGAGAGGACGTTGCACCACCACGAAAATTGTCCTTCCTCCCCGGTTGCCAGGAAGCACGTCAGCGCTTTGAACAGTTCTGACGAGTGACTCGACAGCGTTCATTTTCTAATCAAGAAATTTCAATCAAGTAAGCACAAAGGAGAGTGTTGTTTGGCTCAATCAGGGAAGCACTATCTATTCGTAAGCGATTTTGACCAGACGCTGAGCTTCAACGATTCAGGTCTGGTTCTTAGTAAACTTCTCGGGGTTCACGAATTTGAGCAGCGCGTGGCAGGTCTTTCGGAAATCCATTTGGTCCAGCAAGGCGGTGAGCTTGCCTATCTCTTGTTGCATGACCCCGAATTTCGGCGCGTTCGCAAAGAGCACCTCGCCGCCGTAGGCAAACAAATTCGCCTGAAGGAGAACATCGCGCTGCTGTCGGACATTCTCCGAGATCTGGGCGGGAGCGAGTTTTCGTTCCATGTCGTGTCAGCAGCACCTGAAGAAGTAATTCAATCTGCCCTGGAGGGAATCGTGCCTCCGGATCACATCCACGGAACCCGGTTTCGTTATCATCCGAACGGCGAAATCGAATCGATTGTCCGGCTTCCCGCCGGCTACGGCAAAGTTGCCGTTGTCGATCGCCTCAGAGCGCAAATGAGAATCGGCCACGACAGCCTTGTGTACGTCGGCGACGGCAGTTCCGACGTGCATGTCATGCTCCACGTAAATCGCTTAGATGGTCTCACGATTGCCGTGTCAGAAAACAAGTACCTGACGCCTATCGCGAGACGGACCATTTTAAGTGACAACGCCTGCAGCGTGCTTGTGCCGATGCTGGAAGACCTTTTTGGATGGAACTCCAGCAAAATCCGGTCATTCTTCGAATCCCACGGGCTGGCTCTCCAGGAATGGGATAAGGTTCGAACGGATTCAATCACGCTCTGCGCAACCGCTTCCGGGTCGCAAGCCGCGGTAATCTGAACCGCGCGTCTCCGGCAGTGTTATTCGATTT
Source organism: Bryobacteraceae bacterium (assembly GCA_036557345.1). GTDB lineage: Bacteria > Acidobacteriota > Terriglobia > Bryobacterales > Bryobacteraceae > Bog-105. The sequence goes on from DATBHS010000110.1 coordinate 2,647, forward strand.
CGACCGGCAGCCGGATGTCGATCGAAGCCGGCCGGAAACACATCTCGTTATTACAAGCCTGATATCGAAGCTTGCCCGTCATGACCGCCGGGCCGTGAGCGGCGGAATCCCGCACCCTGAAATGCGTTTGAATCGTAAATGAACCGGTAAACACGGCCAGCACGTCTTTGCCGACCTTAATGTCTTCGGCCTGCGGATACGTGATCGCGCCGGCCTCTAGCGGTCCGGCGTCCCAGGTGAGCTTCAGTGGAATCAGAAACTCGTCTTTCGGTTTGTTGCTGTTCACATGAAATCCCGGCAGGACATTTACGTTTAACGCCTGCGTGACCCCCGCGGGGCCATGCTTTGCCGTAATCCGGCTGCCCGGCTCAACGGTCAACTTATTTTGTTGTGGGAACGACGAGAGCGGCAGAAGGAGGCCGCAAAGAGTCGAGAGCAGCGCTGGCCGGCTTGTCGCCAAGCAAACCCTGAATTTCGCTAAGGTATTCATTCTTTCCAACAAGTCCAATGTGGGGAGGATACGCGATGTTTCCATCCCGGTCAATGATAAAGGTTGTGGGAAGGGCATCCAGGCCGCCATAGAGCTGGCTCACGGAATCGTTGCCCAACAGCACGCGATAGTTGATCTTATGCTCTGCGATATAGGGCTTTACAGCCTGCCACCCGTCATCGTCCATTGAAACGCCGAGCACCGCGAACCCTTGCGATTTATATTGCTGTTCAAACTCTTTGAACCAGGGTATTTCCAGACTACACGGGCCGCACCAGGTTGCCCAGAAATTCAGCAAAACGACTTTGCCTTTGTACTCGGCCAGACTGACGGATTTTCCGTTCGCGTCGCTAAGTGTAAAGTTCGGGGCGGGCTTGCGATCCTTCTGGGCTTTGGCGGAGGCACGGACAGATTGCGAATTGGAGCAGGCTGAAAACAGAGCAATCGAGCCCAACGCAACAGCCACCGCCACTTTGGACCTGGTAAAAAACATCCTCAAACCTCCAGTTTAGCGCCCGAAAGAGTACTTAACATTTGTGAGGCCTCCTAAAGCAAGATTCGAACCAAAGCTTTCTTTGGTTACGCCACCGGAGGCCGAGCGTGAATTCACGATGCCTGTCGACGCCTGCGTACATCCATGCGGCCGTGTCACAAAAGCTCTCGCACACGTACTCTTTCCATAAGTGGAGTTTCTTCCGGAACTCCGAAGATTCACCCAGCTCTCCACGGGCGTTCAGACGCCACTCCTTTTCCAGAAGAGCGGTAAAACTCTGCCGAGCTGCATTCCCAAGCCGCGCCCAGACAAAATGAAAGATCTCATGCACGACGATCAACCGTAACTTTTGTGTTCGACCGAGCAACTCGCTTTCCAGTACGATGCGGCGCTCACGAATGAAGCTGGCAGCGTGCACCGGCGTACCGTGGTCCGAGCCCGATAGCAGCTTGCCTCGATGAGCAGTAAGGCGACGTTTTACCGCGACCGAAACGCAGGCACCCGTCAAAGGAGGGACTCCCGCGGCTGCGCGACGGATTTGCTCCCGGGCCCTAGTGCTGAGCCGGCGGCTTAGTCGCAGGCTGACCAGGTTGTGCTGGCGCAGGGCTTGTCGGCCGTTGAAGCGATGGGACATTCGAAGTTGGCGCGGTGGATGAGGCAAAGAAATCCGGGTCCTTCACCTCGATCTTGTATTTTTCCACTTCGAGCTTCTGAACGATTCCCGGACGCGCAGCAGCAAAGGCCAGCTTGTCTTTGGTGTCGACCTTGATGATGAGATACGCCGACGGAATCCGGATAGGCTCAGAGACCTGGCCTGCCTGAAGCTTCTCGATCGCGCTGCGAATGTCCGGCGGGATCTGCGGGTTGCCGGTCACATAAGTGCCTAAATCGCCGCCTTTGGACGCGGTTTGCTTGTTGTCGGACTCGGTGCGGGCAAGCGTTGCAAAATCGCCGCCGTCCTTAATCTTCTTCTCGACGTCGTTCGCCTTTTCCTTGGCTTGCTCTTCGGTGCGCGCTCCGTTCGGCGCTGCCGAAGAAGGGGTTCCGGGAGATGTAAATGTGATGAAGATGCCGCTTAACTTTACATTGTCAAAATCTGCCGGATGGCTGTCGTAATACTGTTTCGGATCGCCCGCGGTTCCACTGCCGCCTTCGCCCAGCTTCCGCATATATGCCTGAGCCAGGATCTCCTGGCGCGCGTTTTGAAGCTCTTCCTTAAATGGAGACTGAGTCTCGAGGCTCATTTTTTCGGCCTGCTGGGCAAACTGCTGCTGCATGTAAACCCGCTGCAAGCCCAGAGGCAAGTTGGCCTCGAGCTGTTTGCGCTGTTCTTGCGGAAACGGCTTAATAAGATCGAGGGCCTGTTTGGCGGTGAGCTGCTTGCCATCAATGACCGCAACGACACGGTTCGGGTCCTGCTGTGCGACATTTTCTGGCCCTTTTAGTTGTGTCGTGCTGGATGAGGCAGGAGGCTGTGCGGAAGGTGTTGCAGAAGAGGTTCCTTGACCATAGGCGAAACTGGCGGAAAGAACCACTGAGAGGAAGAGGCTACTACTTTTCATTCAGGATGTATCCCCTACACCATAGCATGCAGGGTGGTTCCTCCGAGGAACGTTGTGGGAATACTACTGGACGACTGCTTTCTTCAAGTTACCGGCTGCTTTGGCCTTCGCACTACCACTGACCTGGATGTTGTTGATGACCTGAGCCGCACCGGCAGCCCTGGCCATCCGGGTTGCCGATCCCTTGTGTTGCATCACATTCGTGCTTCCTTCCCAAGTAACTACACCGCGCTGCACGTGGAAGCGGAACCCATCCTTTCCGATCTTCGATTTGGCGAGCTTGGTCCGAATGGTTGCCTCAATTTGCGCATCAGTCGGGGCTGCATTCCGCTGGGCAACAGCCGCGGTTCGGCTGGAGCTTGCGGCCGCAGCGGGTACCAGCAATGTCGCGGCAAGGAAGGGAAGGAGAAGAAAGGCGAATAAGCGTTGCATCGAAATTCCGTTGGCTCGCTTAGTTATAGTGCAGGCGATGACGAATTAATCGCAGGGTCAAAGCAAGCAGCTACAACCAGGAAAACGGCGGGGCAGATAGCCCGGCCCAAGAGGGTACCCCGGCGAAAGCGCCTGCCCACTAAATCTTCAGCGCGTCAGCAGCGGGCCTGCACTGGCTTCGCGCAATACGGGCTTGCCGGTGTAGATTTCCACGGCTTGCTCGGGAGCGCCGTCGAAAACCACACTTCCGCGATTCAATAGAATTGCCCGGTCGCAATGCTCCACTACCTGCGCCATACTATGCGTCACCAGCAGGATGGTTTTGCCTGCCTCACGGAACCGCTGGATGCGGTGGAAGCATTTCGCCTGAAATGCAGTGTCGCCTACGGCAAGAATCTCGTCCATGATGAGGATCTTGGGATTCACCTCTGTCGCCACGGCGAATGCCAGGCGCGTGTACATGCCGGACGAGTACTGTTTCATCGGTGCATCGATGAAGTCGCCGATCTCGGCGAAGTCGATAATACGCTCCTCTTTTTCGAGCATCTGCTTTTTGGAGTAACCCATCAGCAGCCCGTTTAGGAGAATGTTCTCCCGGCCTGTCAACTCGGGATGCATTCCGGCACCCAGCTCGAGGAGCGGGGCAATAGAGCCCCTGACCTCGACGTGTCCGGAGGTCGGTTTGTAGACACCGGCGATGAGCTTCAGCAGGGTGCTCTTGCCGGAACCATTGCGCCCGATAATTCCGACCATCTCGCCCTCGCGGATGGCAAAGGAAACGTTCTTTACAGCCTCGAAAACGTGATACTGAACCGTGTGCCGGAGAAATTTAGAAAACAATTCGCGCAGGGTATCGGGCCGCTCATGAATTACCCGGAATTTTTGGGTCACGTGCTCAACCCTAATAGCAAAATCGTCGGAATTCATGGGTCTCAGATGTGGAAAACAAATTCGTCCTGGTGACGACGGAATACAGCAAATCCAATGATCAGCGCGAGGAATCCGCATACGAAGGAAGCAATGATGGATTGAGCGCTCGGCAACAGGCCATAATATACGCTCAATCGGAATCCGTTCAATGCGTAGATCAAGGGATTCAATTTAAATAACCACTGATAGCGGTGCGGAATGGAGTCAATAGCGTAAATGATGGGCGTGAGATAGAACAACACGTTCAACAGCACTTGAATAATGTGAGCAACGTCACGATAGTAGACATTGGCGGTTGCGAAGAAGAATGTCGCGCCCAGGGTGAAGATGATGAGCGCGAGAAGCGGAACCGGCAGAAAGAACCACGTCCAGTGAAAAGGATGCCGCATGATAAGGACAATAAGGACGAGCGGAATCATTGAAAGCAGCAAGTTAATCAGGTTTGATACGACGGCCGCAATCGGAAAAACGGTTTTCGTTACTGCAACTTTCTTGATCAGGTCGGCGTTACCGACAATCGACTCGGCGGCATAGGACAGAGACTGCGCGAAGAACGTCCAGGGAAGCAGAACACTCAGCAAGAAGATAGCGTAATGCGGCAGGTTGATCGGCATGACTGTGGAAAACACCACGGCCAGCACAACCATCAGCAACATCGGATTCAGCAAGGCCCACAAGAAGCCCAGGAGGGAGCGCTTGTAGCGCAGCTTCAACTCCTTAAGAGCCAGCGCCCAGATCAATTGGCGATTCCGGTATGTATCCCACAGCAGTTCCATCAGGCTTCAGGTTTGATTGCGAATTGGCTCTCCTATTCTACC
>DATBHS010000111.1:0-3870 GCA_036557345.1 Bryobacteraceae bacterium
GCCGCGCGTGCCCGTCAGGCGAAACTCGATCCAGTTTCCCGCTCCGGTGGTCGTGTTATGCCAGACTTCGGCGGCGTCCCCTAGAGCCGAGACGACAACGTCCATCTGGCCGTCCCGATCAAAATCTCCAAACGCCGCCCCGCGATGCGCCTTCACAACGGCCTTCATCGCCGCCGGCGTGCAGTCGGAGAATTTCCCCGCCACATTCCGAAACGCCATGTTCGGCTCTTTGTACACATGCGACTCGAACGCCTCTACGCGATCGTTTACATGCGAGTTCGACGTGAACAGGTCCTTCCAGCCGTCGTTATCAAGATCGACGAAGCCGTTTCCCCATCCGCTGTGTTCGGTGCTTAAGCGCCCCATGTGGCTGGCGTATGTCGCGTCGTCGAACATTCCTTTGCCGATGTTATGGAACAGGGGGAAAGTCTCACCGGCGAGCGCGGTCACCGTGATATCAGGCAGGCCATCGTTGTCATAGTCGCGAAAATCCGTTCCCATGCTGGCGACCGGCTGGCCGCGATCGCTCAAAGCGACTCCGGCTACGAGCCCGACCTCCTCAAACGTCCCATTCCCGCGATTGTGGAAGAGGAAATTCGGCATGTTGTCATTCGTTACAAAGGCGTCCGGGAAACCATCGCCGTCGTAGTCCGCAAAGGCGAGGCTCATTCCCCGCCCCGCATACTTTCCGATGCCTGACTTCTCAGACACATCCTCAAAGGTGCCGTCTCCGCGATTGTGATACAGCGTTGAAGGCAAGGGCTGAAAATACTTTGGGTGGCAATAGACGCGGATGTTGCGGTCCCGGTCACCGCAAAACCGATCCTGCAAGGGCGTACTGGAATAATGCACGATCAGCAGGTCTAGCTTGCCGTCGTTGTCATAGTCAAACCATCCGGCAGCCACCGCCCACTGGCCGCTCTTGATCCCCACCTTTTCTGTCACGTCCTCGAACGTGCCGTTACCTCGGTTGTGATACAGAATGTTGCGATTGACGCCTGCTATGAAGAGATCGGGATGACCGTCATTATCGTAGTCGCCAGCCGCAACTCCCATTGAGTAACCTGCGCCCGCAACTCCGGCCTGCTCCGTTACATCCGTGAAATGGAGATCGCCGTCATTACGATATAGCCGGTTCCAGAATTTAGGCGACGTCTTTTCGAGCGACGGGACAGCGGCCCCGTTGGTGAAGTAGATATCGGGCAAGCCGTCACCGTTGTAGTCGAAGGCGGCTACTCCGCCTGGCATGGTCTCAATCATGAACTTCTGCGGTGTGCGGTTGTTTTCGAGAACGAAGCGCACACCCGCTTTATCGGCGATATTCGCAAAGTCAATGGTTCCCGTTGTGCCGGCGAAAGCCGCGATCGCGATGCAGGCACCTGCGGCAAGGAAAAGGCCGGAAGCAAGTGAAATCTGCACCACAATAGGTTAACGGATATACTGACCCGAGGACGATGACCCAACTGCTCAAAACGAAGAGCATCGATGCGTTGGTGGAACAGACGCACGTCGAAGGAAAGCGGCTGAGGCGCTCGCTTGGACCCTGGAGCTTGATCGCATTCGGAATCGGTGCGGTGATTGGCGGCGGCATCTTCACGGTGACGGGCACGGCTGCTGCTGGCCAGCATATGAGCGTGCCTTCCATCATGAATGCTCCGCTGCTGGATCTGCTGGTACATGGAAGCAACGCGGCCTCGACCATCGGCCGCCCTGGCGCCGGGCCCGGCCTTACCCTGTCGTTCATCCTTGTGGCGATTACCTGCGGTTTCGCAGCTCTTTGTTATGCGGAACTGGCGTCCATGATCCCGATCGCGGGCAGCGCCTATACCTACGCCTATACGACGCTGGGCGAAATTTTCGCCTGGATTATCGGCTGGGACTTAATCCTGGAATACGCCGTATCAAACATGTCCGTCGCGGTGGGCTTCTCTGCCTACTTCAAGGTGATGTGCGATTACCTTTTCGGCGTGCATCTGCCTCACTATCTTTCTGAGCCGGCCATCATCGGAGGCCGCTTCACCGGAAGCCTCTTCAACGTTCCGGCCCTGCTGATTGTCATGCTCCTGAGCTGGATTCTCGTGCGCGGGGTCAAAGAGAGTGCGGGCGCCAACAACATCATGGTCGCGATCAAGCTGGCTGCCGTTCTGCTTTTCGTGATTGGAGCAGCAAAAGCGGTTCAGGCGGCCAATCTGCATCCGTTCCTTCCGAACGGATGGCCCGGTGTCCTTAGCGGTGCGGCAATCGTGTTCTTCACCTTCATCGGCTTTGATTCCGTTTCAACAGCGGCAGAAGAGTGCAGAAGCCCCCAGCGCAATATGCCGATCGGCATCATCGGCACGCTGGTAATCTGCGGCCTTCTCTATACTTCCGTCGCATTCGTCATGACAGGCATCGTCAATTGGAAAACCCTGGATAATGCTTCGCCCGTGGCGAACGCCCTCGAAGCCATCGGAATGAACAGATTGCGATTCAGCGTCACCGTAGGAGCGCTCCTCGGAATGCTCTCCTCACTGCTTGTCTATCAGTACGGGCAGGCGCGCATCTGGTTCGCTATGTCGAGGGACCGTCTGTTGCCCGACGTCTTCTCGAAAGTTCACAAGAGATTCCAGACGCCTCATGTCAGCACCTGGCTTGCCGGTTTAGCGGTGGGCATACCGGCCGGCATCTGGGACATCGGAACCTTTGCCGACTTATCGAACATCGGCACCTTGTTCGCGTTCATTATCGTTTCCTTTGGCGTGGTGATTTTGCGGCGGAAGCAGCCCGATCGGCCGCGGGCCTTCCGGGTGCCTTTTTCACCTGTAACACCGTTTATCTCCGTGATCTCCTGTCTCGGCCTGATGCTGGGCCTTCCGCTGGAAACATGGATCCGCTTTGTTGTATGGCTTGTCATCGGATTGATCATTTACGCCTGCTACAGCCGTAAACGGAGCCCATTGCATCACGCGCTACCCGCGCAGGAACGTCTCGTCCCGCCTGTTCGATGACCCGGTAGACGCGACAGCTCGATCGAGGCGTGCGGCTGCTTGTGATCGCCGCTAGGTCCGCGCTGCAGATTCTCAGGGTCGGTCAACCAGCGCGACGGATTCTTATCTACGCTCGGATCCGATTGAGTTCGTCCTCGTTGCGGATGACACGTTCCCAATAATTCCGCTGCCAAATTCCACTTCCAATCTGTCTGCTCGCTGCCGATTTGAGAGAGCCCATCGCAAATTGTAGGGTGCGGGCATGCCCGCACCGGGCTGGGCAAGCCACGGCCCCTACGTATTCTGTGAACAGCAGGATACCGTGGACGTGATTTGGCGTGACGACGAAAGCCTCCAGGAGAATGTCATTGAAATGATTCGGAATGTCCGCCCAACACCGTGTCACAATTTCGAACCCACGCAGACGAAAAGGTTTCCGTCTAGGCGAAATTCAATTTTTCTCAAATGGTGCTCAAGCGGCTTACTCGGGAGTACCTAAAACCCGTCCCACACTAGCGCCGGAAAACTTGTCTGCGTGCGAAAGCCCACCGATTCGTATAGCCGGATCGCATCGACATTCGTACAAGTGACAGTCAGACTGATAGAGCTACAGCCGGCTTGAGTGAGAAGCAGCAGGCATCGCCGCAGCAACTCATAGCCTAAACGAGCCCTCCGGGCAGCGGGCAGGATGCAAAGCTGCGTCACGTGGCCCGAGTTCGGCGAGACCAGACTGGCGAGGCAAACACCGCAAACACGGCCGCTACTGTCGTCGATTCCAACCACGGATGCGGCTGGAAAGAAATTCCCGCAGCCCGGAAACTTGATGATGTTCATCAGAAAGTGGCGGGCGCCGGGAATCGTGCGGTACTGGTCATTAATGTCGCTATCGACATGGCCGCGATAG
>DATBHS010000112.1:0-11090 GCA_036557345.1 Bryobacteraceae bacterium
GCGAGCTACCGCCTAGAATCTAACCTTCTGCGTTCGCAGCTATGCACCCGCCCTAAAACGAATCCTCGATCCACCCTAAATCTACTTCACCCAGAGTCCGAGCAATCGGAGCCTTACAAATATTGGCCTCGCCCGTTTTCACACAAACTCGCCAGGGAGCGGTTTTCCGTGCCGGAAAGCACTATCGCTTTAGCGGATCCTCGACCCAAGGCGGCGTAGCATTTACTAGGTTTCCCAGCATGGGATCGAGCCTCGCCAGCGTCTGCTTCATTTCCCAAGCCACTTTCCTGTAAGAGAAGTGTCCCTTGACTCCGCTTCGCAGGCGCGAAATGTACTCCAGTTCGGCGAAATCCATCTTGAACAAGAAGCGGGACCGGGCGGCAAGCGGCAACAGGTACTGTGCCGCCGGTTGCGGCAGCTGCTGCACGGTGTGGTCCACCGTCTGTAAGGCACAGGTGAACGTGCTGTCACCACCGCATTGAGCAAGGATCTCCGGCGTCTCATATCCTAAGCGGTTCGTATACTGCTGCCGGAATTGCTGGCAACGCCGGTGCCGATGCAGATCGCGATATGCGCCGATGTCCATGACGAAATCGAATACATAGGGAGCGCTGCGGAAGTGCCGCGGCAATTCATCCCGGCGGGTATGGCGCCCAAGGGCAACGGTCAGCACTTCCTGCCTTCTCGCCGGACTCCACTCGCAAGCCGTTTCGTACAACTCCCGATATGGGCGATCGCTGACCGGGTAGATCAGAGTCGCACAGATATCCGCGACGTGATCGGAAGGTTGAATCAGGTCGACCGCGGGCACATGCGCTGGCGTCGCGCCAGGCTCGGCCTTTGGAAAGTGATCCGCGGCCCATTCCGCCAGGTCAGCGCGCAAATGTGTGGCATACTCGTCCGCGTCCGCGTGGCGGGCGAGAGTGGGCGCGATCGCTTCGTCAGCGGCATTGGAGTTCCAGACGCACTCGGCAGGCGCAGCACACGCTCTGGATAGCTCTTCGGCAACCTCTCTCAATTCTTGAAACTCGGATGCTTTCAGGCGCGCAATCTGCTTCTCCAGTGTGCGTATGCTGGTCACCTGGCCGACGCCGGTGGGAATGCCGAACGGCAGCAGATAGCGCGCAACGTCGAATGCTCGAGCGCCCAGATTCCGCCGATACGCATCAGGCTTCATATCTTCCGGCCGCGGCAATCGTTGCTGTAGATATTCAAAGACACGCTGTTGTGTTTCCCGGTACGCATCCACGAGCTCGTCTGCGGCGCTGCGGTATATCGCGGCCTCGGCGACCGTCAGCTCCGGCGGCACAATGATTCCCGCTTTCGAAAAGTCCTGATAACGCGAGCTTCGCGCCTGTCCATCCCAGAGCTGCTCGTCTTCGATCTCCGTAGCAGCCAGTTCCGATATTCCTTCGAAGCAAACGGTCACATGCCCTAAATCTGCGATGGAAGCGTGTCCATATTGAAAATAGAAGCTCTCGAGAAACCGGGCCGAATCATGACTGCGCACCCACTCAACTGAATCGCGAATCGAATCAGGCGACCGGCTATAGCGGGCCAGTGCGTAGGCAAGCTTTTCGGGCGGCATGGGCGCAACGGTCAATACACGCTTTTGTGCGGAGCTAGGCACGGGACTGGGTCCGGGCATGAAGTCGCTATGATAGCGGATTCGCCTGAATGAACTCTATTTATATCCGCGCGCGTGCGCGTAGCTCCGAATTCAGCGGGCGCATTTGGTTTTTCTAGAACTTACTGCAATGGGGAGGGATTCAATTGCTGCGATCGAATCCTCTCGATCCCGTACTTCGCGATGCGAGACATCAGAATCTTTCTTGTGATGCCCAGTTGTTGCGCTGCGCGGGTCTGGTTCCAATTGCATTTTGCTAAAGCCTGAAGGATAGCTTCCCTTTCCACGGCGTCCAGCGCCATGCCTTCGGGAATAGCCAACGAGGGATGGGCGCCGGCCGCAGAATGTCGCAAGAAATCTGGAAGGTCGTCCGGCGTAATTTCATCGCTAGGACACAGCACAACCATACGCTCAATCGCGTTCTGTAATTGACGAATATTGCCCGGCCAATGATATTGAGAGAAGTAGCGGAGTAATTCCTGCGGCAATCTGAGTCCTTTACGGGAATACTTCGTCGTGCTCTGGTTGAAGAATTCACAGACCAGTTCAGGGATGTCCTGGCTCCGCGTTCGCAAGGGAGGAATTTCGATTGGAACAACAACCAGACGGTAATACAAGTCCTCCCGGAATGTGCCGTTTTCCACCATAGCCTCCAGATTGCGATGGGTGGCTGCGATAACGCGTACGTCGACGTAAGTAGGATTTGAAGCTCCTACTTTTTCGATTTCATGCTCCTGGATCAGGCGAAGGACGCGGACTTGCAGGTCCAGAGGCATCTCCCCAATTTCGTCCAGGAAGACTGTACCGCCATCAGCCATTTCAACTTTTCCCTTCTTATGGCTCAGGGCCCCGGTAAATGCGCCTTTGACATGGCCGAACAGTTCCGATTCCAGCAATTCTCTCGGGATCGCCCCGCAATTGATAATGACGAACGCGCGGTCACGTCGAGCGCTATTCAGATGGATAGCCTTGGCCAGCAATTCTTTGCCTGTCCCTGTCTCTCCACGAATAAGGATCGTGGCATTCGTTTGCGCGACACGGGCGGCCGCTTCCAGAACACGCATCAAAGCTGGTGATTGGCCTATGATGTTTTCGAAGCCGAACTTCTGGTCGATGGTTCTACGTAGCGCTTGGACTTCCTCCGCCAGACGCTGTTTTTCCAGAGCGCGAGCAACTAATGCGTTCAATTCATAAGGTTGTACAGGCTTAGTGAGATAGTCGTAGGCGCCGGCTTTCATGGCATCCACCGCTGTAGTTACAGTGGCGTAAGCAGTAACTATGATTGTCGTGGTCTCAGGGTACTCGACTCGGATTCTCTTCAACAACTCCAACCCGGATGACCCCGGCAGATTCAAGTCGCTTATTACCACGTCCTGCTTCTCCTGCTGCAGGACCTCCAACGCCTGGGGCACGTCTCCCGCAACAGCCGTTTTGTACCCTTCCTTCTCGAGTTGTACCTGCATCACACGCCGAAGGCTCTCGTCATCTTCTACGACAAGTACTGTCCCCGCTCTCATAGACCCACCCAGGAGTTGCGCGGCAGAATCATGAAGGTGGAAACGCCTCCACCGGCAACACCCTCGACACGTACCGAGCCCCCGTGCCGCCCCACTATCTGCCGTACAACCGCCAGATCGCTCACATTGCGGTCGTACAGCATAGAAGCATCCAAGCGCGGCGAAAACTGATCTCCGTGAGCCATGAATGTTATCACAATTTCGTGGGGTCCAAAGTCGGTTGATATCTCAATCTCTCCGTTTTGCGAAATGGCTTCGGTTGCAATTGTCATCACCACTTGAATTGCGTGTTTGATAAGTTCGGGCTCGCAGCGCAACTCAGGCATATCGTGCCGAGCCATATGTCGAAACGTGATCCGCCCTTCGGTTTTGGGCCGGCACAGCGCGATCACTTCATCCAGCAATCGTGTGACATCCACGTCCCTGTACTCCGAGGGATGAGATTGCGTGAAATCCAGCAGCTCGACAAGAAGCTCCAGGCGGCGGCATTCCTTTCGAATGATTCCGGCGAACTCCTGGCGTTTGTCGCGGGGCAAATCCGAATCCTGCAGGACAAACCCAGCGCCTTCAATACTGGCGATGGGAGTACGAAATTGGTGCACGAGTTCGGGCATCAGTCGTCCTAGCTCCGACAGCGAAACGCTCCGGCTCGGATCCTCTGTGTGCGGCGTCATGGACATGGCGCGTTCGAGTGAACTAGCAACTCGGCGCTCGGACAGCCACCCGGCCGTCAAGCCAACAGCTGCGAACATAGCCAATTGACCGGCTTGGGAATCGGCTTGGTTGCAGGCGATCGCAAGGATCGCTACGTGCGAAGCGCCCGCGATGCATGCGGAAGCTATGCCGCCCGCAATAGCGAATTGTACTGCCGCAAACACGATTGCAAGATAGTGCAATCGCGGCATTATCTCAGTCCAGAAGGCGGGTAAGGAAATGACCGCACAGGATGCGAAGTCCCCCAAAAGGCCTAGCATCAAGAGGAATACATAGATCGCAATCCAACGCCAGTAAACGCCCGGCGCCGCTCCAAAACGGCTATTCTTCCATTTATATAAGGTTGACGCGCCGGGTATGTCTATCCACTCTCCGCCGCCGCGTTCATGCGCCTTTCCAGCCAACTGATTCCGTCCGTTGTCGCTTGCAAAACATCAAAGACAAATGGCGACTCAATGATGATCAGAAACGGAAATAGGTCTAAGATTTTCAAAAGTTCGAAAACTTTCTACCTTAAGGCTCAAAGGCAGCATCGTTGCTTCAGTCAAAAGTCACGGCGACTCTCGGTTATGCCTCAGCAAGCCTTTTTTCAGCTGCTTACCGAGCCTCGACCGGAGCGTCCCCTGCGGCGCACCGTCTTGGGCACTCAGCGTGATGAACTTCGCTTTCAGGGGGCAGAGATGAAACCAGTGAGCGCCACGCGTGCTGCAGGCCCCAGTCTCCGAGTCATAATTCGGACTGCGGCTCTTGCGTCAATTCTCCTCTTGGCCGGACCTCTCGGCGCGCGAGAATCGACTGACGTTCTCGTCATGCAGAACGGCGACCGGTTAACGGGCACGATCAAACGGCTCGATGCCGGTGTCCTGTATTTCGGACTCGATTACGCAGACGGCGATTTGTCAATCGACTGGACCAAAGTGGCTCGCGTCGAAAGCAAACAGTTATTTATCGTGAAAACGCAAAATGGATCAGTGTTCGTCGGCAATCTCACAACGGTCGCTAAAACAAACATTAAGCAGGCAACAAAACTTCAGATCGCCGGTCCGGCGCAGGCCGAGAATCCGATTGCGATTGACATGGCCAACATTGTCAATGTGCGCCAGACGTCCGACGAATTCTGGAGAAGATTGAGCGGTGGCATCAGCTTTGGCAGTACCTATTCGAAGGGCAATAACGCGACTCAATACACCTTGGGTTTTGACACAGCGTACCAGAGGGAACGTTGGGGAGCGCAGACAAACTTCAGTTCCAACCTATCCTCCAATAGCGGTAATGGCGGCGTGAACACATCCACCCGAAATATGCTCTCATTCGGTGCTCAGCAGCTATTGCCCTGGCAAAACTACTTCTACGGAGGGCTCGGCAGCCTTCTGCAAAGCTCTGTTCAAGGAATCAGCCTGCAAACATCGCTGGGAGCTGGCCTGGGCCGCTATCTGAAGAACACGAACCGTTCGCGGATTGCTCTGCTGGGCGGCTTGGCGTGGCAGGGCACCGAGTATCAATCCGACGTTCCGCAGCCACGGCAAAACGTCATCAGTGCGCTGGCTGCACTGGACCTAAGCCTGTTCAAATTCAGCAAAACTAACCTGAACGTTAGTGCAACCCTCTTTCCTGCATTATCCGATCCGGGCCGTCTCCGATTTAATACGAACGCATCTTATTACGTGAAGGTTTTCGGCGACCTATCCTGGACAATCACCTTCTACGGAAACTGGGATACCAAGCCGCCACCGCACTTCTCCGGAAGCGATTACGGAACCACCTCTGGCCTGAGCTGGACCTTTGGGAAGTAGGCAAAAATGGATTAAGCCGCTGCGAGGCTCGAGTGTCGCAGGGCTTTGAAAGGGTTTGCCTTGCCGTAATGCTTCGCCGCTCCGCAGCGACGCATTACTCGCCCGCGAAGTTCATTGCGTGCCCGCAGTAACCGGGACTTTGCCGCTGGAACCGTTATACCCAATCGATCCGCGACTTCCGGCATTGGCAATCCTTCCATATCTCGCAACAGGATTACTTTCCTGAACAGCGGGGGGATACGTCGCATTTCCGTTCGCAACATCTCGATCATTTCGCATTTGACTGCGTCATATTCTGGATCGGCACCAGGCGAATGTGGCTCTACCTGCCGTCCTCCCGATCCGCTGTGACCGGCATCAATGTACAGAAATCGAGCGCGCTTCTTGTCACGCATCAACATGCGGCACTCGTTGACCACAATTCGAAGCAACCAGGTGCAGAACTCCGCTTCACCCAGGTACTGATCGAGGTGTTCGAAGGCCTTCCAGAAGGCTTGTTGCACTTCGTCTTCGGCCTCGGCGCGATTCCGGAGTATATATGTCGCGAGATTCACGCAACTGCCGTAATGCCGTTTGACCAGTTCACCAAATGCTTCACGGTCGCCCTGCCGTGACAGTTGGATCAGTTGGAAGTCGCTCTGGGCATCGCTCGCAGCCTGTTTCATGGTGCCGAGCAGATGCAGATCCGTTACCAATGCCTCTCTGAAGCAGTATGTTGCGTGTTATCAACACTCCTGATAATCCTGGCCGGTTCCAATTATCAGTGCACCTTACCCAAACGGGACAAGTGCGGCAACCGTGTGTGCCAAAAGGCGCAGTCATTGGTCCCCTTGGCGCATTGATTTACCATCCCACGAGAACCGCTCATTCCGCGAGCCCCATGCCGTAGCGTTCCCGGAAGCATACATCCAGTTTGTATTCATCAAGTCGCTCACCGCGTTTACGCAGTAACCCGCACCGCTGAAAAAGATACACCCAAACGAAACATGCCAGCATCCTGCGTGCAAATCTTTCTTATGGATTTTCCCGGGGGACGCAGGTTAGCCCCACTTCGATAAACGACCACGAAAAGGAGTTTTACGATGCGAACAGTCCGAATTGTTCTTCCAGTTTTACTAATGGCGCTAACGGGCTTTGCGCAGGATATACGCTATAACTTCGCCTCAGGCACAGACTTCTCCAAGTACAAGACATATAAATGGGTCCAAATCAAGGAGGCGCAACAGCTGGACCAGATTGCGGACCAGCAACTTAAGACCGCCTTCGATGAGGAACTGGCGAAGAAGGGTCTGACAAAAACAGATGGTGAGAACGCGGACCTCTACCTTGGCTATCAGGTCGCCCTTGGCCAGGAGAAGCAGTTCACGACATTCGACACCGGTTGGGGCTACGGTCCCGGATGGGGAGCTGGCTGGTACGGCGGGGGTGGAGGAATGTCTACGACAACGAGTTCGACGATTCACACCGGCCAGGTTGATTTGGATATGTACGATCCCGCGGCCAAAAAACTCGTTTGGCGCGGTACGGCATCCAAGACGCTCGACCCCAAGGCTAAACCCGAAAAGCGAGAAAAGAACATGCGGAAAGCGGCCGCTAAGCTCATGAAGAAATATCCGCCGCCGGAAAAGAAGAGCTGATTACCGACTGCTCAGCGGCCGAGTTTCGCTGAATAGGACTGAGAAAATGGCATGCCCAGGTAAGTGGATTCGAACGATTGCAGTATTTTGCGCGGCTCTGCTGGTTCGCGGCGATGCGACTCCGATACCGCAGGCGCAAACCCCACAGACAACCCCTGCAGCTCAGCCGCCGGCCAAAATACCATCGGAACAATTAGATAGCTTAGTGGCACCCATTGCTCTTTATCCCGATCCGTTATTAGCTCAGGTACTGGCCGCTTCGACTTACCCTCTGGAACTCGTGCAGCTTCAGCAATGGTTGGCAAAGCACAAGGACTTGAAAGACAAAGCATTAGCCGATGCCGTGCAAAAAGAGAACTGGGATCCTAGTATCCAAAATATGGCGGCTCTGCCGGATGTCGTAAAGCTACTTAACGACAACATTAAGTGGACGTCGGAGTTAGGGAACGCCTTTCTTGCACAGCAGTCAGATGTGATGGACGCCGTCCAGCGCATGCGAGCCAAGGCGAAAGACAAAGGAAACCTTAAATCCAACGAGCAAATGAAAGTGGAGACCAAGGTGGTCGAGTCCAAGCAGGTCATCGTCGTCGAGCAGGCCAATCCTCAGGTCGTCTATGTTCCCAGCTACAATCCCACTGTCGTGTATGGAGCGCCGCCGCCGGCTTATGCTTATCCGCCACCGCCGAGCTGGGGCTATTATGCCGCAACTGCCGCGGTTTCCTTTGGCGTTGGAGTGATGATGGGCGCCTTCTGGAGCGGAGGTGGTTGGGGTTATAACTGCGGATGGCACGGCGGAAACAACGACATCACCATCAACAACAATAATAATTTCAACCGGAACGTCAACAGGACCAACAATATCGGGAGCGGCAACGTCGGGAGCGGCAACAGATCTGGCCAGTGGCAGCACAATCCGCAGCACCGCGGCGGAGCCCCCTACGGAGATCGGGCGACTGCAGACAGGTTTGGCGGCACCGCTCGCGGGGACTCAATGAGTGCGCGGCAGGCCAATGCGCGGCAGAATCAGGCTAGGCAAGGGGATCGCAACCTGGGGGCGAATCGCGGGGCCAATGGTGATCGGAATTTGGGCGCGAATCGGGGTGGCGGCGATGCCACGGGTGATCGGAACTTAGGCGCGAATCGCGGCGGTAGCAACGATCGCAACGCAGGTGCGAACCGAGGAGCAGGGAATGATTTGGCTGCCAATCGCGGTGCTGATGGCGACCGCAACCTAGGCGCGAATCGCGGCGGTAGTAATGACCGCAATATGGGCGCGAATCGGGGTGGCGGCGATGCCACGGGCGATCGCAATTTAGGTGCAAATCGCGGCAGCAGTAATGACCGCAATATGGGCGCGAATCGCGGTACCGGCAACAATCAAATCGGGAGCAGGGAAGTTTCGAGTGGTAGCGGATCCAGAAATTCCGGCTCGTTCAGCGGGGCTGGTGGAAGTAGTGGGCGCGAAGCTCGCTCCAATAGTGCGCGCGGTTCATCCAGCTTCAGTGGTTCTCGAGGTGGCGGGGGCGGACGCTCCCGCGGCGGTGGCGGCCGGCGCAGGTAGCAATCGGCATTTCAGGTCAACCCATGGAAATGAAAATGAAATCAACAACACCGAGGGTTTCTGGGGCGCCGTTTTTGTCGGCTCTCGTGATACTTGTGATCTCCTGCGGTACAGGAACCCAGCAGGGGTTTACCAAACCCGAGGATGCTGCTCAAGCGTTGATTCGGGCCGCTGACCCTTATGACGCGCCGACCTTGATGAAAATTCTTGGACCGGATGCCCAGGACCTTGTTTCTTCGGGAGATCCGACTGGCGACAAGAATCGAGGTGCTGAATTTGCAAAGCTGGCTCGCGAAAAACAATCCGTAGATCTGGATCCGAAAAACCCGGATCGTGGCATCCTTTCGGTTGGGAATGACGACTGGCCGTACCCGATTCCGATCGTCAAGAGAAATGGAAAGTGGTACTACGATTCGAAGGCGGGACGGCAGGAGATTCTGTTCCGGCGCATCGGCGAGAACGAATTGGATGCTATCAAGATCTGCCGTGGTTTCGTGGAGGCGCAACAAGAATATGCTTCTGAGAAACACGACGGCTCCGAAATAAACGAGTACGCCCAAAGAATTGTGAGCACTCCCGGAAAACAGGACGGCCTCGCGTGGCAGAATGTCGATGGAACGTGGGGCGGGCCTGTCGGAGAGGCGGTCGCCAAGGCTTTGGCGCAAGGCTATGGTGCTGACAATCCGCCATTTCACGGCTATTATTTCAAGGTCTTGAAAGGACAAGGCCCCGCCGTACCGCTCGGCCAAATGGACTTTGTCGTCGAGGGTGCGATGATCGGAGGATTTGCGCTCGCCGCAGCGCCCGCTCAGTACAGAGTGACCGGCGTGCAGACGTTCATCGTTAGCTACGAGGGCGTCGTTTACGAAAAGGACCTGGGCCCTGACACGCTCAAGATCTTCAAGAGCATGGAACGTTATGACCCAGACAAGACATGGCAGGCAACAGACGAAGAGCCGTAAACACATCCTTTCTGCGGGAACCTCGGCAGTTGCGGTCAGCGTCGATCCAGCCTCTGGCAAGATCACGACAAAATAGCGCCTGTAGCCCACGGCTCGTATTTGCATCGAGGGCCGTAAAAGGATCGCTGCTCGTTCCGGAAATAGGCCCGACGCTTCTAGAGTTGCCATCTATGGTGGCGAGCTGACATCGCAGAAACAGACCACCCGAATAGTAAAAATAGGTCCGGAATGCTTGCGCTGGCATCGGGTACTCGAGAGGTCTGTGCGTAACGGTTGCGAAAAATCAAAGCGTCTGACCCGGTCGGCGGCGACGATATCGCCAAACTCGCTTTTGAGCTGTAAACCTGGTGCACACACCGGTGCTGTTCGATGGCCGGCAAGATCGATGGCGCAGTCGTTCCACAGCGCCTTCGTTGGAACTTAGAGGAGACAGTGAGATGAAGCGCGAACCGAGGCGAGCAATTTTCAGATCTGTATTGGCGGTTCTATGCGCCGTCACTCTCATACCGGGCGATACGCTGGCGTATGCACAACAAAAAGCATCGTCCCAGACGCCTGCACCCGCCCAGGCGGCCAAAATTCCTTCCGATCAACTGGAGTCTCTCGTAGCGCCGATTGCCCTCTATCCCGACCCGTTGCTGGCCCAAATCTTAGCCGCATCCACGTATCCTCTCGAAATCGTTCTGCTGCAGCAATGGCTGGACAAGAACAAGAATTTGAAGGATAAACAACTCGCCGATGCAGTGGCGAAAGAACCTTGGGATGCAAGCGTTCAGGCGCTTGCGCCTCTGCCGCAAGTGGTAGAGCTGCTGGGAAGTAACATTCAATGGACAACCGACCTTGGAAACGCTTTTCTCGCGCAGCAAGCTGACGTCATGGATGCCGTCCAGCGGATGCGCAAGAAAGCCCAGGAGAAGGGCAATTTGAAATCGAACGAGCAGCAGAACGTGGAAACCACTGTGGTTCAAAACAAGAGCGTCATTGTAATCGAACCGGCCAAGCCGGAGGTCGTGTACGTACCTTCGTATGACCCGGTTGTGGTGTACGGTGCTCCCTATTATCCGTATCCCCCGCTCTATTATCCACACTGGGGCTACTACGCCGCGGGCGCCGCAATTTCGTTCGGCTTTGGCGTGATGATGGGAGCGTTCTGGAGCGGCGGCTGGGGCTGGGGATGCGGGTGGGGCGGCAATAACGTCTACATCAACAACAACAACAATTTCAATCGGAATAGCAACATTAACCGCGGCGGTAACCGAGTAAACCCGTTATCGTCTCG
>DATBHS010000113.1:0-14302 GCA_036557345.1 Bryobacteraceae bacterium
AATACCGAGACGTTCTCGAACATCGGACTGAAGCGCAGCCGGCAGATTGCGCTGCAGCGAGTCGATCATTAGGTTGCCGACGACGGCAATACGTGAGGGGTCTTTCCCTTCCTTGACCAGATTGACCCGGCCGCTCTCTTCCGTCACCAGAAAGAGATCGGAGACAGCATCCGTCGCGATGCGATTGATTTCCTCCGGCATAGACCGGTCAAAACTGCGCAACCCGGCTTCACCGTGAATCACGGGTATGCCGAGCTTCGCGGCAACCAGCGCCCCGGCCAAAGTGGAATTAACGTCGCCGACGACAAGCACTCCTGAGGGTTTCTCCGCGACCAGCACCGGCTCGAGCCGCCGCATCACTTCGGCCGTCTGTTGTGCGTGACTTCCGGAACCGGCATTCAGGTGGTGCTGCGGACCGGGAATCCCCAGCTCGCGGAAGAATGTCCCAGACATCGCTTCGTCGTAATGCTGCCCGGTATGGACCAGGATTGTTTCAAAGCGCTCATCGGGAGCGAGTGCCGCCATGAGTGGTGCTACTTTCATAAAGTTCGGCCTGGCTCCCGCCAGCAGAACGAGCCGGATTTTCAAATCAACACACCTTTCTGTTGCAACATCGTTTCGTATATACGCGACATGCACTGGACATTGCGTTCCATACTCAAGCTGTAAGACGCGAATGCAGCGGCATTTGCCGCCAGCCGCTTACGCAGCGAAGCATCCTTTACTAACATTGTGAGCTTTGCCACAAGCTCCTCTACGTTCCCGGACTCAAAAAGCAGGCCGCGCTCGCCGTCGGCGATGAGTTCCGGCGTCCCTCCCACCCGCGATCCAACGACGCAGCAGCCGCAGGCCATGGCCTCCAAAACGGAATTTGAGAAGGCTTCGGAGATCGAGCAGGAAACAAAGATGTCGATCGCTCGAAGAAATGGGGCGACAGCGGGAACAGCCGGTGCAAAAATGCAGTGGTTCTGAATTTCGAGACGGCGGCCATTCGCCTGGAGCTTCGGCAATTCCGGCCCGCTGCCAACTAACAGAAGCTTCGAATTCGGCACGAGTGGAGCGATTCTTGCAAACGCCTCTTGCAGGAGCTCCAGGTTCTTCTCGGCCCGCAAAACACAGACCGCGCCAATGACGAAGGACGCGCTGGAGACGGGCTCGGGCTTGGCGACGTCAGCCGGATAGAATTCGCCGGTATTCACGCCGTTATAGCAGAGCTCGATATGGCCGGGGGATACAGAGCAGTCCTGAATCAGGTGTTTTCGCATCGCTTCGCAATTCACGACGATCGCGTCCACGAGGCGATCCGTAGATTGAAACTGCTTCCGCGACCGGGCGTCGAGGAGGTCCCGATGACCCAGAACGCTCGACAAGATCACCGGCACTCGCAGCAGGCGCGCCAGCGGAGCCGCAAATACTACGCTCGCATCCCAGGCATGAACCAGTTTGATCCGGTTCTTGCGTAGAAATCCGCCGAACTGAATAGCGGTTCGAAGCGCCCGCGTGGATTTCAGATTCGGCACGTCGAGGCGCAGTATCGGAACGCCCGCCGCCCTCAATTCGCTGGCGCGCACGCCTTCGGCTTGATAAGCAGCGACGTGACAACAGAAGCGGCTGCGGTCCAGACTGAGCGCCAGCTTAGCGACGTCGCGCTCGATCCCACCGGAACCGAGCTCGCGCACGACCAGGACGATTGGGGTCGGGGCCCTCATCCGGCGCTTTGAGTCTCCGGAATAACGGAGCTCTTAATGGCTTTGGCAGGGCTTCCCACTGCCACGACGCCGGAAGGAATCCTCTTAACGACAACGCTGCCCGCGCCGATTGTGGATTGATCGCCGACATCGGCCATGATAATCGCTCCAGATCCAATCCAACAGTCAGCGCCGATTTTGACGGGAACCGCAGGCTGATCTGCGGAATGAGAGAGCCGGCCCTGGTCGTCGCGGGTATGCTGCTGGCGCCCCGGAATCTGGACATGAGAGGCGATTTGCGTTCTGGCGCCGATGTCCGCTTCAGCGATGATGCAGTAGCCGCCGATCGAGATATGAGACGCGAGACTAACGCCGCGCCTCGAGAAAAAAGTTCCGAACCAGATATCGACATCGATAGAGGAGTCAGCAAGGGTCAATTTGTAGAAGGCAGCTCGCAAGAAATTTCCGGGAATGCCCGGGAGCACAGCGACGCTGTGCGCAAACAGGTCGAAGAGAACGCGAATGCGCCCCAAACCGCAAAGCAGTGCCGCCGGACTCATCACGGCGAGACAGACACCCTGTACCAATCGCTTTGCAATTTGTCGTAAGCTCACGCCGGCGGTATGAGGATAGCATTTCGTCGAAGCTTTTAGCTGTCAGCGATCAGCGATCAGCTGTCAACCAAACGCTTTCAATTTTCGGCTCTCATCGCAGATCCTCGGCTTTTACCGCGAAGAAGCGGCCGATAATCGCTGCGGTCTGCTCCCAATCGCGAGCCTCGGCCTTGAGCTGTTTGTGGCCGTCTCTAGTCAGGCGGTAGAAGCGCGCTTTCCGATTGTTTTCCGAAGCACCCCACTCGGACGCGATGGCGCCCTCCTGCTCGAGCTTCAACAGCACGGGATACAGAGTGCCCTGATTCACGGCCAGCAGATCTCCGCTGATTTGTTCGATGCGCCGGGCAATGCCATAGCCGTGCAGCGGCCCCAACACGTCGAGCGTCTTCAGCACCATCAGGGCCAAGGTGCCTTGCCGTACATCCGTCTTTTCTTTCAATTGAACCTTCTTTTGGTTTCCGACATGTAGGATCCCATAACTCCTTTTGGAAAGCGACATGGGCAAGCAGAAGGCAGGAGTCAGGAGTCAGGAGTAAGGCAGAAGGTAAACTCCTTTGCAATGAGCGAGATCAATGCTTTGATCGACAATCACCAGTCGGACAAGGCAAACTGAAGGTTTATGTGCGGCATTGCAGGATTCGCCGGCTCGCCCGGCACAGAGCGTCCTCGACAACTGGTCGAAAGCATGTTGCCGCAACTGGAGCGCCGCGGTCCGGATGCAGAAGGACTTGCGACGTGGAGCGGCGTGGCGCTCGGGCACCGGCGGCTGGCCATTATCGACTTGAGCGAACTGGGCCGCCAGCCGATGCTGTCCGAAGACGGAGAAGTGGGACTCGTGTTCAACGGGTGCATCTACAACTTCGTCGAGCTCCGGCAAGAGTTGCAAAGAGCCGGCCACCGCTTTCGCTCGGAGTGCGATACCGAGGTACTCCTGCGCGGCTACGAAGAGTGGGGCATCGACAAGTTAGTTCCGAAGTTGCGCGGGATGTTCGCGTTTGCCATCTGGGACAACAGACTGCGAACGCTTTTTCTGATACGCGACCGGATGGGTGTGAAGCCTCTGATCTACGCGAGCCGCGATCAGGAGATCGGCTTTGCCTCTACGGTTTCTGCGCTGCGCGCAGCGGGCTTGACACAAGAGATCGATCCGGACGCAGTCCTCGAATTCCTGGAGTTCGGATATGTAACAGACCAGCGATGCATTTATCGCGAGCTCAGGAAAGTGCCTCCGGCGACCATTGTCGAGTGGCGCGATGGCCGGATATCGCAGCGCGTTTACTGGTCCGTTCCAGAGATAGACCCATCGTCGAAGATCACGTTCAACGAGGCGGTGGAAGAGACTGAACGGCTCATCATCGAATCAGTACACCTGCGCCTCGTCTCCGACGTTCCGATTGGCGCGCTGCTGAGCGGCGGGATCGACTCAACGCTGGTCTGCTGGGCCATGACGCAGTTGAAAGCGGACGTGAAGGCATTTACGGTTGGCGCGCCGGGTGATCCTTCGAATGAAGGCGAGCAGGCCGCCAGCATCGCAGAGAAACTGGGCATCACACACCAGGTCGTTACCCTTAGGGAAGCGGGAGCGCCTCTGGATGAGCTTGCCGTAGCCTACGGCGAGCCGTTCGCATGCCAGTCGGCCATGGGCGTGATGCGCGTCTCAGCAGCCGTGAAACCGTTTGCCACCGTGCTGCTCACCGGAGACGGCGGAGACGATGTCTTTCTAGGCTACCCCTACTTTTACAATGCCTGGCGGGCAGAGCGGCTGGCGTGTCGCCTGCCGCCGTTCGCGCCGGGACTCTGGCGCGCCACGGGTTCACTGCGCGGGGCGACGGGAAAGCTGCGGCGCGCGAAGAATTTTCTTGATTACAGCGTGGGAGGGTTGGGAGCATACACCCGTGTTCGTGACGGCCTGCCTTTCTTTGAACACCGGAATCTGCTGGGGGAACGATTGCAGGACCGCAAACTGACCCAGAGGCAGATGAGCCCCTCGTTTGCGTCTGCGCGGCGTCTGCTGCCAGATGTCTTCGCCTATCACCTGCGAACGGAATTTATCGGCGAGTACATGCCAAAGGTGGACGGCGGAACCATGTACCACGGACTGGAAGCCAGGGCTCCGTTCCTCGATCACAAGCTGTGGGAGTTTGCTGCAGCTTTGCCCGCCGGGATTCGCTTCCACGGCGGTCGGCTAAAGGCGGTATTGCGCGAGATTGTTGCGCGCCGGGTTGGGACCGAGGTCGCCAACCGCCCCAAGCAAGGTTTTACGATACCGGCTGAGAAATGGCTACTCACTCACTGGCGCAGGTCATTTGAGCAGCTTCGCTCACAAACTCTGCTCGAATCGGAAGGGTGGATCGCGAAAGGCCGCATTGCGGGAGAGATGGAAAGCGCACTTCACACTGGGGCTGTCGCGAAGCAGCTGTGGTATCTGCTTGTGCTTGAAAATTGGTTGTCTCATCAGCACCGCCAGGCTCCTGTACTCGAGGACGCCACTGCCGGGGTCCAGTAATCACGATCGAAAACGGCAAGACGATGCGCGTGATCGCCTTAATGGAAGCGTATACGGTCACCGGACCGGCGAAAAACCTTCTCCGATTTTGCCGTATGGCGCGGGCGGGCGCCGCGCCAAATTGCGAGATCTCGCTGGTGACGTTTCTTAGGTCGAGCCATGTGAATTCGCAGACGACAAGATCGTCTGTGCCACAGAATCAGTTCATTGGCGAGGCACGGGCGAGCGGCGTGCACGTCGATATTGTCACAGAACGTGGTGCCTACGATACGCGGGTAATGGGACAGCTTCGGAACATCTTTCGCGAGCAAAGGCCCGACCTAATCCAGACACACAGCCTGAAATCTCACGGGCTGGTACGCATGACCCGGCCCTCCGAAGCGCGCTGGATTGCTTTCCATCACGGCTACACCGCAACAGACCTCAAAATGCGCGTCTACAATCAGCTTGACCGCTGGTCTCTTCCGGCCGCCGACCGCGTGCTGACGGTGTGCGCACCATTCGCTGACCAGCTGGCGCGAATCGGCGTGAAGCGCGAGCGCATCCGAGTTCTCCCGAATGCCATCGACTGGCATGATGGACCCGGCGCTCAGAGAATAGCGGACTTGCGCCGGGAGTGGAATTTAGCGGAGCACGCGCGGGTTTTGCTGGCCATCGGGCGTTTATCTCGTGAGAAGGGACATGCTCACCTGATACAGGCAGCGCATCTGCTCAGCCGCAATCGGCCGGAGGTTGATTTCCAGATTCTTCTGGTTGGTGATGGACCAGAAAAGGCAGCTCTCGAAGCGCAGACCGCCCAGCTTGGCCTCCAGGATCGCGTCCGCTTCACCGGCCATCAGGCTGATCCGCTGCCCTTCTACGCGCTCGCGGATATGTTCGTGCTGCCGTCGCTGAGCGAGGGTTCGCCAAACGTGCTATTGGAAGCCATGATGGCAGGAACGCCGATCGTGGCAAGTGCGGTGGGAGGTGTACCCGAGACAGTACAGGACGGGCGCTGCGCGCTGCTCGCGCCGGCAGCGGATCCGGCGGCGCTGGCAAACAGCATTGCGAGGCTGATTGACGATCCGGCACTGGCGCAATCGCTTCGAGAGAACGCCCGCGCCGATGCGCGGGAGCGGCACTCACCGCAGGTTTATTGCGCGGCGCTGACTGGAATTTATCGGGAGTTGTTGGGCTTCTAAATGCAAATCATTCAGCCTTAGGCGGCGCGGGAGCTCGTCGCCAATGAGCCTTGCTGGCTGGTTGTTGGAGGCAGCAGCCGATTTATAGCCGTGGTAATCCCAGTGATCACAGGCAGGTTAAAGTTGTATCCCTGAGACAGAAATACGATGCAAACGCAATAGGCGACCATCATGACCGACAAAATGTTAGCAATCGTGGATATCTCCGGGACTCCGGCCTTGGTTGCCCTCCGAAGCGAGAAGTACGTCATCCATAGCGCGGCCAGATAGAAAATCAGGGCAGGAACGCCGCATTCACTCGAAATCTGCGTATAGCCGTTGTGCGTGTCATGCCACATGCCCTTCTGACCACGTTCGCCGGCGATGCCGGACTGGTAGTCCATGAACTCCCCAGGCCCTATACCCAACAGCGGGTGATGCAGGGTGATGCTTACGCTGGCCCAGAAAAGGGCCTGCCGGGCTTCTTTGGATTCGAGGGCTTCCTGGGTCTCATCGTCTGAATTGAAAAGAGACTGCAGGCGCTGGGACGCATCGCGAGGAACGAAGACGAGTATTGCGAGGCTAAGGACGGGAACTGCGACAAGTATCGCCATCCGAATCTTCGGCGTGCCCCGGCGGAGAATATAAAGACCCGTAATGATGAGGCCCACCAGCCCTCCACGTGAGCCGGTGCTAAAAATCTGGTACAGACCCAGCGCAAGAAACGGCACGCCAGCCAGTTTGAACAGAATACTCCGCTTCGTTCCGAAGAAGAGATAGGCAATGGCAGGAAGCAGCAGAATCATGTGGGCGGCATAATCGTTTGAATCCTGTATCGTACTGCCCGCGGAACCGAATGCCATGCGGCCGCTTTTGAAGTCGCTGCTGACAAGGCCCAAAAGAGCAGTGACCACCCCGGCCAGCCCGATTGTATTCAGCACTTTTCGAATTTCGGCACTGGTGAAGCTGACCGCCGGAATCAGGAGAACAAAGGGCAGCGTTGTTCTGAGGTAGGAAGATAAGTCGCCAAACGATCCGCCGCGCCACGTGCTGGTGGCGGTTGCAAGGGTCATGCATGCGCCGAACCCAAACCACATCCAGGTGGCCCTTTCGCTGAACGCGCCGAATAACCCGCCGGCCAGAAAGGCAGCGAAATAGCTGATGGCAGCAAATAACAGCAAAATATGAGCGTCGAAATGTATTTTCCCCGAAATAAACTCGTGGAGAAAGCTAAACCGAAAAAACAGGAAGACAAGCGTGCACTTAAACGCAAACTGGCGCGTGGGGTTCAGGACATGGTCCTGAAAAACCTGATCCGGCGGGGCGCTGGATTCTGCGACAATCGTAGAAGTATGCTCTTGCTTTTCGGGGGCGGGTGCGGCACGATTCTGGCGGATCGCAGGAGCCAGTCGGCGGCCGGGTTTGAATTTAGACACAAAAGGGCGGTGCTTAGATCAGTATAGCGGGTGCTCAGACGCCCCTACTTTAAACTAGTGTCTAGCCGGTCTCGCGTCCTCTCTCACAACGGGTTGCGACCCGTTGAATCATAAGTCAATATGCAATGCAGTTCGGTGCCGGCGCACCTTCTCAGATGACTTCAGAGTCTCTGCCAAGCTTGACGCAACGCGCGGTGTCCGGAACCGCGTGGTCCACGCTATCGACGGCAGGCAAACAAGCACTTTCCATTGCATCCGTAGCTACCGTGGCACGCTTGTTAGGGCCCGGCGCTTACGGCGTAATGGGCATGGCAAACCTGCTGATCATTTTCATACTGAACTTTCGCGATCTGGGAACGGGAACAGCCATTGTCCAGCGACTTTCCGTTTCGGACCGGCTACTGTCCAGTCTCTTCTGGGTAAATTTTCTGCTCGGCATGCTCATGTCCGGCGGAATCGCGGCGGCAAGCCCTCTAGCAGCGCATTTTTTTAATACGCCGGAGCTGGTACCCATTCTGTGCACGTTGTCGCTTTCCTTTTGGCTAACCTCATGCGGAGTGGTGCATGCCTCGCTTCTTCTGCGCGGGATGCACTTTAAGGCATATGCCGTTGTCGATCTTACCTCCGCGCTGGCAAGCTACCTGATTGCACTGACTTGCGCCTACTCCGGTCTGGGGGTGTGGAGCCTCGTTTTGGCTAATGTTGCGAATTCATTTACCTCGACACTGGGCTACTGGCTGGCCTCGGCGTGGCGTCCAGGGTTGGTATTCGATGGAGCAGAAGTGAAGTCGATCACGCATTTTAGCCTGAACCTTTCCGGTTTCGGAATAGTCAACTATTTTGCAAGGAATGCGGATAATATTATCGTCGGGAGAATGCTAGGCAAGGCGCCGCTCGGCGATTATCAGACGGCTTATAACCTGATGCTCACTCCAATTCAAAACATCAGTTCGGTTATCGGACAGGTAACTTTGCCAGCATTCGCGAAAATACAAGATGATAATGAGCGCTTCCGTTTCGCTTATGTAAAAAGCTGCATGTTGGTTGCGCTAATCACGTTCCCGGTAATGGCCGGTCTGGGTGTAGTGGCGCATCCCCTGATCATCGCGGTGTTGGGCGACAAATGGGTAGGAGCTATTCGCGTCTTCCAGATACTTGCGCCCGTTGGGCTGGTCCAATCCGTACAGACGTCGGTAGGGCAAATCTATGTCGCAAAGGGTCGAACGGATTGGAATTTCCGCTTTGGGACCGTTTACTGCGTGGTGCTGATTGCCGCTTTCCTGGCCGGTGCGCAGTTCGGGACTGTAGGCGTAGCGACGGCTTATTCCGTTACCTACCTTGGCCTTCTGATGGTACCCGGCTTTGCCATCCCGTTCCGGCTGATCGGCCTCAAGCTGAGCGCTTTCCTCTCCGCCATGCTTCCCCAGCTCCTATTGACAGCCGGGATGACCCTGATGTGCTGGATCTGGCTGCGTGTTCTGGACAGCCTCTCGGTTACAAATCCGTGGGCGCAGCTGGTTTCCACCTCGTTTCTAGGCGCAGCAGTTTACATCTGTTCCTTCGTGCTGCTTTGGCCCACCGTTATGCGGCACCTCGAAGAGGCTCTGAGGACATCCCGGAAAGGAGCGCGGTTCACAGGATATCTCCTGCATGCGCGCCGGTTTTGTATGAGAGGAATCCGCCAGTGAGTTCACAAGACACCATGGCGACTTTGCTCTCTTTATCAGGCCAGGTTAGGTATTATGACCGGCGCTGGAGCAGCTTCGAGCATGCAAATCTGTATTCGCTGGAGCGCTGCCTTTTCATACTGGAAGCGATCCTTGCGAAGAATATGAACCGGCCGCGGATCTGCGATTTGGGCTGCGGCGCCGGTTGGCTTGCCGGCATATTGAGCGCTTTCGGTCCCACGGTGGGCGTCGATCTCTCGCCGCAAGCGGTAGGGCAGGCAGGCGAAAGATATCCGGCAGCCCGGTTCATATGCGCCGATGCAACAAAATGGCAGCCGGAGACCGGGGCATTCGACATTGTCGTCAGCCAAGAAGTGCTGGAGCACATCGTTGACAAGCCGGCCTATTTGAGAGTAGCTCGTAAAGCACTCCGCCCCGGAGGACGCTTGATCCTGACGACTCCGAATCTGCGGGTCCTCAACGCAATTCCTGAAGGCGAGCGCAAAGCAATATGGGAGACACAGCCGGTAGAGCTTCCCGTTGGCCGAAAGCAATTGCATCGGTTGCTGGTCGAGGCGGATTTTGACGTGATTCACACTTCATCAGCGGTCTGGGGAATGGGAAGAAACGGAGTTCACCGGCTGGTGAATTCAGCCAAGCTACAGATGGCTCTGAGCGTGCTGGGGTTCGAAGATGAGTGGCGCAAATTGCTTCTCAAAAATGATTTTGGGATGTACCTGCTAACCGTGGCCACGGCGAGGTGAGCTTTTTCGGGCTGGACGGCCATTACTGACCTCGTGTGAAAAAATTAGTTGGTCCCTCGCTTACGCTCAGGGTTCCGTTTCGGCAATATCTTTCGGCAACAATGGAGACACGACGTACTGGCCGTGCGCCAGCGAGGTACTGCTTCATTCTGTCCTGGCCGTTCGAATTGACAGGGGGCGTGAATCAGACCGTCCGGAACCTGATCGTGGAATTTCAAAAGGCCAGGCAACTCCTCGGCGACCCACTGGCTCTTGAATTGACCTGGCCACCAAAGCCCGGTGACGCACTCCCTTCGGGCATTCAGCGACTGTATCTGCAAGTACGGAGTCCGCATGTCGAAGGCCGCGCATTCTCGAGCTCCCTCAGCTTCCTGCTTCACTTGCCGGCGACTTTGCTTCGACTCCGGCGCCTTTGCCGCATTCAGAGAATCGGCGTCCTCAACATGCATTATCCGGATCTGGAAGCGGTGAACCTCGTTCTTCTGAAATGGCTCGGCCTTTTTGACGGAGAGGTCGTGCTCTCGTTGCACGGCTCAGACATTCGTTCTGCTATGCAGGAGGCGGGCCTCAGAAGGCGAATCTGGCGATTCCTGTTGCGGCACGCATCCGCCGTCGTAGCCTGTTCGGATGGCCTGAAGGAAGAGGTGCTGCACTTCGAACCGCAGGCAAGGGCCGTGACCATCTACAACGGCATCGACGTAGAGCGGTTCTCGGCGCATTCAGATCCGGACTTCCGCTGGGCGCCGGAATTGAGAGGGAAACGCATTGTCCTTAATGTCGCGCAGTTTGAATTCAGAAAAGGACACGACATTCTTCTGAAAGCATTTCGCCGGGTTCGGGATTCGCGCCAGGATGTCGCGTTAGTGCTGGCCGGCTTTCCGGGACCGACTACGGAAGCGGTGCGGAAGTTGATACGCGATCTCGACCTTTCGGAGTCGGTTTTTTATCTCGGAGCGCTCGCGCATGAGAAGATCTACGACCTATTGACGCATTCCACTCTCTTCGTATTGGCAACGCGCTGGCGAAAAGGATCGATGGGTGAGGGGTTTGCGATCGCGCTTCTGGAGGCGGCCGCGGCGAAACTCCCGGTTGTGGCAACAGCCTCGTGCGGCGTGGAAGAGATCATACGCGATGGAGAAACGGGGCGAGTTGTCCCGTTAGAGGATGATGCCGCCCTCGCAACCGCCATTTGCGAATTGCTCGATCAGCCTGGCACGGCGCGGACGATGGCCGAAAAATTATACGCTGTGGTCCGGGAGCAGTTCACGTGGGAGAAAGCGGCCGAGCGGTATGCTGCACTGTCACGGCCCTAGGTACAAAACCTCGATTCCATTAATGATGGCATCCGCTCCATGCGGAGTGAAGTCGATCCGGATTAGTTTGTTGGTCACCTCTATTTCGTAGCGTTTGTCTATGGCGGTCCTGGGCGGATACCCAACTTGCGGATCGAACTTATTCAGGACCTTCTTTCCGTTCACCGCAACATCGAAAATGTAGTGTCCTGGATTATTCCAACTGTAATCGGCAAACTTGAGGGTCACCGCATAACGGCCGTTTGGAACGGGAAAGTTGTAATGGAAGGCCTGGTCCTGATAACAGTAGCGGGATGACTGATAAAGGGGAAGCATATCGGCCGCTGCGCCGGTAATCGGCTTAGCTGCATTGTTGGCTTCGCTCGGGCCGGCATAGTTACGATCGGCCGCCCAAACATTTCCCTGCGCGTCTTTGAATGCGCCTTTATCGCCGCAATTAATGCGAATCGCTTCCGGCGTAGACTTCACGACAAGCTTCGCAGTCGCCGACTTGCTTGCATCGTCCCGGCTTTCGGCTTTCACTGTAATTTCGGCATCGTGGTCCAAAGCGTCGGGCGCTGTGTACACCCCGTCAGGCGTGATCTTCCCGACGGCGGGAGCCACGGACCAGGTCACGTTGTTGTAAGGAACGCCGTTTATAGAGGCGGTGAATTTCTTGCTTAGGGTCCGTGTAAGGTTAACAGAACCGGGAGAAAGCGTGAGAGCGCCGAAGCCGAACTTCAGCTCGGCCGTTGCGGTCATTCGAGGATCCACTGTGCTCTTCGCTTCGACCACCGCGGTCTGATCCCCATTTGGCGGCGTGGCAGGGGCCTGGTAGAGACCCGTCGGACTGATCGAGCCCGGACCCTTCACCAGCGACCAGTTCGCCGAATTTTTCATGTACCACCCCACGGCGTTGAACTGGATCTTCTGGCCCATGGTGATGTCGATCGGGCCCGCGGGGTCAATGGTGAGATGCGGTCCCGACGTGTCGGGTTCGATGGAGAAACCATTCAGCAGCGGGACTCCTTTGCTCTTTTGCGTTGCTACCCGCCGCAGAGCAAAATAGAGATCCCCATTGGTCACCTTCGCCGGAATTGAGACGGAAGTCGGAACGCGGCAGGTATATCCGATCGATTGGCCCCAATCGAAGTTGTCGGCCACAATCTGGCCCTGCGCTTCCAGCTTTATGGGCCGCATGTTTTTGGGATCAAACTTGGCGTGCCAGGCGCAGTCGGTCTGCGCAATCAAAATTGTGATCTTGTAATCACCGTTCGGAACCGTAAACTTGTAAACAATGTCGCCGAAACTGTAACGGCTGGTGTAATAGAGTCCCACATCCTTTACCTGCGGCCAGGCGCCCGGTTCGTCGTGAACAACGCCCCAGGAATACTCGCCTCCTTGATCCCGCCACCACATGTGACCATCCGAATCCGGACCGTAGTCCGGCCTGGAGCGATTCGGGGCACCCGCCGCGGACGTGGCATTCCCGACATCGATTCGAAGGGGCCCCGCCGGCATGACCGTGACACCGACCGTTGTTTTCGCATTGGGGTCCGCCACGCTCTGCGCGGTCAAAAGAGCATAGGTCGGTTTGGAGACGTCCGGGGCCGTGTAAACGCCGTCTGGAGTTATCTTTCCGAGTTCCGGGTTCAAGGTCCACTTAATGCGCTTGTCCGTAGTTCCGTGGACCCAGGCGCTCATGCGCTTCAAAACGCCGCTCTGAATCCACATCGCGGGATCCGGCACGCCTACCGTGATGGCCTGAACACCAATGCTGACACGCTTGGCGCTACCTGGATTTTTGTCACTGGTCGCAACTGCGATGGCATAGGAATCCGGTTTGACGTACGGGCTGTTCGCGTTGATTATGCCGGAATCCCCGGAGCGGATCAGCGAGGACTGATCGACCACCTCGAAGTCAGTCGAGCGTGGTCCGCGCGCGCCGATTTGGTTAAAGGCATTCTGCACCTTCGGGTCTTGGGTAACGTCCGTCGATACGTCGACCTCCCAATTCGCTCCTCCATCAGCAAGGATCAGGCCGTACTCCTTGAGCTGCCTCAGCAGAACCTGCGCAACCGGACTGAAGCCGGAAACGTTATACCCGCTCTTGAGACGGAAGCGCGTGCCGTACGGGATTTTGCCCCAGGCGCCGGCGTGATTTTTGGCGGGCCAAACGGAACTGGGAGCGATGATCGAGTTCTTCAGTGTGACCCGAAGTGCATGCTGGATGTTGCCGGCCTCAATTTCATCCAGTCGAAGAGTCAGCGGTGCGAGCGTCAATCCCGCGGCATCGACGGAGCCAGAGGGTAACGCCGGGTTCATACTCGCATAGTGAACGCCGCTCTGCCCGGTACAAGACGGGCAACCCGGATTCGTGCCGGCAGGGTAGGTGTTGTAAAACTCGAATACTTCGCAAGTGTCACGATCTATCGTGAGGACGTGACGATCTTCCCCGGATTTGGGATCGCTGAAGACGCCGCTTTCGCGCTTCAGGAAGGGCCACGGCACCATCTCGTAGACACCGTCGTTTTGGGGCGTGTAGAGGAAGTGCATCTTCTCTTTCGGCGTGTCCGCATCCGCTATGCTGGTGCCCCAGGCAGGATAGTAGCCGACTGCTGAGGGCGGAATAAGCGCCATGAAGGCTTGTGAGTTGGCCGCCACAGGAAGTGCGTCGATCCGCGTATTGAAAACATGATCGTTAGGCAGGAGCTGACAGCCGGCCATGACGTTTTTGGCCGCCACGCTAGCGGGAGCATGATACGTTCCGTCCGGGTCTATCGATCCGATACTCCCTGGCGCAAGCGACCAGCGGACGTCAGCGCTGCCTTGCAACCGGATGGTGGCGCCGGCCGGCACGATCCCGGGGTGAGAAGAATTGACTGAGACGCTTGCGATCGCCGGTAAAGCGGCAATGACCGCGATCAGACAACCGCGCCCGGCTGGGCCGCCTAGCACACTCACTCTACGTAACATCGTCACTTAACATCGTCGCGCGGCTTTCAGCAGAGTGGTGGGACATAACGACTAGGACCGCACTCAAAGTATAATTCTCGGATGAAGGTTGTCATTCTCTGCGGTGGCTTGGGCACGCGCCTGCGCGAGGAAACCGAATTTCGCCCGAAACCGCTGGTCGACGTAGGCGGCCGCCCCATTCTCTGGCACATCATGAAGC
>DATBHS010000114.1:0-39887 GCA_036557345.1 Bryobacteraceae bacterium
AATCGAATAGCGCGCATGTGCGTCGCAACCGATATACTTCTTCATGCTGCCGTACCTCCTTTGCGATGTATAAGCGCGGAACGCTGATCGCATCCCGGTCAGCTCAAGGATCTACGGCAGCGCTCTCATACGATCACAAGCCTGGCAAACTTTATATTTCCCCTGTAATCCGCATGTTAGCCGTCTTTTCAAAGGTACAAAGGACGTTTTTGACCCTTTGCGTGCTACGCTCCAGAGGCTCGCATGAGGTTTATCCTCTCGCGAGCCGATCCTTTTTGAGTCCAAAAATGTCACCTCGATCGATCCGCCGCGCCGCCGAGCGCAAAGCCAGGAAACGAGCCCGTAGGGGCGAGACACGCCTCGCCCAGATCCCGGTCCCCGAATCGGTGCCGGCATCCCTGACGCAACAGCCTTCACCTGCTCCCATCTCCGAAGCCAACGCGGTTGATGAGGCCGCGTTCCTCAGCGAGCCGAAGATTCAAGCAAGGACTGGCCTGACCGGTCGCACCGTACTCCTGCCGTCAGAAGATGCAGCTCGCTACGAGCAACAACTCCGCGAATTCTTCGATGAACTTCAGCCGGTCGACCCGCGCGAGTGCGCGCTCGTCCAATCTCTCGCAGACACCGCCTGGCGCTTGGCTCGTATTCCCGGTCTCGAAATGGCCATCTATGCCCACGGCCGGATCGAATTTGCTGACCTGTTCGCGGACCACGACGCAGCCCTCAGACCGAGCCTCATCGAGATGCACACCTTTCTCCAATACGAAAAGCAATTGCGCAATCTCCAGCTTCAGCAAGGCCGCCTCCGCCGCCAGCGCGAGAAAGATACTGCCGAGCTCCGCCAGTTACAACAGGATCGCCGCGCCACGGAACAGCCTGCCACTGAAATCGCCGTCGCCCGCAAGGCACCCGATTCAAAACTTGGCTTCGAATTTTCAACTATCGCTAATGAGAGCGACGCCGTCCGAAATGGGGCAGGACCCCAAATCGAAACCGATACCTTTTTTACAAGCGCCGGCTCTGCGGAAGTGGCGCAAACTCTCAGTCTGCCGCATCCCGACTCGTCGGGGATGCATCGAGCGGGAGCGGTGGTCCTAGAACTTTCAGCCTGAACTTTCAAACTCTTTCGTTATTTTTCAACTGCTTCCGTTCAGTTTTCTCTTGACAGTGGCCCATCTTTCGCTTTTAATCGGTGTAAACTAGGCCGAATCGTGTCAAGCGGTAAGGGGCGGGCTAGTTTCGGGGAGGTTGCATGCGGCGTTTTCTCAGCGCAGTCACTGTGCTATTCGCGGGCGCTATTGGCCCGGTTCTATATGCCCAAGGGCCGGTTGGGACCCTGAACGGGACGATCAGTGATCCGGCGGGCGCCGTAGTGCCGGGCGCTGCTGTTGTCGCCACCAATACTTCCACAGGCGTCGAGTCCAGGACGACCTCCACATCATCGGGCGGCTATACGTTGCCGTATTTGCCGTCGGGCACCTACACGATTCGCGTTTCGGCGCCCGGTTTCCGGACCACCACCGCCCAAGACGTAACGCTGCGTGTTGCTCAGACCATGACGATCGACATCACACTCGAACTCGGGGCGGTGAGCGAGCAGGTGGTGGTGAGCGATAAGGCAGAGGTGCTCGAATCCGATTCCGCGGAAATCGGCCAGTACATTACGACCGAAGAATACAAAAGCTGGCCGATCCTCGTGGATGACGGACAGCGGCAGATCCAGCAGTTTATCTTCGACAGCTTGCCTGGCACGACGGGCGGCACCTTCCAGGGTTCCATCAATGGCGGACAGCAATATTCCCACGAAATCCTGATCGAGGGCATACCGGTCGGCCGCGCCGACCTTTCGGGTGGAAACAACAACGAGTTCAGCCCATCGGCGGAGGCGATCGGTGAGTTCAAGCTGCAGACCGGCGCAATTTCAGCCCAATACAACGGTGGGCAGACTGCCGTGGCGAATTTCGAGATCAAATCGGGGACCAACGATCTTCATGGATCGGGCTTCTATTATCTCGGCAACGAGGTGTTCAATTCAATTCCAGTGCAAAGCAAGACCTTCGGGGGAACGAATCCGAAAAACCGCCTGAACAACTGGGGATACTCGGTGGGCGGTCCGGTGTACATTCCGAAGATCTACAACGGACGGAACAAAACCTTCTTCTTCACCAACTTTGAGAAAACAGACGTAAACAATCTGGTGGTCAACGGCTTCACTCAGCTCCCTACGCCTGATTTCAAAAATGGGGACTTTTCCAAGCTGCTCGATCCTGCCTATACGGGCCAATCGGAGTCCGGATCGACCGTCGGTACCGACGCTCTCGGCCGGCCCATCGTTTTCGGTCAGATTTACGATCCCGCGACTACGCGTACGGTAAACGGCGCGATCGTGCGCGACCCCTTCCCCGGGAACATCATTCCGAAAGCCAGATGGGATCCGGTCTCGGCCAACATTCTGCAGAACATCGGCCTTCCCGATCCGCAGTTCAACTCGATGTTGCGCAACCAACAGACGCTCGGCACGTGCTGCCCGTTTTTCCACGAGTGGATCGTAGGCGTCAAGATCGATCACAACATCAACGATAAGCACCGGCTGTCGGGTTACTACAATCAGAGCCGGCGTGACAGGAACAACAACGGTGCGAGCCGGTATCTGCCAATACCCGGTCTTCCGACAAGCAGCTGGCAGGAACAGATTACCCCCGGAAATATGGGGCGTCTTTCGCTGACTTCCACCTTGACCCCATCGATCGTCAATCGGTTTGCCGCGGGATACAACCGGTTCCTGAACCAGAACGGAGCGCCGGCCGAATTCACGAACCAGGACTACGCAAGCAAACTCGGTCTGCAAAACCTGCCCGGCACGCTTTTCCCGTATATCCAATTCTCAGGCAATGAGTACCAGGGCGGAACACTCGCGAGAATGGGCGTGGGCTTCTCCGACTATTCTCCGAACGGAAGCTACATCTTCCAGGACGATGTTACCTGGATTCATGGGAAACACACGGTTAAGGTGGGCTACGATTATACACGCTATTACTACAATGATCGTTCGCTGTCGGATGCCGGCAGGTTTACGTTCACGCCGCGTGCCACGGATCTGCCGGGTTACCTCAACGACACCGGCCATGCCTTCGCGAGTTTCCTGTTGGGTGGCGCCAACAACGCCAGTCACGGCATCGTCGGTCTGAGTAACGGGTTCCGCCAACCCTACCACGCGTTCTACGCGAACGATGATTGGAAGGTAACTCCCCGGCTTTCCGTGAATCTCGGCTTGCGCTGGGAAATCATTCCGCCCTTTTACGAGGTGACGAATCGCATGTCGGAAGTGGATCTGACCGCCCCGAATCCGGAGGCAGGGAATCGCCCTGGGGCGCTGGTATTCAAGAGCCATGTGAACGATACCTATTGGAAGGAAATCGGCCCTCGCATCGGGCTGGCCTATAAGGTCACAAATAAAACGGTAATTCGCGCCGGTTACGCGATCACCAATACGCCGCCCATCGCAAATAACTGGGGCTACGGCGCATTCAATTTTGGGTATAACGGCACCGTCACGGTGGCGGCGGGAACAAACCCAACGGGTTTCATTGACGATCCGTCGCTCTATCTGCGCCAGCCGTTCCCCGGACTCGCGAGCCCGCTACCCAACAAGGACCCCTCGTCCGCTAATTTCAATACAGTCGCGACTACGGCTCCGGATGCTAACCGCCCTGGCTATGTTCAGAACTGGGACTTTACCATTCAATACGAACTGCCCCAGCAAACTTTGCTGGAAGTTGCGTACGTGGGCAACAAGGGCACTCGCCTTTGGGGCGGAACTCCCTGCTCTGGCGACCCATGTAATTCCTTTTCCGAGTACGACGCTCTCCCGTCACGACTCTTGTCGATGGGCGATACTTTGAATGAGCCGGTAAGTCTGCATCCCCAATTCAGTCCCTATGCCGGGTTCCCGGACGACAATACGGTGTCCCAAGCCTTACGGCCCTATCCGCAGTTCTATGGCGTGGAAGAACAATTTCCCTACAACACGAACGCGAACTACAACTCCGTTCAGGTAACGTTGACCCATCACTTGACACGCGGCCTCGGGTTCCTGGCCGCCTATACGTGGTCGAAGGCGATCGGTTATGTAGATTCCAATGGTCCCGCGGCGTACTACACGACCGTACAGGATTATTTCAATCGAGGTCTCGAACGATCGGTTGCCTCATTTAACTTGCCGCAAAGTCTGAAGTTGACCTGGGTCTATGAGACTCCATTCGGGAAGGGACGGCACTGGGATCTGCATTGGGCCAATCCTTTCCTCGGTGGCTGGCAGCTCGCAGCGATTCACAACTACTCGTCCGGGGCGGCCATCTCGGTGGGTGAATCAGGTTTGAACGTGCCGCCAGGATTTGCGCCCAGTATCCGCCCCGATGTCATTTCAGGCCAGAACCTGACAGTGGGCGGTATCCCCAGTCATGTGGATGTTCAGGATCCGACGCAGTACTTAAATCCGGATGCATTTGTTCAAAGTCCATTGACGGCAAACGGTACGCCCTTACGGGTGGGCACCTCGCCGCGATTCCTACCCTCAACGCGGGGTCCGGCACAGCTATCCGAGAAGTTCCGCATTAGCAAGAGGTTCTATCTAGGCGAGGAGCATAGATTCCTCGAGATTGCCGCGTCCATGATTAATCCGCTCAAGAGAACAGTGCCCTTCATCACCGATTTTACGGTCGGTAATTCTGCCTTCGGCGGATTGCTGCTGGGTGGAGGCGACCGGCAGATGCAACTGAACGCGCGCTTCGAGTTCTAATGGATGTTTGTTGGGGCGCAATTCGCAAATAATACGTAGGGGCCGGGCATGCCCGGCCCTAGCGGCCTTGGCATGTCTCTCGGCTCTCCTCGCTTCCTGCTCCTCGCATCGCGCTGAAACCGCCGCTTCTGATCCGCAGCGCCTGCAGCCGCTCAACGTCGTTGTCGTCACCATAGACACGCTGCGCCCGGATCACCTGCATTGCTATGGTGACGCGAATATCGAAACGCCGAACCTCGATGCGCTGGCGCAACGCGGCGTTCTCTTTGAAAACGCTGTAGCGCAGGCACCGCTGACGCCGCCTTCGCACGCCAGCATCTTCACAGGCCAGTACCCGACCGTGCATCATGTCCGCAACACGGGCGGGTTCGTCCTGCCGTCCTCGTCGCGACCGCTGGCAAAGATTCTTCAGGAAGAAGGATGGGACACAGCCGCCTTCGTGAGTTCAGCGGTTCTCAAGAAGGTCATCGGCTTCAATAATGGATTCGGCGTTTACGACGATCAGATGCCGCGCCAGGGGAATAAGCGGGAATTCAGCGAGGACGCGGAGCGGCGCGGGGGCGATACCGTCGATCGGGCTCTCGCGTGGCTGAGCGCGCAATCGGGCAAGCCGTATTTTCTCTGGGTTCATTTGTACGATCCGCATATGCCGTATAGTCCGCCGAGTCCCTTCAAAGAGAAGTACAAAGACAGGCCCTACGATGGCGAAATCGCCTATGCGGATCAGCAACTCGGGCGGCTGCTGAACGCCGTGAAGAACAAGGGTCCGGCCGGGAAGGCAATCATCGCCGTGCTGTCCGATCACGGCGAAAGCCTCTCGGAGCACGGCGAATATTCTCACGGCGTTTTTCTCTACGATGCGACACTGCGCATCGCGTTCATGATGGCCGGTCCGGGAATTCCAGCCGGAACCCGGGTGAAGCAGCAGGTCAGAAGCGTCGACTTTCTGCCAACTCTGCTCACGCTATTAGGCGGAAAGCCGCCGGCCGACATTCAGGGCTTGAATCTGGCCCCGGCGTTCTCGGGCAACGCGGTGCCCACCGAGATCTCCTACGAAGAGACGCTCTACCCGAAACTGGCGATGGGGTGGGCAGAGCTGCGCGGCATTCGAACGAATCACTGGAAATATATTCGTGCGCCGAAACCCGAGCTTTACGACCTGATGCAGGACCCGAAGGAGACCACGAACGTCATCCGCCAGCATCCGGCCGAGGTGGCGAAGTTCGAAGCGCAATTGAAGAATGTGATTGGGAACGGCGGCACGGAGAAAGTGCAAACCAACATGGTTGACGAGCGCCAGATGGCCCAGTTACGGTCGCTCGGGTACCTGTCTGGCTTTTCGCCGCAGGAGTATAACCTGAGTGGCCAAGGTCCCGATCCCAAGGACCGCGCCGGTATTCTAAAACTCCTCAATGAAGCCGAGAATCCAGCGACGCATTTGCCTGAAGCACGCCGGATCGCGCTGCTTCAGCAGGCGCTGCGCGAGGATCCCACAAATCCGTCAATCTATCACCAGGCCGGCGGCGAACTGGAGAAAGTCGGACGCTACGATGAGGCCTTGCGCCTCTACCGCACCGCGCTGGAACACGGAGTAGAAAACGGCAGGCTGCATTCGCGCATCGCCGACCTCGAACTACGCAAGGGAAACAAGGATGTGGCGATCACCGAGTACGAGAAGGCCGCG
Source organism: Bryobacteraceae bacterium (assembly GCA_036557345.1). Taxonomy (GTDB): domain Bacteria; phylum Acidobacteriota; class Terriglobia; order Bryobacterales; family Bryobacteraceae; genus Bog-105. Next base: position 6,483 of record DATBHS010000114.1, read on the forward strand.
CGCTTCAATCCCTCCGATCTCGAGAGCCAGACCAATCTGGCCACAGCTTACCTGGAGAAGGGCAGGGTAGCCGATGCGGAGAAGGCTTTCCAGTTCGTAGTAACGAGCGATCCCGATTCGGCGGCCGGACATAACGGCCTGGGTCTGGTCGCCATCCAAAAGCACGATATGGCAAGCGCGCAAACGCACTTTGAGAAGGCCGTGCAGATCGATCCAGACCTGGTGGAAGCGCAGATGAACCTGGGCCTCATCTATGAAATGACCGGCGACAAGGTGCGGGCGAGGGCCTGCTTCGAAGCGTTTCTGGCGAAGGCCTCCCCTACGCAATACGCGAGCATCATTCCGAAGGTAAAGCAGGAGCTCGCGACACTACAGTAGATGTGGGCCGTCGTCTTTGCGCTATTGCTGCTGATCCAGGATCCGTGTCAATCGCCAGATCTCGAACAAAGCGCGCGCGATGCCATGCAGAAGCGTCAATTCGACGTCGCAGTCCAACGCCTCCAGTCAGCCCTCTCCGCCTGTCCGGCGGATCGCGGGCTGCAACTCGAACTCGCGAACGCCCATTTCATGGGGCAGCATTTTCGGCAGGCGAAAGACATCGCGCAGCAAGTTCTTAAGAACGATCCAGGAAATGCGCCGGCGCTCGAGATCAAAGGCAACTCCGAGTACTTCTTGGGTGACAGCAGCGCCGCGATCGGCACGTTCATCGATCTCCTGGAGCGGCATCCCGATAACGAAGAAGGGGCTTACATGCTCGGCCGCATCTATTATCAGGAGGATAACGTCGATCAGGCGATCGGGCAGTTCGAGCGAGTTCTGAGGCTTAATGCCCATTCTTACAAAGCGTATGACAACCTCGGCCTGTGCTACGAAGCAAAGGGTGACAACGACAAGGCGACGCGGTACTTCCTGACCGCAATCAAGCTGGCCGGAAAGGACCACCCCGAATACGACGCCGCGTATGCTGATCTCGCCGAGTTGCTCCTTAAAACCGGAGATAACCAGAAAGCCTTCGACGCGGCTGCGATGGCGGCGAAGCGCAATCCGATATCGGCCAGGAATTTCTATCTGGGCGGCAAGGCGCTGGAACAGCTTGACAAGACCGATTTATCCCTGAACTGGCTGCAGCGTTCGGTCGCGCTCGACCCAACATATCCGCAACCGCTCTACGTTCTCGCCCGCATCTACCATAAGTTGGGAGATGAGCAGAAAGCCGCGGACACGCGAAAGAAATTTTTGGAGTTACAGGCGAAAGTTCCGGCTAAAAGGCGTTGATTGCTCTATATGTAGAGTGCCCGCGCATCCCGGACCCCGGCTGGATTCCGAATAAGTCCAGCACGGAAACCGTGACATCCTGAAGCGCCGGGTCCGAGAGCCGATCGGGCCGGTTGGTGAAGAGAACGCCGGGAACATCGGCGGGATTGATGCAATGATCCGCAATCCAGGCATCGGTGTTGTCCTCGATAACAGCATCCGGAGTACCGCCCAAAGCAGTCTGCCAGGAGCCCCGATAGCCCCGGCCGTAGCCGACAATCAGATCGGGCGCGACCGAAGCGTTTGGGGCAGCAGGCTTCGCGTCAGAAATGGTTTCTACGACAGCACGGCCATTGGCCGGATCGCGAAGCGCGAGCAGTTGTTTCCGAAGGTTCGCAATCAGCGCCTCGCACTGGGGTCCGGGTTGAACAATCCCGTGCTTCTCGCGGCCGGCAAGATTGATGTAAAGGCCGTTCAGACCGAGTGCGTACGCCTTGGTGTGAGACCAATCGATATCAGCTAGTGACGTCTCATTTCCCGGCGAACCCTGTAAAGCGAGGAGGCCTTGCTGGTAGAGCCACGCGTTCAGGTGGACGGCGCGATCAAATGTGGTGAAGCCGTGATCAGACATCACGATCAGGTCGGCGGCCGGGAAAGAGCGGCGCGCTTCGCCCACGCTCGCATCTGCGGCTTTATAAAAACTGAGCAGCTCCGCGTCATGCTTGTCCCAGAGCACATGCGAGTTCTCATCGACCGAGGAGAAGTAGAAGAACAAGAGGCCGCTCTCGAAGTGACGTAGAGCGTAACGGAAGAGGCGTTGCTCGTCGTCGACTACAAGGCGGCTCTGGATCAGGAATTCGTGCAGGTTGAACACGTTCTGGCGCAGGGCGGAGGTATCTTCCGGTATGCCGAGCGTGTAATATCGCCCGGTCTCCTCCGCAATATCCCGGCCGAACGAGGCGGGAGCGGAGACCGGAAGAACAGGCGAGACTGGATCGACATTAATAGGCGAAACGTAGAGTTCGAAGCGCGGATGAAGCTGCCTGGCGAAAACGCGGAACATGCCGCGCGATGAGACCAGGTGCGGTATCAGCGGAAAATCGGCAGGGAGCCAGCCGGACCATTCTCCTTCGCGAACGATTGCCATTTCGTCGCCAATAGCGAGACGGGCGAATGGCTGTTCGGGATCGACGTCTACGATCAGATCTACGGTCGAGAAGCGCTGATCTTTTCGAAGCCCGTTCGGCGGCCCTTCGATGGGCAGTACCACTCTCGAGCCTGCGTGCTGGATCTTTATAATGCGGCCTCCCGAAACGGAGCGAGTCAACTCCTCGGGGTCATCCGTATAGAAGCTGAACGTGCCGAGAGTACCTCGCAGATCGGGAGTTCCCATTCCGGATAACGCGCGCCCGAATTCAAGCGGCGGATAGTTGGTCGGCATTCGCATGATTGACACGGGAACGCCACGTTCGGAGAGAATCTGCCAGAAAGCGGTCCCCTTGCGTAGGGAAATGACATGCGAATGGGAGAGCGGCAGAAGATACGGACCGACCGGTAAACTGAATCGCGGCTCCTCCGTCTTTCCCATCGATGAAAACGGCTGCAGATTTGACGGGTCGCGATGCACAAAATCGAAAATGCCGTGCGCCGCGGGATCGAGCCCGGTGATAAATGAAGACCAGGCGACCGGGCTTTGCGGCGGCATGGTCGTGCCGAGGCGCCGGAAGCTGCCGCGGTCGCGAAGGCTCCTCAGACTGGGCAAATCGTTCCAGTGGCGCTCCACAAACACGGGGTCCATACCATCAATGCCGAGAACGATGACTTTTCTGGTGCTTTTCGGAGGATGCGTTCCGCACCCTGCGATTACGACCAGCAGTAGAACGCCCCAGATCAAGGTTAGCCGGGCGAGCGGCTCTTTCACCACAAGCTCTGAAAAAGTGGAATAGGTCCCGTCAGAGGCTCCGCAAAGGCCCGGAACTCCGGCAGGACATCGTTACCCGCCTCACTTCTCCAGCATTCGGGAAAGTATCTTTCGCGAAGCGCTACGCGATCGAGGCTGGCGAGTCCGGTTTCCGCCTGCTGACCTGACTGAGCGGGGGGCAATAATGTGACCATGTTGCCGCCTTGCCCCTCAACAGCCGCGAGCACGGCGCGCTGACCGCACAATCTGGAATCATCCCAATCGGCCTGTGAAATGGAGACAGCGCTCGAACGCCCGAGTAGGCCAGGTTTTTCACTGCGAGCCCGAATCTTTAAACGTTGCGAGACAAGCATCGCGAGGCGGTGGGCCAGATTCATGGCCAGACTGCCGCGGGAACCGGAGCGCACATCCGCGCCGAAGGGCTCGCCGTACTCATCGAGCTGGCCCTCGCAAACCGCGACCACACACCGGTTCCGTCTTTCATAGACGCGATGAACATCTTCAAGCAGCTGATCAAGCGTCAGGCGACGCTCCGGGAAGTAGATCAAATGGGGAGCGTCTTCAGGATTGCGTCGAGCGAGGGACGTGGCGGCAGCGAGCCAGCCCACATTGCGACCCAGCACCTCGATAAACTCCACCTGGCCCGGCAAAGCGCGGTTATCCGCTCCAATGTCGCGCGCGGCGCAGGCAAAGAAACGGGCGGTTGAACCGTAGCCCGGAGTGTGGTGCGTTTCCATCAAATCGTTATCGATGGTCTTCGGAATGCCGACCACTTGAAGATCATAGTTGCTGTTGCGCGCAAGGCTCCAGAGCTGGCGCGCGGTCTCCATGGACCCGTTGCCTCCTGTGCAAAGGAGAAAGCGAACATCACGGTTGCGTAAAACCGCAAGAATTTGCTGAAGGTCAGCTTCCGACAGCTCACGACGTGAGGTTCCGAGCGCGGATGACGGAGTGCGGCCGACTGCCTCCATGACATCCGGCGACTGTGCGGAGAGATCTATGAAGTGTTTGGCGAGAACGCCATCAAATCCGAAGCGCGCACCATATAATTGCGAGATTTCACGATGTTTTTGCGCTTCCTCCCAGACTCCCAGAAGGCTTGCATTAATAACGGGGGTCGGGCCGCCTGTATGGACAAGAACTGCGCCCGCGCCGGATTGCGCAGTCATGATCTCTTTTCGAAAGCCGCCGTTCCGCCGACCTTGCGAACGCATCGCGCCGCCGCTTCTACTCCGGATTTCGCGCACTCGCTAACTGACGCGCCGCGCAGAAACCGTGCGAGGAAGCCTGCATTGAAACTATCTCCTGCGCCGGTTGTATCGACTGCGCGCACTTTTGCAGCCGGAATGCGGAACAGCACGCCCTCGGTGAACATCAATACGCCGCGCTCGCCGAGCTTGACGGCGATGGTTTTCGCCAGTTTGCCGAGTTCCCGCGCGGCATCTTCGGCGCTTGTGCAACCCGTCAGCCGCATAGCCTCATGTTCATTGGGGAAAAAAACATCGACATGCGGCAGAACTTTCCGGATGTTTGAATCCCACTTTTCGCTCGGATCATAGTTGCAGTCCAGCGACGTTGTCAGGCCGAGCCGCTTTGCTTTGGCAAAAACGGCCGGTGCCTTGGCATGGAATTTTTGCAAAAGAAAATAATGCCCGACATGCAGGTGGCGGGCTCCGTTCAATTGGCCGAAAGGTATGTCCCCCGGGCGGAGCAGAGGGATGGTGCCCAGATAGGTCATGCCGCCCCGCTCACCGGACCTGTCAAACCATACCGTAATCCCGGTCTTTTCCCGTTCCGACTGGCGCAGAAATCTGACATCGACGCCGCCTGCCATCAGACGCTCTCTGACAAAACGCCCGAGCACATCTGTTCCGACCACGCCAACGAAAGCCACCTTTGTCCTGAAACTTGCAAGGTTAAAGGCTGTGATGGCGCTGGAACCACCGAGAGCAAGCCCGAAATTTTGCGCCAGCTTCTCCTTGCCAGGCTCGAGAACATCGGTGGATTGAATCATCAAATCGATATTTGCTTCGCCCGCGACCAGGCAATCCAATTTGCTAGTCTTCATGAACGCGAAAGCCTTGCACAACGCGGGTGATCACCCCGGTCGGGCTTGGATTATCGGGGTCCAGCCCACAGCGCAGGCTCAACTCATAAGCCAGGAGCTGGCCGAAGGGAATCTCAAATGGAACGCGGAGTGTGTCATGAAGGTGGGGAGCGATCGCCGGGAGTCGCAGGCCCTCCGTGGCGTTCGCGTCGCCGTCGTTGCCGACGATCACCAGCCGGCCCAGGTTCTTGCTTTGCAATTCCCGGATGAGGTCGGCCTCATACCGCCGCCGTGCGGGACTCGAGGACATCCAGCAGAGAACAAGGCTATCTTGTCGCAGAAAACTCATCGGGCCATGCCGCAGACCGAGAAAGGTCTCGGCCATCGGCACGACGGCCCCGGCAGTCATCTCCAGAACCTTCAGAGCAACCTCGGTTGCAAGCGGCCTGAGGTCTGCGGACGCAAGTACGACGACCCGGCTTACCTCGGACTGCGCCAGGCTTCGAGCGGCGACGTGCAGCTTGGGCAAGACTTCTTCGGCGGTGACGCATGTTGGCTTGACGACTCGGGCCAGTTGATCGAAATGCGAAATCGCAAGGCCGGCAAGGACCAAATTCGTAAATGAACTGGTCATGGCGAGACTGCGATCGTTGGTCCGCGGATCCAATACAATTGTTTCCACTCCATCCAGCCTGGCGAGGCCGCCATTTGCGTTGCAGGTAATCACCAAGTGCCGGGCGGCAGGGAAGAGCCGTTGTATCTTTTCAACGACTGTCACGCTTTCCGGGCTGTCTCCGGAACGCGCGATCGAAACGAGCAATCCGCGATCCGAAAAGCCGGGGTTCGCGTTTACGAGCTCGTCTTTCGATTGCACCAGCAGGTCGGTAGCCGGAATAGCCTTCGCGTCCGGCCATGCCCTCGCAATAGCTTCGGCAGCATAGGCCGAGGTTCCGGCCCCGGTCACGATTCCCGTCCTGGAGTCGAGAAGGTCGGAGCGGTTCGTTCGGGCAATCCGCTCGATTGTAGTGGGCCAGAGCGCGGGCTGCCGTATGATTTCCTCGAGTGTGACTGCGCCCGCCACTTCGCTCGCGTGATCCATGTACATGCCTTGCGTTCTGAAGAATAACGAAGAACAGCGAAAGTGTCAAACACCCCTCGCTCACGCTCAGGGTTCCGTTTCAAGGTTACACGACGAGCACTTCGACTCCCGTTTCGCGTATCTTTTCGAGAACCTCGGGTTGGGCGCGATCATCGGTTATGATTCTGCGCACTCCGTTAATGGCGCTGATCACAGACAGGCTTCGCCGCCCGAACTTGCTTGCGTCAGCGATAACGGTGACCTCTTGCGACCGTTGCATCATCAGGGCGTTCAGTTGCGCTTCGAGAAGGTCCGGTGTGGACAGACCGGCTTCGAGATCCAGGCCGTCTACGCCGAGAAAAAAGTGGTCGGCGTGGAGCTCGCGGATGGATCGCTCCGCCTGCGGGCCGACAAAAGACCCAGACACGTGACGCATCAAGCCGCCAAGCATGATCACGGAAACACTTGCGGCATCTGCGAACTCATGAGCGATATTCAGGGCGTGCGTAATGATTGTTACCGGGCTTATGGATGCAGCCTTGATGGCCTTCGCCACTTCGCCTGATGTCGTCCCGGAGTCCAAGATCACGGTTTGCCTGGGCCTTACCAATTGCGCCGCGGCACGGCCGATTCTTACCTTTTCCGCATGATGCATGGAGCGCTTCACATTGAGCGGAACGTCGTCATTCGGCGAAAGCGGCACCATCGCGCCGCCATAGGAGCGAATCAACAAACCCCGATCGGCAAGCTGTCCCAGATCGGCTCGCAGAGTAACCGCCGAGACTTTGAAGCGCCGCACCAGGTCTTCGACAGAAACACTGCCAGCCTTCCTTAGGAGCCTGATGATTTCCCGGCGCCTTTCCTCAGCGAGTAAGACCGGCGTTTTGACGGGCATTCCTCTCGGTTCCTCAGGAGGTTATCACATCAACCAGGCAGCGACGCGGCGCGCGCGAGGCGAATCAGGTGATGAGCCAGCAAACGGTCCGGCAGAAGCAAACCTTCTTCAAAATCGGCATCTCCCGATTGCTTGTTGCCGAGCTCCGATTCAAGCGATCCCGAGATATAGAGAGACCAGCTTGTCGCGGAACCATCTTCTCTTTCCGTTTGCAGCCGAGCAAGGCTCGATTTCATCAGCGCCGTCCATTTTGTATCATCAAATCCCGGCAATTTCCTGGCCGCAGCGCGGGCCCAGATCAGCTGGGCAGCTTCGGTTGATCCAGCGGCCCGTTGGTACTTTGCCGCTGCTTGATGCTGCCGGCCGCACTGCGACTCGATTGTGCCGAGCAGATAATTCGTGCGGGCTGACCGGAGCATTGGCTCGAGGCCATCTTTGGTAAACGCAAGATCCGGAACAGGCGTACCCAGATGCTCCGATTGAGAAAGCGCCGCTTCGCAGTTTTTGTTCCGCGCTGCGGCCAGCGCCTGTTGCAGCCGTATTTCGAACCAGACCTGCCGGACATTTGTGCCGCCCTCTTCGCGAGGAAAGAAGCGGCCATGAAACAGCTCGAGAGCGCCTTGAAAATCGTTCGCTTCCGCGCGGTTGAGCGCCAGTTCATAGACCAGCGCGGCCGGCATCCGGGTCGTATCGGGATATTTTTCCAAAGCGGAGGCCCTTTCCGAAGCCGGACTGGCAAGCAGGCTGAGGGCCTGGTCCAGGCCGAAATAGATCTGATCGTTGTTGGGATCGGCTGATAGCCCTTCGCGAAAGGCTTTGAGCGCGCGTGATGGATCCCGCTTAACGCGCATCAAGGCGAGTCCCATGCTGGCATCAAGGACAGGAATTTTGGGATTGACTTCGCGCGCCTTCGTCCATTCGGCGAGCGCCCGATCGGCGAGTCCGCGGGAAAAATAGAACGTGCCTAGAAGGTAATGGGCAGTGGCATCCTCCTGGTTGAGATGCAGCGCGGAATTCAGAACCTCCACAGCTTCGGCGGTGTTGGGAAAGATGTACGCGGTGGAGAGGTTTGCGGCCTTCCGGTAATCGGCATCGGCCGGTTGATGCAGCTTCTGACGGCACCATGCCCGGAAATAGCCAACCAGCGCCTGCTTCTGCGGCAATACAGACCCGGGCTCGCTCTGGTCCGGCGGAACTGCGGGATATTCTCGCGAGAGCACGTCCAGCGCCGCCTGATACAGGCCGAGCCGGATGTATTCGGAGGCGATATTCAGAACCCGGTACGGATCGCCCGTGAGATGGGCCAGATCGGGATTGCCCAACTGTTCGCGAAGAAAATAGCTGACCGGTGAAGCGGCGAGCGAGTCTTTTACGAGAGAATGCGCCGCTTCTGTTTCGCCGGCAGCTCGCTGAATCGCGCTCAACGCCTCCGCTGCGCGAACGTCGCCGGGATCGCTGCGGTGTGCCTCGACCAGGTATCGCTCGGCCTGTTTCAGATCTCCCTGGCGCGCATGGAACTCACCTAATTTCAGGGCGGCTGCGGCGCGGAATGCCGGGAGCCGCTGCGCGGTTTCGAAGTTTGTAAGCGCCTGCCGATCGTCGCCTTTGCCCTCGTAAGCAAGACCGAGGTAATAGGCAATTTCGGCATTGGGTGTATCGCGCTGTTGCACCGGCTCCAGATATTGGACGGCCTGGTCGTAAAGCAGAAGGCCGGCCGCCAGCCGTCCGGCTGCAAGGGCGAGGCTAAAGCTGTCGGGAAACTTTCGTAGTCCTTCACGGTACGCGTCAAGAGCTTGTAAGAGTGCGCCGTTCAATTCATTGTCCCGGCCGGCTTCGAGCCAATCGTCTTCCGAGCGCGCTTCCGGTTTCGGGATGGCGTGTGAGCGTTGCGGCCCGACATGAATCTCAGATGTGGGCGTCCAATCATACTTACCTTCGGTATGGCGAAGCAGAAGTTCTCCAGTCGAGGCGCGCAACTCGAATGTGCATTTGTGAGCCGGATCGCTCATGTGCACCTCGCGAGTCCAAGTTGTCTCTGGGTCGAGGTTGAGGTGCTCATCGACCAGGGTGCGCCCGTTCTCCACGACGCGCACTGAGGCGTTTTGAACAGGCTGGTTGGCGTTGAATGCAGCGGTCAGATTGTCTCCACGACGCGTCATGTTCAGGACGCCCGCCTGATTGGCCCGCGCGATGCCGCCTATTCCGCGTGCTGGCATCCAGTATTCGGAGAAGTGAATGCTTTGGCGAGGCTGGAGGAAAGCATATGTTTCCTGGTTGCGGAAGAGACCGCCTTGGACTTCGACATAGGCGCTGTTGTTGTCCGACAAAGCCCTCCGCCAGTCGAGGCCGTCGGCATCCACGCCCCAGGACCAGATCTTTTTTCCAGGGAGGTCGCCATAGTCAGCGTAGTGAACCGTGCCGGTATTGATCTTCGGATTCCAAATCGCCATGAAGGGCTCGCGGCTGCCGTGCACGAACAAGGACACGGGACCGTAGATCTGATTGCGAATGATGCTGAGATCAGTTCCGTTCGAATCAAGCGGCCAGGTCTGGACCACCTTGAAACCGTGACTTGCTGCATAACGCATCGGGTATTCGACATGCGAATCGTCCCAGACTTGTACGCCTGCGTTATTCCACCAATAGAAGCGATGCCTTACATCGCTGCGGTTGTAGAGCGTTATGCGCTCTTCCAGAACCGTGCTTCGCGGCCGCAAGACTAGTTCGACGGTCCACTGCATTCCGTAGACGCGATCGATGTTGCTTACAAATGCCGAAGCGCTGCCGTCGGCGTTCTTCCGGTACGCAAAGTCCACTGGAGACATGGAGACCCAGTTATGCGAAACCGGAAAATTGAACTCGATGCCGAAAGCGGCCCACGCTCCGCGATATCCAATGTTGGCTTTCTTGATGGACGGATTGGCATAGAACATGGGCTGGCCACTAATTTTGTCGATGCAAGTATAAAGATGGCCGCCTATATCCGGCAGAACCGAGCATTTGAGATATTCATTTTCGAGATAGATCGCGCGGAGCGCGTGATCTTCGCGCCGGTTTGTGAGATTGTCGCGAATCGTGTACGGATAATTAAACCGGGTGGTAGCGTACAAGTCGAAGGGCGGATTGGGGTCGGGCGAACCCTCCTCGTATACCGGGAGTGTAAGGGCGCCCTGCCATACGTGGACTTCCGCGCGCGCAGCACTCGGAGAGAACAGCAGTAAGAAGCTCAGCAGGGGAACGAAGGCGGCGCTTGGTTTTCTCAGAGCCGGGGTGAAAGTGGACATTGACAACGAACGACAGTTTACCCGAAAGTGATCGAAAGTGCCGATTGCAGGCTTCAATTGGGGACGGAAAGTGAGTTATGATACTTCGAATCGTTTTTTTCTGCGTGGTTTTCGCTGCTGCCGCTCTTTGTTCTCAGCCGGTGCATATGATGCAAAGTAAGCACGCTTCAGCGGACGTTGCGACCGATACCAATCCTGACTCCGCATTCTGGCGCGAGGCCCCGGCGGTAATTGCCGACCGCGATTCATTCGGAACAGCCGTTCCCGGTCATCGAACGGAAGTGCGCTCGCGATGGACGGCCGCCAATCTCTATTTCCTGTTTATTTGTCCTTACGAGCATCTCAACCTGAAACCCGATCCGCGCACGGATATTGAAACTAACAAGCTGTGGGAATGGGATGTGGCGGAGGCGTTCATCGGCTCCGATTTCGAGAATATTCGCCAGTACAAGGAGTTCGAGGTTTCTCCGCAAGGCGAGTGGGTCGATCTCGATATCGATTTGACAAAGCCTCATCACGAGGGCGGCTGGACGTGGAACTCCGGTTTTACCGTGGCGGCGCGGATCGATTCAGGCCGAAAGATCTGGTATGCCTGCATGCGGATTCCTTACAAAGCAATTGACACGCGTTCGGCTCAGGCAGGCAATACACTGCGTTTGAACCTCTATCGATCGCAGGGACCGAAGGCGCAACATGCGGCGATCGCCTGGCAGCCGACGCATAAACCCACTTTCCATGCGCCTGAGGCTTTCGGTACCCTCAAGCTTGTGAAGTAGCAGCAGACCTTGTCGATCCGGCTCTTAAACTCCTCCGATATTCCGGCCGCTATGCGCCTGAAAGAAGCGGCCGGCTGGAACCAGACCGAAGACGACTGGCGAACTCTGCTTGCGATTGCACCGGATTCTTGTTTTTGCGTGGAGTGCAGCGGCCAAGTGGCCGCTACGACAACGGCAGTCGTTTACGGCAGCAAACTCGCTTGGATCGGAATGGTGCTGACGGCTCCGGAGTTCCGGAAGCGCGGCTTCGCACACATGCTACTAAGGCATACGTTAGACTATCTGCGCGAGCACGAGATCGAGTGGGCGAAACTCGACGCTACGGAGATGGGCGCGCCCGTCTATTCGGATTTTGATTTTCAGTTCGAATGCCGGGTTGAGCGCTGGAGCCGCCCCGCTGGCGCGCCGCCGGCGGCGAAAAACCGCTGTTCGGATCAGGCTGTTGAGGCGAGAGCGATGGCTCAGCGTGATGCCTTCGGCGTGTCGCGCGAGCAGTTACTCGAACGCTTGATTCGGGAAGGCGGCACATCCATTAATGAATCGGGCTTCGCGCTGTGGCGTCCAGGCAGCTTCGCCCACTACTTCGGACCGTGTGTCGCGACCAGCTCCGGAGCGGCCGAGCAGCTCTTGCGCAACTGCTTGCGCGCGAATGCGGGATTGCCCTTCGTCTGGGACCTGGCCACCCAAAACGCGGCTGCGGTCGAACTCGCCGAAGCGTATGGCTTCCAAAGGGCTCGAACACTTTCAAGGATGGAGTGCGCATTACGCCCGGACGTGACGCCGTTACGGCCCGACATGAATTCGATCTTCGCGCTCGCCGGATTTGAATTCGGGTAAGGGCGGTCAGCGCGCTCGCTGAGAGCAAGGCGGTAAATCAGTATTAACGGTTAGTTCACAAAGCGCGTTGCCGGCGGTTCCGTGAGCCCTCCGAGTCTTGATGCCACGGAACCGTTTTGCCGGCTTTGCATGAGGAAGAAGCACGCGCAGCGCCAGCCGAACGAACCACTGTTTTGAAAGGCTTAGGCCCCGCTTTACGTCTGGCTCGTGTACTGCAGTATACGGTCCGTCGACAGGCATTTGCAGTGGCGTCGCTTTCCCACGCAGGCAACTCTCACTGCCCGGTTATGCCGACGCCAGGAAACGCCAGGGGACGGCGATCAGCAGGATGTCTCGTTTCCTTCAATTTGGAACCTCGGGATAGAAAAGAGGAGACCCCGCTCCAGCGCTATCGGCCCGCTGTTTTCAGAGGCTTAGCGCCGTTCTGCGCTCACGGTGGTCCACTCAAGTTGCCGTCCGCCAGCGCCGGATCTCACCGAAAGGTAACAGTTCAGGAATAGACGAGTCTGAAAGACATGGTCCTGCAAGCTTGATCGATCTTGTCGGAGGGCGGAGGCCTGGAAGGACCTACTTGCAGGACCATGCTGTTACGAAACGCAAAACAGGTTCACCTCTTTGTAAGCATGAACGAGCCAGATCGTGTCTTTCGACTGCATTTTTACCTGAAAGGGGAGTCACGACAGGTGATCTCGACCGAGTCCTGGGCTGATCAAGCCATAGAAGGCCTCGCGCTTCTACAACCCGATGCGTTCCTCACCCGTGTCGAAGATCTCGGCTTGCGAAGTGGTTTTACAAATGAATCGTTCGCACGGTTGACCGAAACGAAAGCCAAAGTTAAATACGGGATTTCCTGAATATTACCGGCGCATCTTCTCTTGCCCGCTTTCCGGATTCCGACGCTTGACCCGAAGAAGGATTCGGCGGAAGGCCTGTGCTGTGACGTGAAAGGCCTGCACCGCGGCGTCCGACAGGAAATCATCTCAGCGTCGGACGGTATCATCATTCACCAGGAGTCAGATTGAGTATGGAAGTGACACGGCGAGTTTTCTCTATGGCCACTGTGGCGGCAGCCTTCTCGCGATTTGAAAAAGCGAGGTCGCTAGAGCCACTATCTCCCGGCATCAAGATTTCGATGCAGGTCGAGGAGAACGTTAGCAATGAGGATCTGAGTTGGATCAAGCAAATGGGTGTCGAGTATCTCAATGTGCAGACCGGGAAGGGCCGTGCCACCCTTGAGAACTTCATTGCTATCAAAAGGCGCGCCGAAGCGGCCGGTCTGAAGGTCTGGAACATATCGAATAATGACAATCGCAATATTGAGGAGATTACGCTCAATCTGCCTGGACGCGACCAGAAAATCGAGTGGTTAAAACAATACATTCGGGATACAGGCAAGGCCGGGATCGGCTACATTACGTACGCGCATATGGCCAATGGTATTTGGTCGAGCAAGCCCGAGACCACGCGCGGAGGTGCTCCATCGCGAGCCTTCCATCTCGGAACTGCTAAGGGGTATTGGAACGGCAAAGTCTACGAAGGACCGTTGACTCACGGTCGAACGTATTCGAAAGAGGAACTCTGGGACAACTATACTTATTTCATTCGTCAGATTGCTCCGGTCGCAGAGGAGGCGGGTGTGCGGATTGGAATTCATCCGGATGATCCTCCTGTTCCAGAGTTGGGCGGCATCCCGAGACACATCTTCGGAACTTTCGACGGATATGGCAGGGCACTCGAAATTGCCAACTCACCAAATATCGGTGTTTGCCTGTGCTGTGGCACATGGGCCGAGGGAGGCGAACGCGTCGGAAAAAATGTCTACGAAGCCGCGCGAGCTTTCGCAAAAATGGGAAAACTCTGGAAAATCCATTTCCGGAACGTGACCTCTCCTATTCCCAACTTCGTCGAAACATATATAGATGACGGCTACACCGATACGCGGAAGCTGATGAAGACGTTAGTGGACGTGGACTTCCGAGGTAATCTGATCGCCGATCACGTACCCGCAATGTCAGGGTGTCGCCAGTCTGCCTGGTCCTATAGCCTCGGATACATCCGCGCACTCTATAACTCAGCACGAGAAGAGAAACGTAGCCAACTTACCTCAAAAGAGAGCTAAGTTCGGGATCTGCGGGCGGGATCGTGCGCTATCCAGAGAGCAGAAGCGCGGCGAGCAATAGCACGAGTATTTCATGGCGGATCATCAGATGTGCGGTGCCGCTTCCGGTGACGTGCTGGCAAGCCGCGCCGAATCAATTTGTAGTCCAACGCCGCTGGCCGCCCATCATGAGTTCCGTCAGCGGTTTCACGACGATTGGTTTCCGGAAGACGATCTCAAGCAGGTGCCGCGCCGCCGCGACATCTTGACCGGTCCGGGATAGGGGTGAATAACCGGCTGCAGAAATAAGCAGGAAACCGTTCTTCTCATCCACTTGCAGGCGTCGCACATGTCCATCATGTGTGTTATCGAAGGCATCGGCTAACCGGAGAATCCCTGCCAGTACCTTCGTGATCTGCCGCTGCTCAGGAGCCAATCCGCGCAGAGATTTGTGTCGCGCATGCGGCAAAGCGCCCCGATGAAAGCGCACAACGAACGCCAGCAGGAATAAATCTCCGGGGCTCCAACCGAGGGGTGGGGCCAGCTTTCGGATCATCCGGAAGGGCTTCTTGGGGTTACCGTCTTTATCCTTGGCCAAACCCACTTGGTGTAAGAGCGCCGCAGTCAGCAGAATGGCACGAGCTTTCGGATGTCCGGTGAACGTCACTAACCCTCGCGACACTAGGCCGTCAAACAGCTGGCGGGCCAGCGTGGCCACGTGCTGTGAATGCCGGACGTCGGGATCGAGAAAGGAAGCCCATAATTTCAGGCGTGTCATCGCCCCGACCTGAATTTGATCGCCCTGGGGCAGGTCCGCCCGCCATAAGGACCACAGTGACTTCGACCCAAGCATCCGCTCCCGATAGCGCGCGATCCGTTGCCCGCGCTTTACCTGGACCATCGTCTGCCACCTGCTGCGCGATTCAGCGGCGCCAAAGGCATTCACTCTCCGGGCGGTTGCCCATAGTACGTCCAGGTCATGAACTTCGCCCAACAAGTCCTGCAACTCCTTCAGATCTGAGCTCCAAGCCTCGTGCTGCTCAGGCAAAAAGTTCTCCACAATATAGCGGAAGCGCTTGATCCCAATTCGCAGCCGGTGAAAGGCAACTTGCGACCGGTTGCGGAGTGCCTGGCGATGCAAATCGTGGGCTTCCATCCAACGTTCGAGAGCCAGGTGCTTGAAGACCAGACTTCCCAGTTTCACGCGCGCGGCACGGGACGGAAGATCCTGGCCCCATTTCCGCCACTGCTTCGTGCTGAACTCGTGCAGCGCCTCCGCCGCAACCAGCTTCTGCTGGGATTCCTGTTCAGCTAAAAGGTCGAGCAGCGCTCTGGCCTCCGAATCATTTTCTGGTGCGAGTTGGTGGATCCATTCGCTCATTACTTGCGTGTCGCGTAGAGCACCCAGACTACGAAACAATCGTCGACCGGCGCGTTTCATCTCTTCCCAAGAAGGGCTCGGGTCGATAACCATAAGTCCATCCGCCATGGATCGGCAGCGCCGCAACGCGACGCGCAGGTCATGCACGGCATCCACACCAAACTCAGCCTGAACCCGACCGCATTCCTCCAGGACGCGCTGCATCCAATGGCCAAGGCCCACCCTTGGTTTCGCTTCGTGCGGTTCTTCAATGAAAAGCTGAGATTTCTGTATAGTTTCCAACTCCGCCTCGTCCCCTATTTTCTAGCAACAAAGCGCGGATCGCCATCAACCTTTTTCTTGTCGCAAGGAGTGCATCCATCTATGCATTGCGTAAAACTTCGTAGGAAATAACTTTTACGACTTTTCAAGGCTGAAATTTCGATCCAATATCCGGAGGTGAGAAATTGATCGATCCTAAACTTGACAAACTACAGGGTAAAACTTCCGCGACGCCGCAGCCCAATTCGGAGAATGAAAAACTGCTGCACGAGAAAGGACAAGCTGCGAGAAACCCTCGTCCCGGGTTGAGCATTAACGACACGATCGCGGCTGACTCGAACCTCTCCGTCGGCTCTCGCGGGGTGGATGTCTCCGGTGTTGAAACTGGGGCAGGCGCCGGCGCGGGTCTCACAAGTACTACTCCGGCTGCCGGCGGCTCGCCCGCTCCGACTATTGTTCCCGGCGCCCGTGGTTCCGGAATGACACCCCGCAGCACTTCAGCGCTTACTGAAAGGCACACGGTCGACCTAGGCGGGCAGAATGCTACGCCTGAGCAGAGCGAGATAGCCGCCCGGGCTTATCGTTGTTGGCACGATCGAGGTTGCCCGGACGGTTCCCCCGAGCTGGACTGGGACCAGGCTGAGCGCGAACTACGCGAAGAACGGCGAACCGGTAAAGCGGCGGCCGCAGGTACCTGACCGCTTCTAGGGAACGGTCAGGGTTGCGGTGGCCACAATGGTTGGATCTACGGTGCTCGTGGCCGTGACGGTTACGGTCTGCGCGGACCCGGGATCGGTTGCCGGTGCTGTATACAATCCGGTTTGGCTGATTGCGCCCGGTCCCGAAATGGACCAGGTCACTGCATTGCTCATGTACCAGCCCACCGCATACAACTGCAACGTGCTTCCCGCGTTTACAGTCGTCTTTTGCTGCGTGTCGATAGCGATGAATGGCGCTGTCGTATCCGGAATAATTTCGAAGCCGTTGATCTCAGGAGCCGAAGTCCCCTGCTGCCCATCCGGCACGATCAGCCTCAGCGCCGCCGTTAGATGATTGTCTGTGACCTGAGCAGGTACGTAAACGTCTACCGGCGTAGCGCATGCATAATTAATTGACTTGCCGAAATCGTAGTTGTGCGCTCCGATCAAACCCTGCGCCTCTACCATCATCGGCGCATGGAGCTTCACACCGAAGGTGCAGCCTGAAGGAGTGTACGCGCCGTCATAAAGCTGGCCAAACATGAAGCGGACCTTATAATTGCCGTTCGGCACAATGAAGCGGTAGACAACGTCAGACCCGTACGTATTTGCTGCGCTCTGGTAGATTCCGATTTCCGGATTAGACTGAGCAGGCCAACTGGGGTAGTCGCCGTTGATCTGAGCGTAATCGCCCGCCTCGAATCCCTGATCGGCCAACCACACATTTCCGTTCTTGTCTGTGGCCTGAGGCCCGCCAGAGTTGATGCGAATGGTCCCCGGGGCAGGGTTATTGCCGGTTGGAATGACCGTGATGTACTGATAAGCGACTGCATTCGGATCGGCTGCGCTGGTAACCTGTAATACAGCGCCACTCGGGCTGGCGACGGTTGCCGGCGGCGTATAAACGCCGTCCGGAGTTACGGAACCAACTCCCGAGACTTGCGACCACGTCACATTTTGATTTGAGGATCCCGTCACCCACCAGGACAGTTGAAAACCGTAACTTCCGGCCGCAACGTGCAGGATCGGATCCGGTAACCCGATGTTCACGCCCTGCAAAGCCAGCGGATAATTGATTTGAAAATTCGAGTTGCCCTGGTCCGTAGCATTTACCACGGCAAACGCGGCCGGCTGGACATAGGGGTTCGCGGGATTCACCTGGCTCGACTTCGAGTTCACCATCAGGCTGGATTCGTCAACCGCTTCGAAGTTGGCCAGCGTGATGTGCGCCGCCGCAATCTGGCCTAAGGCGGCCGCGGCTGAAGGGTCGCGGCTGAGATCGGTGTCCACCGTAATGCTTGGCCCCGTTCCCGCGTCGGCCAAAATCATTCCATACTGCTGGAGGCCTATCAGGATCGCTTTTGCCATGGGGCTGAACTTCGAAATGTCATAGCTGGCCTTCAGCCGGAAGCGAGCGCCATACGGTGGGCTGTTGGTGCAACAGTTGGCGAAATGCGGCTGTGTAGCAGGCCAGTAAATGAAATTGGTGTTGCCATAAATAAACCCGCCGGCCAGCGTGAATCGCACCGCGTGGTGAACCGCCAGGTTCTTGACCTCGTCCAGATGAAGCGTAAGGGGCCCGAGCGGCAAGCCCGCCGCATCTGTTGTCCCATTTGTCGGCAAACCGTAGCTCAGTCCGTTATAGGAGTAGCCGCTAGTAGCCGTGTAGTTCACGCCGTTTACAGGGCGCGGCGTAAAGTAGTTGTTGTATACCTCCCAGAACTGGCAGTTGTCTTTGTTCACCGCCAGGATGTGATGGTCCGAACCGTTCTGGTCGCTCACATAAGTGCCCATCTCGCGCTTCAGTTGTGGCAGTGAGGGCAGCAGCCAGGATCCGTTGTACTGGCCTGTGTAGTAGAAGACTTCGTTTGTCAAGGGAACGGAGCTATCCACAATACTGGTCCCCCAACCCGTATCAAAGCCGAGGCCGTTGGTGCCAGTGCTCGCTGTACTCGTCCAGTTCGTATTGTTGGCGTTGACCGGAAGATTATCGATTCTGGTATTGAAAACCGAATCGTTGGGTAGCACCGGGCACCCTGCGAGCAGATTCTGATTCTGAACGGAGGACGGAGCCGTATAGGTCGCGTGCATGCTGTCGGCAACATTCAATGTGCCCAAACTGCCGGAGACCAGCGACCACGTGACGGGACGATTTGAACTAAAGGTCGTTGTGGCGCCAATCTGTGAGCGCGTGGCAGATGGATTGATAGTGAGCCCGCCGCTTGTAATCAGATTCTGGCCGGTGCCCGCGAGAGAGATCGTGTGCGGCGAGCCGGCAGCCGAATCGACTATCGAGACGGCAGCGGTCTCTGGTCCCACGATCGATGGAGTGAACGAAATCGTGATCTTACAACTCGCTCCAGACGGTACGGTCGCCGGACAGGTGTTGGATACAGCGAAGTCGCCGGCGTTTGCGCCTGTCACGCCAATGCTCGTAATAGTCAAGAACGAAGTGCCGGAGTCTGTAAGCGTAACCACCTGTGACGGGCTCTTCGTCGTGATCGTCTGTCCGCCGAACGAAATGGACGTGTTGTCGAGAGAGACTTGCGGGTTCGCACCGCCGCCACCGCCAGCGAGCTGAGTCCAGTTATTCACGCTCGTGCAGGCGTAAAGATTCAGGCCGGCCGGAGCTGCGCTGTTAAAGAATAGCTGTCCGACAAGGCAGGTAGGCGGCAGCGTGGTTCCGACCGTGACAGGTCGCGTTACTGGCAGCGTTGAGAAATCCGCGTTGCGCCCTTGTGTCCCGAGATTGATGGTAGTGGGGGTTTGCCCCGGCACTGAGGGGACGAAACCAAGTCCCGTTGCTACGGCGAACACAGACCCAGCAATTCGGAGGCTCGTCCGCTTCGGATTTGTCGTTCGTGAGTGGTGCAAAGACGATGATCCTTTCGCCTAAGAGCACCACGCGTTTGGGTGTTTTTGTATGCTGCGGGCTGCGCCGAAGCGGAAGCATATCCTTGGAACGCCCGGATTTTCAGAGGATTACAAGGGCAAACTGGAAAGAGGGGAAAATTTTGCTTGGCTGTGATTGGAACGAGCGCCGTACTTCTTTGTTGTTGAGTAGGGTTCCCGAATCGACCCGCGCGATAGGATGATCCTTACGTCAACGACAGCCGATGCCCCCCACTAAATCGAACGCCAATCTCTCCGGAAGGAACGCAGTCATCACCGGCGCCAGCAAGGGCCTGGGAAAAGCGATGGCGCTTGCGTTGAGTCGCGCAGGCGCGACTATAGCACTCGTCTCGCGAGACGCCGGAAAGCTTAAGAGCGTCGAACAGGAGATCGGGGACGCGGGCGGCCAAGCGGCGGCCTTCACCGCCGATGTGCGCGACGAAAAACAGGTGCGCGATGTTGAAGCGCGGATCGCGGACCGGTTCGGTAAGGCGCAGATTCTGATTAACAATGCCGGCATCAATATACGCAAAAACCTCATCGATTTCTCGTTGGAGGAGTGGCGGTCGGTTGTGGATACCAGCCTGACCAGCTCTTTTCTGATGTGCCGCGCCTTTGTTCCGCACATGCTCGGCACGGGTTACGGCCGCATCCTGAACATGACGTCGATCATGAGTCACATTTCTTTACCGGGCCGAGCGGCCTATTCGGCGGGCAAGGCGGCACTGCTGGGCCTGACCCGCGCGCTGGCCTTGGAACTCGCGCCCGAAGGCATCACCGTAAACGGTATCAGCCCCGGGCCGTTCGGAACGGAGATGAATTTGCCGATCATGCAGAACCCGGAAGTGAATGCTCAATTTCTCGCCAGCATCCCGGTCGGACGATGGGGAAAGGTGGAAGAAATCGGCTCGCTCGCGGCGTTCCTTTGCTCTGAAGAAGCCGGATACATCACCGGAACGGACATCCTGATCGATGGCGGATGGACGGCCCGTTAGACATTTTCAGAAATGACACGTCGCGACGCAGGCTGGATGATTCTACGGGCTGCTGCCGTTGCCGGCGGCGACAAATTCTTTTCCGGGTGGCTGAATGCTGCTCAGGCGAGAGCGCACACGCACAGTTCCGGCTCAAATGCGCCGCCCGATCCGCAGGATTGGTCGGCATACAAGCCGCAATTCTTTTCGCCTGAGGACTTTCGGAACCTGGAAACATTCACCGAGATCCTGATCCCAACCGATGACACGCCCGGTGCGCGTGAAGCATGCGCCGCACCATTCATCGACTTCGTCGTGCATGCCGCGGCCGAATATGCGCCCGAAATGCAGGAGCACTGGCGGAAGGCGATGGCATGGCTCCGGTCGCAAGAGTTCGGCGACCTTTCACGGGAACGGCAAATTGCACTAGTGGAGCGGATGTCCCGCGATCCGGCTTCCGCAAGTTACAAGCTGATCAAAGATATGACCGTCCACGCGTTTTACACATCGCGGGTTGGTTTGATCGATGTGCTCGAATACAAGGGTCTCGCATATTTGACCGAATTTCCAGTGTGCACGCATCCGGAGCATCACCGGGTTTAGAAGACGATGCAGAGGTACGACGTCGCGATTGTCGGATCAGGAGCGTGCGGCGGATGGGCCGCGATGGCGTTGGCGCAAAGCGGTTTCAAAATAGTCCTGCTTGAAGCCGGCTCGCGCATCGAGCCTTACCGCGAGTTTCACCATCGCTGGCCCTACGAGCTGCCCTTTCGGGGCGCCGGCCAGCCGGGATTTCTCCGGAAGTATCACAAAGGCTCGACTGAATACAATTACCGGATCATGGTCGACGACCGGGACAATCCGTACACGACCAGCCCGGACAAGCCCTTCCGGTGGATTCGATCCCGGGTGCTGGGCGGAAGGACTCTACACTGGTCCCGGGCCTCGGACCGCATGTCGGACCTGGAATTCAAAGCGGCATCCCGGGATGGGTACGGCGAAGATTGGCCGATCTCGTACGCAGACATTGCTCCCTATTACGATCGCGTCGAAGAATTTATCGGCGTAAGCGCAGCGCCTGCAAACCTGCCGCAGTTTCCGGATGGCAGGTTTCTTCCGCCGATGCCGCTGAACTGCGCTGAGACGATTTTCCAGACAGCATGCGGCAAAATCGGATTCCCCGCAACTCCGCGGCGCGTCGCGCAGCTCACGCGAATGCTCCATAATCGGCCGCCGTGTCATTATTGCGGGAATTGCTTCAATGGCTGCGATGTGGGCGCGATGTTCAACACAATTGCTTCCACTCTCCCTCCGGCACTGAAGACCGGTAATCTGACAGTCTTCTGTGATTCCGTTGTCAGCCACGTTCTGATGGACGACGAAAAGCGCGCGCGCGGAATTCGGTACCTAGAACGCTATACGAACAAGGCAGTAGAACTGGAAGCCAAAGTTATTGTCCTGGCGGGGTCTTCACTCGAGAACACGCGCCTTCTGCTGAACTCGCAACCGGGCGGTCTCGCCAATAGCAGCGGAGTGCTCGGGCGATATCTGATGGACCAGGTAAGCGGCGGCGGTGTGACCGGCTTTCTGCCCCAGTTGAAAGGCACTACGATCCGTAACGACGATGGCAAGGCGGGCGGGTTATATATTCCCAATTTTCGGAACATCGGCGCCAAGGGAGGTTCGGGCAAGTTCATACGTGGATATGCGATGAGCGCCAGCGGCGGGGCTGCGATGTTCCCGTCGTTTGCTCCCGGGCTGCCCGGGTTCGGGTCCGATTGGAAAAAGCAGGTCAAATCGCTCTATCCGGCTTTTGCACGCGTCTGGCTTTCCGGAGGCGAGATGCTGGCGCGCAAAGAGAATTTCGTCGAACTGGACCCACAAGTTCGCGACCGATGGGGCATTCCTGTACTCCGAATCAACTGCACACATTGCGATAACGACCTGCGGCTCTATCAGGATTTCTTCGAACATGCCCAGGAACTGTTTCGGGCGGCTCGGGGCGAAATTCTCGATGCGAAGCCGCATATTTCCGTTCCAGGCAGCCTGATTCACGAAGTGGGCACATGCCGCATGGGCGCGGACCCGAAGAAAAGCGTGCTGAACTCGTTTTGCCAGACCCACGACGTGCCGAATCTGTTTGTTTTTGGCGGCGGATGCTTCGTCACGACAGGCGACAAGCATCCCACCCTGACTATGATGGCCTTGACCGCGCGTGGCTGCGATTACCTCACTGAACTTGTGCGAAAGAGGGAGATCTGATGGCGACTAAACCCCAGCAAACGACAGTTTCTGCCGAGTTCGAAAAATCCGTTTACCGGAAGGTGACGTGGCGGCTCATCCCGTTCCTGTTTCTGTGTTACATATTCGCCTACATCGACCGGGTTAATGTCGGCTTCGCAAAGTTGCAGATGCAACAGGATCTGGGTATCAGCGACGCGGTGTATGGCGCTGGCGCAGGAATCTTCTTTATCGGCTACTTCTTTTTCGAGGTGCCCTGCAACATCGCCCTGCAAAAAATCGGCGCCAGACGATGGCTGGGCCCCATCATGATCGTGTGGGGAATTGTGTCGGCGTGCACCATGTTTGTGCGCACCGAATTTCAGTTCTATGCAGTGCGCTTCCTGCTCGGCATGGTGGAATCGGGCTTCTTTCCGGGTGTAATTCTCTACTTGACGTTCTGGTACACAAGCAAGCATCGTGCCAAGATGATCGCGGCATTTATGGCCGCTATTCCGCTCTCCGGCGTTTTGGGCGGTCCGGTTTCCGGCTGGGTTCTGGAGCGCATGTCCGCTGTCGGAGGTCTGCGCGGGTGGCAGTGGCTGTATATCGTTGAAGCGGTTCCGTCCATTCTGGCGGGCATCGCCGCGTTCGCGTTTCTTCAGGATGAGCCGTCGAAGGCAAACTGGCTGAGTGGCGAAGAGAAGACTCTGCTGGTGCAGCACCTTCGGGAAGAGGAGGCCAGGAAGAAATCTTCCGGAGCAGGGCGCCACAGCTTGCGGGATGCGTTTCGCAGCTCAAAAATCTGGGTTCTCTGCTTCATCTACTTCGGCTTCGTGATGGGAAATTACGGAATCGCGTTCTGGCTGCCACAGATGGTTAAGGAGACGCTGACGAAGGATCCCTTCGACATCGGCCTGCTGACTGCCATTCCTTGGGCCGCGGCCGCGATCGTGATGGTGGTTGTCGGGCACCACTCCGACCGGACCGGCGAGCGCTGCTGGCACATCGCGCTGGCCGGCGTCGCTGGTGCGCTGGCGTTTGCAGTGTCCGCCGTACCCGGCATTTCAGGGAATATGGGCCTGGTCGCTCTCACCATTGCCACAGCTTGCCTGGTGGCGGCGTACTCGACGTTCTGGTCTCTCCCTACCGCTTTCGTTACCGGCGCCGCTGCCTCGGCCGGCATCGCCTGGATCAATTCAGTCGGCAACCTGGCCGGATATCTCAGTCCGTTCCTTGTCGGCGTTATACGCGATGCGACGCACAGCATGACTCCGGCTCTGACCTTGTTATCGGCGTGTTGCCTCGGGTCAGCCGTGCTGACGATCGTATTCTTCCGGAAGATGTCTCTACGATGACAAGGAGAACCTTTGTCCACGGCATGGCAGCGGTATCCGCCGCCGGCGCAACGAATACATTCCTTATGGGCGACTCTTTGCCACATTACAAGATCGGAATTGCCACTACGTCCTACATGGGCGTGTGGCGTCCGAAAGACACCTATGAGTTTCTGGAGCGCTGCCATTCTCTTGGCGCAGCCGGCATCCAGTCCGCAATAAACGGAGACATTCCCAAGATCCGGTCTCAAGCCGAGCGCTGGGGTATGTACGTCGAAGCCATGGTGCCGATGCCGCATGGCAACGACAGCACTGCTTTCGAAAAGAGCCTGAAGGATGCGCAGCAGGTGGGCGCGATCGCTCTCCGGTCAGCCTGCCTCGGTACACGCCGGTATGAAACGTTCCATTCGCTTGATGCGTGGCGGCAGCATGTCGCCGAGAGCGAGCGGTCCGTCTCAGCCGCGGTCCCGCTACTCGAAAAATACAAGATTCCGCTCGGGCTCGAGAATCACAAAGACTGGATCGATGATGAGCTGGTTGCGCTGCTGCGCAAGCATTCGAGCGAATACCTCGGCGCATGTCTTGATTTTGGAAACAACATCGCCCTGCTTGACCAGCCGATGGATGTGATTGAGAAGCTCGCGCCCTACACGGTCTGCACACACCTGAAGAACATGGCGGTGGAGCCGTTCGACGATGGCTTTCTGCTTTCCGAAGTCGTGCTGGGCGATGGTTATCTGGATTTGAAGCGCGCGGTATCTCTCGTTCGGCAGCACTGGCCCAAAGCCAACTTTTCGCTCGAGATGATTACGCGCGATCCGCTGAAGGTACCGTGTCTGACGGACGGATACTGGGTGACGTTTCCGGATCGAAACGGCCTGTATCTGGCGCGCACGCTCAAATTTGTCGACACGCACAAGAGCGCAAAGCCGCTGCCTCGCGAGAACACGCTGGCGCGCGAGCAGCAGAATGTCATTGATTGCCTCAATTATGCGCGGGAGGAGCTGGGGCTGTAGCCGTCCCCGTCAACCGCCCATGTATCTCCCGCTCTGCCTTCGCTCGCTCCGGCTCGCCCAGCCGGTCATAAACGCGTGCGAGGTGATAGTGCGTTACCGCCTGCTTCGGATCGAGCTCGATGCTTCGCGTCAGCTCCTCCGCAGCGGCACGGTACTCCCTCTTGCCGGCGAGCAGCACGCCTAACTCGTAATGCGGCTCCCAATTGTTTGGGTCGAGGGTCATCGAGCGCCGGAGCAAATCTTCGGCTGTCGGATCGTGTGCGTCCGCGGCGAGCAGCGCCTTGGCAAGCAGTAGCGGAGCCTTTGCGTTCTGTGGATTCTTCTCAGTCCAGCTTTCGTAATCCTTGGTGATCTCGGGTAGATGCGGGCCGGCCTGATCCAGAACGCGGCCGAGAAAAACGTACGGCTGCTCGATCGTGGGGTCAATGCCGATCACCTGGAGAAACTGAGCAATGGCATCCTCAAACCGGCGCTGGCCATAACGCGCAACTCCGAGAGCGAGGACAAGCTGAGCATTGCGCGGATCGGCCTGCAGTCCCGTGCTCAGAATATCCGCGGCGTGCGTGAAATCCTCTTTCCGAAATAACTGCTGAGCATACTCGAAGTAAAACAGGCTAAGAGCATGTGCAACGACCGGATTCGCCGCGCCCAATTTGCCGGCCTTTACGGCCGAGGATTCGGCCTTTTGCGAATCACCGAGTCGCAAGTAGGTTTGGGCGAGCGAAGTCCAGACATACGGGTTAGCTGCGTCGACTCGAGATGCTTCTTCTAGAGTCGAGCGCGCCTCGGCAAGTTGACCGTGCTGAAGGGCTATGAGGCCCTGCTGGAGCAGGGCCTGCGGATCAGCCGCCAGCAGCAACAGAACGAACAGCAACTACCAGCGTAGAACGATCAGAACAGGAGGCGCAGCGCGAATTGAATGTGGCGTTCGGTACCAATCTGCGTCGAAGTCACCTGACCGAACGTGGAATTGCCAAGCGTATTGTCCGGAGTACCGAACTGCGGCGTATTCGCCAGGTTAAAGGTTTCAGCTCGAAACTGCAAGCGCCAGCGTTCGGTGAATGGAAAATCCTTAAAGATCGAGAAATCAACGGTGCGCGTCGGTGGCGAATAGTTCGTTTGAAGTCCGAGGCTTCCTTCGGTCAGCGGAGTCGGTGCAGCCACATTTGCTGTGTTGAACCACTCGGCCGCACGGCGTCCTCCCGGCGGCGCTCCGTTCGGATCGGTTCCCGAGACCAGATCGGGTGAACAGCCGGCCCACACTCCAATGCAACCATTTGCCCTCAGCGTGTACGGATTTCCAGTGTGGAATGTGGCAATGCCATTCAGGTGCCAGTCGCCGGCTATCGCATTGAGAACCGCGTTCATGTTAGACCCGTACTGCTTGCCACGACCGAACGGGATGTCGTAATTGAACCCGAACGTGAAGTTATGCCGGATATCCCAGGCAGCGCTCGAGTATGAGCTTCGAATATTCGTGTTGTCTTTTTGATAAAAGCCATTAGAGCCACTGAGCGTAGTACCCGTGTCGGCCAGGGCATGGCCATAGGTGTACGACGCGACGAACTGCAATCCCGCCGAATAGCGCTTCTCTACCTTGGTTGTCAGGCCTTGGTAGTTGCCGACACCGAGTGAGGCGGTACCCTGGACACCACCAATGTAGGGTACCGGCCGGAAATCTTCGCAGGTAAGGTTGGAGTTTGTGGTGGGCACATTCGGGCAGGCGTTCGGATCTGGCTGGAAGAGCTGATGCGCAGAGTGATTCCCGACATAGCCCACCTCCAGCGCCATGTCAGCCGGCAGTTGGTGCTGAATGGCGACGTTCCACTTGTGAACCATGGGATTCAAAAAATTGGGATACACTTCGCGGAACTGCAGCGATGAAACCGGGAATCCGGTGAACACATTCAGCGGATACCCGTACGCGACGCCGCCTGTGGCAGCGCCGCCCGCAAAGAACGGATCGGGCGCGAATTGACTCACGCCGGCCGGGCGGTTCAACTGCGGAGACATGTTGAACGGCGCCGATTCACCGCGATTCGGGTTACCGCCCTGGTTCTCCTCGCCGCCGTAGAAGATGCCGTAGGCGGCGCGAATCACCGTCTTGGGGAAGATATTGTAAGCGAAGCCGATACGCGGGCCGATATCCGCTTTGTCCCAGGGAATCAGATAGGGGCCAACTTTTCCACGAGACACCTTTACATTCGGGAATAGAGCAGGGAATGTGATGCCGTTGATGGTAGCGGGCGTATTGAAGTTCGGAGGCAGCGCCGTATCCTGGTCAGGGCCCTTGGGGATTTCCAATGTCAGAGTGTCGTAAACGAAATTGGACTGACGCGCGAACTGCTCTCCGATCGGGGAGAACAACTCATAGCGCACACCGTAGTTCACCGTCAATTTCGAATTGACCTTCCAATCATCCTGCGCGTAAAACGCGTATGCCTGCTTGGTAGATGAAATGAAGTTGGTCGTCGAGATCTGACCGTTATTGATGGCGCCTAACAGGAATGACGCCATTTCATCGCCGGTATCGGCGCTAAACGTTCCGTTCTGACCGCCGGCATCCGTGCCGGTTGACGGGAAGGCTGTCTCGTTCCGCCCGAAGTTCATTTCGCCATGGGGGAACGGGACCTGGAAGAATGGGAAATGAAGCGGCCGGAACTCGGCACCAAACTTCATCGAGTGCACGCCTTTCGTGACCGAGAGATTTTCGATGAAGTCCCATTCGTTGTTGTATTCCTTGGTGGGAAGCCAGTCGTTAGCGCCGAACTGGCTGTAATGGCCCATGCCGAACTGCGGCAATCCGCCGTTCAGGGTCGTTGTGGGATTATAGCCGCCGATGCCAATTGCCGTGAATTCATCTGTATTTGCATTCGCCTGAGTGCGAGCCGTAACCAGGCGTGTAAAACCCACTCGTGCTTCGTTGACGATTGTGGGTGAAAAGATGTGCGTCCAACTGAGCATCGCGTTTCGGCCCAGATCTTCCTCGCTCTGCCCATAAAAATCGCCGCCGTCGAGGGCATTTTGATAGGGAGGCTGGCTCGTCTTTGACGTATTCGACCAGCTGATGCTGCCGAAGATGCTGTTCTTGTCATTCATGTGAAAGTCAACACGCCCGTCGCCTTGGTCCGTGTTCAGGCCGCCCGGAGTGACCGTGTAATAGTCGTTCGTCGGCTGAAAGCCTGGCTTGACGTTCTGGGGCTGATTGATGTCCGGGAAGAGAGCCATCATCTTGGCCGCCGCGGGATCCCATCTGTTCGCCGGGATCTTGTTCCCTGGGAAAGGATCACGAATCAAAGTTCCATTCAGCAGCGTTCTTGTGCTCGCAGGATCGTAAATCTGGTTCTGTAGAACCGGGCGGCCCATCGCGTCCGTGCCGATTTGGCCGCCCAGCAGGCCCGAGAAATCACCGTTCCGCATAGCTGGAGTTGGGATGGTGTAGAACTGGCCATGCCCGAGATTCTGGATCACGCCTCCAGCGGTGGCGATGCGTGTGCCCTGATAATCGCCGAAAATAAACAACTTGTTCTTAATGATCGGTGCCCCTGCAGCAGCGCCGAATTGATTCTGCTTGAACGGCGGCCGGTCCACTCCTGTCAGGTTATTCTCCCAGCGGTTCGCATCGAGAACAGTGTTCTGCAAGATCTCGAAAAGGACGCCGTGGATTTCGTTTGTGCCGGACTTCAGTGAGATATCGATCACGCCGCCTGCCGCGCGCCCATACTCGGCGTTGTAGCCGTTCGTCAGAATTTGCATATTGCCAATGGCTTCGACCGACGGGCCGATCACAAATGACGTCTGGTTGATAAAATCGATGACGTTGACGTTGTTGTCGACGCCGTTTAGAAGGAAGTTGTTCTCGCCTGTGGAGCGGACACCGTTCGCCGAGAAATCGCCACCTAAAGCGCCGCGAGCGCCCGGCTCCGCGGGCAAAACGCCGGGCGACAGACGCGCCAGGAACGTAAAGGTGCGCTGACCGCCGAGGGGAAGTTCGGTGACCTGGCTGGTATTGAGGTTTGCTCCGAGGGCCGGAGTTTCCGTTTGCAGCAAGGGTGCGGCAGCAGTGACTTCGACGGTCTGCTGGGCGTTGCCGACCTGGAGCGTAATGTCAACAGCCACGGGCGCCCCTGGATTGACGATCACGTTACTCTGCTGCGCCTTCTGAAAGCCGGACGCTTCCACCGTTACGGTGTAAGTCGCTGGATTTAGTGCGGGACGGGTGTACGAACCCGCCGTGTTTGTGACGGTTTCATAGGAGACGCCGGTCGCTGTGTTCGTGATAGTGACCTTCGCATTGGGAACCGCCGACCCGGTTGGGTCCGTGATGGTTCCGGTAAGGGTTCCGAGATCCCGCTGTGCCAGCACAAAACTAGCCGTAAACAGGATTGCGAAGAAAACCCGAAGACTACGCCCACGTGGCATAGAGACCCCCTCAACGTTGAGATAAACTTCGACCGCTGAACTGGCATAGAAGGTATCACACGTAAGCGTTTACTTCAAGAGCTAATTGTCCTGGTCCACCCTGTACTTACGATCGTGAACGCGCTTACAAAAATTCGGCCGACGTTTTTCGGCTGATCACCGCTATATTCGGAGCGTGGCAGATTTCTTTGGTGAAGCCGGCGAGAAATTCGCTGAACTGGTGCGAATCATGGCGCTCTTGCGTGCCCCCGGCGGGTGCCCGTGGGATCGCAAGCAGACTTTCGACACCATCAAATCGTACCTGCTAGAAGAAACCTACGAGGTCATGGATGCCATCGACCAGCGCGACTGGCCGGGTCTTGCCGAGGAACTGGGAGACCTCTTGCTGCAGCCGGTGTTTTTCGCCGAAATGGCGCGCGAAGGGGGACTGTTCTCTATTGCCGATTCACTGGATGCTATCAATCAAAAGCTGATACGGCGGCACCCGCACGTATTTGCAGATGCTTCCGCCGAGACTGCGGAGGATGTCAAGCAGCGCTGGGACGAAATCAAAAAGGAAGAGAAGACGAGGCAGGAAACGACCCTGGCTTCCATTTTAGACGACGTTCCGCGCAACCTTCCTGCTCTGATGGAAGCCGAAAAGATCGGCAAGAAAGCGGCGGGAGCGGGATTCGAGTGGCCGGATATAGCTGGGGTTGTCGAAAAGCTTCAGGAAGAGGCGGCAGAGTTGGCCCGTGCCAGGCAATCAGAGGATCACGAGCACATTCAAGATGAGATAGGCGATCTGCTGTTTACGCTAGTGAACCTCGCGCGATTCCTGAAAGTAGATCCAGAGCAGGCTTTGCGAAAAACGAATGCGCGATTTCGCAGGCGATTCGGCTACGTCGAGCGCCAGATCGCCGCCTCGAGTAGTTCACTCCCCGAAACTCCCCTGGACCGCATGGAAGAGTTCTGGCAAGAAGCCAAGCGGCTGGAAGATTAGTGGGACAGGCGCTTTCGCCGGTCTTGTTCGTCACCGCCGCATCTCGGCCGCAACTTTCTCCACCTGCTTCATGACTCGCAGCGTATTCCCGCCGTATATCTTCTTGATATCGGACGGCGAATAGCCTTTCTCTAAAAGTGCACGTGTCAGATTCGGAAATTTCGAAACGTCATCCAGCCCTTCGGGCGAGCAGCTAATACCATCAAAATCGCTCCCGATTCCTACCACATCGATGCCTCCCACCTGCCGCGCGTGGTCGATATGGGCTATCACATCGGCAAGCGTGGCGCGTACGGGCGCATTCTGCGGGGCATCCGCCGCCTTCTGCGAAACAAAACTGCAGAAAAAATTGATCTGCATGACGCCGCCTTTTTTGGCCAGAGCGCGGATCATGTCGTCGGTCATGTTACGCGGCACATTCGTAACTGCCCGGCATGAGGAATGTGATGCAATGATCGGCGCCTTGCTGGTTTCGAGCGCGTCGTAAAAGGTTTTGTCCGCCGTATGCGAGATATCGACCATCATGCCGAGCCGGTTCATTTCGCGGATGATGTCCTTTCCTGACGGTGTGAGGCCGTTGTGATGCGCGACATCCGGATTGTTTATGTCGCCCGACGAATCGGCCCAGTCGTTCGTGTTCCAGTGGGTTAAGGTCATGTACCGAACCCCCAGCCGATAGTAGTCGCGTAGCAGGCGCGGACTATCTTCAATCGCGTGCCCGCCTTCGATGCCTAGCAGCGCGGCGATCCTGTGCTTACGGTGCGCTTGCTCGATATCCCTTGCAGTCAAGGCAAGCTGAAACGTGTCCGGGTAACGGTTGATGATGTCGTGATATACGGTGTCGATCATCTGCAGTGTGCGGTTTGCCGAATGATTGCCGATGACATAGGTTGCAGCAACGTAGACCGAGAAAAATACTGCTCCGACCCCGCCTTCATGCAGACGTTGGATATCGGTCTGGGTCTTCGGCGAGTTGCCAATATCGGCGCCATCGATCGTAAAGCTCGGGATGTCGTTGTGCGTGTCGATCAGGATGGCCGATTTCGTGATTTTTTTTACCTCAGAATCGATCTTCTTTGAGTCAGGCGCGGCGGCGAGAGTCATGGTACACACGAGCAGTCTGATAGCGATGGAACGCATTCGTAGCAACGATCAGAATACAATTAAGGAAAAACGATGCAGGAAGTCATCGCGCAAAACACGCCGGGGAACGTCTACCGCAATCCCGCACGATCGAAGCGGACCATCGCGGCGGTCTGCGCCATCCTTCTCGGGATCATTTTTCTTGTCTCGGGCGGCTGGAAGGTTTTAAGCCCGTTCAAGACCGGCGAACTGCTCGAACAGGCGCAAGTGCCGGCGGGACTGGGCTCGCTGGGCGCGGCAGCGCTCGGAACTCTGGAACTCCTTGCGGCGGCATTGCTCTTTACCCCGCGCTTCCGGCGTCTGGGCGGCCTGCTAGGCTCTGCTTTGATGATTTTCTTCATCTGTTGGATCGGGTACTATTACCCCAAACTCGTGGGCCATGAGTGCAGTTGCTTTCCGATTATCAAGAGAACAGTTGGACCGGGATTCTTCATCGGCGATGCCATCATGCTGCTGTTCGGATTAGCCGCATTCGCCTGGTCGCGGCGGCCCGTGAGCTATCGCGGCCCGGCGGTGATCCTACTTGCACTCGTGATTTTCGCGGGCGCGAGTTTCGGTGTCAATGCAGCACAACGGAGCCACGCGCAGGTACCCACTCCTGTTATCGTGGACGGCAAGCCGCAGGATTTGTCCAACGGCAAAGTCCTCCTGTTTTTCTTTGATCCTTCCTGTACGCACTGCGAGGCTGCCGCGAAGTTCATGTCCACGCTGGATTGGTCCAAGACTCGCGTGATCGCGATCCCGACCATCAATCCGCAATGGGCCGCCGACTTTCTGCACGACACGCACCTGAAGGCCTCGACCAGTCTGGAATTGGACAAGTTGAAGAAGGTATTTCCGTTTGTAGATCCGCCTTTTGGTGTCGCGCTGGATGATGGGCGCGTAAAACAGACGTTCAGCCAGGCGCAGTTCAATGCGCCGTCTCCCGAACCGGATCTGAAGAAGCTCAGGTTCGTGAAGTAGCGATCACTGCGCATCAATCCCGAGCTGCGCCAGAATGCGCTGCGTCTCTGTTGCCGGAATGAGCGTAAGCTGAGTCGTTTTCTTGTCATTCTCTTTGACCTCGATCTCCACAGCGTTCGATTCGAGCTGCTTCAGAAAATCGGGATTGTCCATCTGATCGCGCTTCAACTCTTCGAGCGCATACGCGCGATAGCGGCCCGGCGGAACGTTCTTAATAGAAAACGTGCCGGTCTGCGTCGTGTTGCCGTATTGAAGGCCTGAGCCGTCCGGGCGCAATTCCTCGGGCACCAGGGCAATGGAAGCTGCGGATACGGGCTTATTCGAGGAAGCCTCGGAACCTGTATCCTGCTGCGGCATTTGCACCGTGCCGCTCACGTCCGCGACGCCGTACGACAAAGTAACCAATAGCTCGCCCGAGACCCCTTGCGAAAAGTCGAGCTCTTTGCCGAGCATCTCCTGTTGGCCAAGCTGCACGGACTTGATGTACGTGCCATCCAGCGTCTGAAAGAGGTTAACGTTATATTTTCCAGGATTGAGATTCTCAATCGCGAAGCTTCCGTCTGACTTTGGGTAGACTTCTCCCCAACCATACGCACCTTCATCCGCTCCTTGAAGTGCAACCCGAACGGAGGTCAGGTTCGGAGCCTCGCTTGTGCCTGGAGCGGCGCCCTCCACCTGAATGCGGCCGCGAAGCTTGCCAGTCGGAACAACGTTAATCACCACGTCGTTTACATCCGACCCGGACACCTCGACCGGCGTGGTGCCTAGCATGTGAAAGTCGCCGGATTCCTCGTACAGATTCAGCGCGTAGCTGCCGGTAGGAACACCTCCTAAATCGAAGGTGCCCTTTTTTGAAAGGTTGCCACCTTCGAGGAACACCGTAATTCCGGACTCCCTCGGTGAAATGCTGACTCCCAGGCCCTGCA
>DATBHS010000115.1:0-6260 GCA_036557345.1 Bryobacteraceae bacterium
AAGAGCAGAATCTTGAAGGGCGCAGAGATCAGCACCGGCGGCAGTTGCATCATTCCGATCGACACCGTGATCGAAGCCACGATGATGTCCACGATCAAGAACGGGAGATAAAGGATCGCGCCAATCTGGAACCCGGCACGAAGCTCCGAAATGATGTAAGACGGAATGAGCACTTCGAGCGACACGTCTTCAGGTTTCGCGGGCCGGGGTGAATGAGAGAGTTCAACGAAGAGGCGGATATCCTTCTCCCGGGCAAATCGGAGCAGGAACTTCTTCAGGGGCTCAGCGCCGGTCTCGAGCGCCTGATCCACGGTTATTTTGCCGTCCTCGAGCGGCTTCCAGCTCTGAGTGTAGATCTGCTGTACGACCGGATTCATTACAAGCAGCGTCAAAAAAAGAGAGAGCCCGATCAGAACCTGGTTGGACGGAACAGTTTGCGTTCCCAGCGCTTGGCGCAGAAAGTGCAAGACGAGCGTAATCCGTAGAAACGGCGTGATGCACATGATCATCGCCGGCAGCAACGTCAGGGCGGTCAGCAGAATGACGATCTGCATAGGCACGCTGGCAGATTTCGCGGCCGTATCCTGGCCGAGCGACATACCCAGGAGTGAAGATGGACTAGCCGCGCCGCCGGCCACTGCTCCTGCAGCTCCTAGCGCGAGGGCAAGCAGGACATTCTTAGCCCGCATGCCGTCTCAATTCAGCCAGGAAGCGGACGCCCTCGCTGCACTCCTGCTGCTTCTCGGCACCCTGGTGCAGCACGGAACAACCTTGCGGATGAGTGCAGATCAAGAGGCTCGTGGAATCTATCGAAATCAGATGCAATTGATGGGTCGGAGTAAGACTTACCCGTTTCATTACACGAAGTGGGGCCGGTGTATCTGAGGGGTCACATCTATTGACACGAAGAAACGGAAGCGGAAACTTTAAGGACGCCGAACGCCGGATAAAGGAAGGACTAGTCGCCTTTCCGCGCCGGCAAAAGAGAGCCAGGAGGCCGAGCAGGCCAAAAACAACCGCAAAGCCCGTCACTAATTGCACCATCTGCATCCCTAGGCAGATAGTGGGCTAAGTCAGTCTTCCTCTCCGAAATCGGTGATACGGATTCCCACCATATCGTCGATAATCACCACCTCGCCGTGTCCTACAAAGGCTCCACCGATCAGGATGTCCATATTCTCGCCGGCGGAGCGCGGCAGCCTAATCACGGCATCGCTTTCGATCTCGAGGATCTGTTTGAGCGTCATCTGACGCCGGTCAACTTGTACCTCGACATCCACTTGGAGATCCGCAAAGGCATCGGCGACCTTGGAGGTGATCAAAGATGCGCTGGGGCTAGCCATGGCGGGCACACCTCAGCAGGGCTCCAGAACAGAGCATCAGGCGTTTTGGGTAGCGCTTGCTTGCGAAGAGCTGTTCGCTGCGGCGGCATCCTTGCCCGTAATGTATTTGTCAATCGACCCAACCTGCGCGCCGATGTTGACGAGCTGCTCCAACTGGCTGAACTGAGCAAGTTCGGAGACCATTTGCGTGGGATCCTGCTGATTCGGATTCAGCGGATCCTGGTTCTGAAGCTGCGCGACAAACAGTTTTAAAAAGGTCTGTTCGGATGCCAGATTATTTGAACTGGGAATCTGGTTCACTTGCGACGCGCTGGTGTCTGTGGCGGTGATTGAATTAACCATGTAGTTTGTGAGTTCCGAGTGATCCTACAAATTTGTCAGTTATTAAGTGCCTTGGCGAGTTAAAATCTCGTCCCAAAGATCGGTGGCACTGTTTCTTCTACGAGAGCCATCCTGCTGATTCCAGTCAAACGTCCCCTGGCTGTGAGAATTTTGGTTCTCGTTAGGAGATCCTTGACTAACGTCGTGCGCCAAGGCTACGGGCTGCTGAGCGGAAACGAGAACCTCCGGTTTCCATCCGGCGCGATCCAGGTTGCTTGTGAGCGAGGAGAGATCCTGGCGGAGCAGGTTCGCCGTGGCTGGGTCGCTGCTGCGCACGGCGACTTGCACTTGTCCCCCTTGATCCACCAGGCGAACACTGATCGACTCGCCGGTTTGCCCCTGTAGCCGGACGACAACTTCTTTGGCCGTTGCCGAGGGCGCTGCATTCGCCTCCGTTAACACCTGAGGGGCGGCCGGCGATGCGGAGGCGCTCTCTGACGGCTTGAAATGTACAGAGGCGGAGGTCGGAATTGAATTGGCGGCGGCGAACACCGGTTTCGCTATGTCGCTTCCCACGGCAACTCCCGCCGGGTCGGAGTCGGAGCTTGCTTCGCGCCGGGGGCGCCGGGACGAATCAGAGGTTGAGAGATCCTCTGAGTCGCGCTCTTGCGGGCTCGTTGCCGTAGTGCTGAAAGATTGGGACGCCCGTAATGGCGTGACAGGCTGAACCGCACCGTGCGGCCGGACCGGTGGAGGCTGAGTAGAAGCGTTCGGATCGGATCCGGCGAGATGCACTGGCTGGATGGAAGGTACTTTTGAGACCTCAGTGGGAACCTTGGAATCGCCAGTGAGAGGTTCGTTTGTCTGACTGCCGGAAGGTGTGGCTTTCGCTCGAGTCGCACCAGGCATGATTGGGGTATCGGTAATAGGACTCTGCGCCGATTTCGGATGAAGCATCAGGGCGAAAGACAAGGAATCCGGCGCAGCGTTTGCCGGAGACGCGGGCGACGGGGCCGCGGTGGGAGTTTCCTTCACCTGCGGCACGGCAGGTACGCCAGGCAAGCCCTGAATTGAACTTGGGAGTTCCGTGGCGATCCGATCGGGCGCGCGGCTGTCGTCAGGCGCCGCGGCGAGTTGAGCAGGAATCTGCGGTTCAGGTGCAATCGGCACCGTAAGGAAGAGTGGTTGAGTAGCCGGGAACTGAGCCGGTTCCCTTTCAACGGCCGTTTTGTCTTTGGGTGGCGTTTGTTCTTTCGAAGGAGCCGAACGGCTTGGAACCGGCAGCTTTGTCTCGACCTGTCCTGCCGAGTCTTTGAGAGAGCCAAGCAGGGACGGAATCAGTGGATTTATGGTCGCAGGAAGTTGTCCAGAGTTGCTCGCGGATTGAACCGGAATCGATGGAGTAAGCTTATTGGTCCCTTGGACCGGGGGCAGCCTGTCATCGAGTACCGAAGACAAGGCCTGCTGAAAGCTGCTATCAACAGGATCGTCACTCGGCGGAGCAGATTCACTGGCAGCCGATCCCAGGCCTGCGGGTAATGCGGACTGCTTTCCGGACGGAATCAAATCCGGTTGAACGCCGGCCTTTCCCACAGGCATTGAAACGGCTGCCAGGATGGAGAGCACGGCAGATCCATTACACGCGAAGGGCCATGTTGCTGCATTCGAACAAACAACGATTTACGCGGCCCAAATATGGCAATAGCGCGCCAACAATTTGGCCCACGCCAAAATCGCGGCTCATTTACGCTTTTGCCGGATCATTCCAAAGGGAGCAGAAAAATAAGGCTTTGCAGCCACTATCAGTGCGGCCTTCCGCGTGCTTGCACCGGAGGCGATTCAACATGGAAGCATTAACCGCCATGGCCGCAAGCGGCCTTCGAGTTCGTACCGAGACCCTGGACCTCATCGCAAATAACATCGCCAATACAGGAACGTCCGGCTACAAGGCAGACGGCGAATCTTACGATCTGTATTTTGGTGAAGACGCCTGGGAGGGAGTGAACGAGAATCGTCCCGCCGATGGCGAAATGCCCTTGATCCGGAGCAACTGGGTGAACTTCACTCAGGGCACGCTGCTGCCGACCGGAAACCAGAGCGATCTGGCCCTGACTTCTTCCGGGTTCTTCGCTGTTCAAAGCGAGAGTGGAACCCTCTATACCAGAGCCGGGCATTTCAGGATTTCAAAGAAAGGCACGCTCGAAACGCCCGAGGGTTATGAATTGCTGGCTACCACCGGCAAGCCGCTGCAACTCGATGCGAGCAAGCCGTTCACGATCTCTACATCGGGTCAAGTCGTACAGGAAGATACGCCCAAGGGTTCACTGCAAATCGTGGACGTTGATTCCGTCGACAACCTGATTAAGCACGGCGGAACGTACTTCATGTTGCCTCCTTCGGGCAAAGTCTCTCCAGCGACAAATATCGAAGTCGTGC
Organism: Bryobacteraceae bacterium; assembly: GCA_036557345.1. Classification (GTDB taxonomy): domain Bacteria; phylum Acidobacteriota; class Terriglobia; order Bryobacterales; family Bryobacteraceae; genus Bog-105. Next base: position 4,101 of record DATBHS010000115.1, read on the forward strand.
AAGGCAAGGTTGAATCCTCGAATGTCGAAGCGACACAGGCGGCGGTAAAGCTGGTTGGCGTTCTGAGGCAATTTGAAATGCTGCAACGCGCTGTTCGTATCGCGGGCGATATGGGCAAGCAGGCCGTGGAGCAGGTTGCCAAGGTTGGCTTTTAACAAAATTAGAAACATCCCAAATCTTTTTACGAAAGGTACTCCAAATGATCCGAGCTCTATTTAGCGCAGGCAGCGGGATGACCGCCGAGCAGATGAACGTCGACAACATCGCAAACAACATTGCGAACGCGAATACAGCTGGCTTTAAGATGCGCCGCACACAGTTTCAGGATCTGCTGTATCAAACCGTCGTGCAGCCTGGGAGCGCTGCGGGCACCCAAACGACCGTTGCCGCCGGACTGCAGCTTGGACTGGGCACCCGTCCCGCCGCGAATGAAATCATCTTCACGCAAGGCGATTTTCAGCAGACGAATAATCCGCTCGATGTCGTGATTCAAGGCGCCGGTTTCTTCCAGATTCACCAGGCAAACGGACAGCTTGCCTATACACGTTCGGGCGCCTTCCAGCTCGATCGCAACGGCAACGTGGTCACCCAGGACGGCAACCCGATCGAACCGCAGGTCACCATTCCGCCGCAGGCACAATCCATCAGCATCGCGAGCGATGGAACGGTCAGCTACACGCTTCCGAACCAGACCACGGCGCAGACAGCCGGGCAAATCCAGCTTGCCAACTTCGCCAATCCGGCAGGATTGAACAGCATCGGTCACAACCTTTTCACTCCGACGGACGCTTCGGGAGATCCGACGGTTGGCGCTCCGGGCGGCCAGGAGGGTGTGGGCACACTGCAGCAAGGCTACCTGGAGAACTCAAACGTGAGCGTCGTCGAGGAATTCATCAACCTGATCACCAGCCAGCGCGCCTATGAGGCCAACTCAAAGGTCGTGAAGGCTGCCGATGAGATGTACCAGCAGGTCAACCAGGTCGTCAGCTAACGTTGCGTTTCGGATGCAATGTGGAGATGCCTGTTTGTTCTTTCGGCTCTGAGTAATCTGCTCAGCGCAGCGACGTGCGTGGCGGTCGAAGGAAGCGAGATCCTCGCTAAAGATGTAGCGAAAATCGATCCGGCATTCGGGGTCCTGAACCCCGATCTGCCTTTCTCGTACGCGCCTGTGGTCGGCGCCCAGCGAACTATTCCGGCGGCTGAACTGGCGCATTGGGCAGCCAAGTCCGGCATCGAGATCAAAGCCGTGAGCCCGGCTTGCTTTGAGCGCCCGGCGCACAGTCTTTCGGCCGCGGATATACGAGCTGCTATTCAACGAGTATTTCCGAAAAGCAACATTGTCCAGATCGACGTTCTCGAAGTCTGCAAGTGCAATGTTCCGGCCGGCCGGCTTGATTTCAGCGTCGAGGGCGCCAGTGCCCCTCCGCTCGGGCACCCCGATGTGCCGGTTCTGTGGAGAGGGCAAATCTGGCTGGCATCCGGATCGCCTTATCCGGTCTGGGCACGCGTTCGTGTTCTCGCCACTTCCACGCTAGTGCGGCTCCGGCAGAATCTACGGTCCAGGGAAACTATTTCGCAAGAATCCCTCGAAGAGATAACAATCACCGATTCACCGGTGCGGTTACGCCACCCGGATTCCGCCGCTAACTACCTGGGCAAAGTGGTTAATCGGAATGCCCGTGCGGGCTCTTATCTGGACCCGAACATGGTGACTCCACTGCCTGAGGTGACACGCGGTTCGACGGTAACGGTCGAAGTGATTAACGGTGCGACGCGGCTGGAACTCAAAGCGCGCGCGGAAAGCGCCGGCCATATCGGCGAGACCGTCGTTTTGACCAATCCGTCGGGCCTCAGCCGCTTTCAGGCCACTGTCACGGGTCCCGGGACCGTAGAAATCGCACTCTCGCCCGCCCCGAGGCTAGACCCACAAGAGAAGAACGGGAATAAGCCGGCCACTACCTCTGGGAGAGCTCTTTAGTCTCACATGCATCGCTTCTCGCATAAATTGCGCCGAACACGCCGGTTTCTTTCGGCAATATGCCTGTGCTGTGTCGTAATGGCCGCCAAGGAAAAGAAGAAGCAGCCGATGCCGCCGGCAATTTCGCCCATTGACCAGTTGCTGGCGAGTCCGGGTACAATTCGAACCAATTCCGCAAGCAC